>CALFXW010000235.1 GCA_937957805.1 uncultured Sphingopyxis sp.
GGCATCGACCCACGCAGCCTGCCACAATTCCCCGAATTGGCGGATATGCACGACCCGGCCAAACATGGCGCGCCGCAGCGTGTGCTCGACAAATGGGATGTGGAGGACGCGGATTTCTGGGAAACGACGGGTGAAAAAATTGCCCGGCGCAACCTCTATATCTCCATCCCTGCGCTATTCCTTGCCTTTGCGGTGTGGATGGTCTGGTCGATGGTGGTTGCCGAACTGCCCAAGGCGGGCTTTGCCTATACCACCGACCAATTATTCTGGCTGGCGGCGCTGCCCGGCCTGTCGGGTGCGACATTCCGCATATTCTATAGCTTCATGGTGCCGATTTTCGGCGGGCGGCTGTGGACGACGATGAGCACGGCGAGCTTGCTCCTCCCCGCCTTTGGCATCGGCTATGCGGTGCAAAACCCCGATACCCCCTATATCATCTTCCTCGTCCTCGCTTTGCTGTGCGGGCTGGGCGGCGGCAATTTTGCATCGTCGATGTCGAACATCAGCTTCTTTTTCCCCAAGGCGAAAAAGGGCAATGCCATGGCGCTCAATGCCGGGCTCGGTAATCTGGGTGTGTCGGCAATGCAGTTCATCGTGCCGATCATCATCACCAGTGGCGTGTTTGGCGTTATGGGTGGGGCCAGCCTCCATCTGGGGGATGCACCGCCACTATGGCTGCAAAATGCGGGCTTTATCTGGGTGCCGTTCATCATTGCGTCCGCGCTGATCGCCTGGGTGGGGATGAACGATATTGCCGATGCCAAGGCGAGCTTTGCCGAACAATCGGTGATATTCCAGCGCAGCCATAATTGGCTGATGTGCTGGCTCTATACTGGCACGTTTGGCAGCTTCATTGGCTTTTCGGCGGGTCTGCCGCTGCTCGCCAAACACGCTTTTCCGGACGTCAATGCCCTCAAATATGTGTTTTTGGGGCCGTTGGTTGGCGCATTATCACGGGCGTTTAGTGGTTGGATGGCTGACAAATGGGGCGGCGCGCGCGTCACATTCTGGGTGTTCATTGCGATGATTGCAGGCGTTGTCGGCGTTGGCCATGCGCTCAGCATCGGGCATTTCTGGGGCTTTTTGGGCAGCTTCATCTTCATCTTTTTGGCAAGCGGGGTTGGCAATGCCTCCACCTTTCAGATGATCCCCAACATCATGGGGGGTGAAATCGCCCGGTTAATGCCCGAATTGTCGGCGAGCGCCCGCCAGCGGCAAGCGGAAAAAGAATCGGCAGCCATCGTTGGCTTTACCAGCGCGGTTGCGGCCTATGGCGCCTTTTTCATTCCCAAAAGCTTTGGCAGTTCGATCGCCGCAACCGGGTCACCCATGGCGGCGCTGGTCGGCTTTGTCATTTTTTACGCCAGTTGCGCTGCTTTGACATGGGTCATTTATTCGCGGCCCGGCGGTGTGCTTTACGCGATTGAACGCAAAGCCCACGCGCGCGCCAGCCAGGCGGCATGAAGGGTTTTTTTTGGAGGAAGATATGAGCCAGCTGCTCGACCGTCTGACATTTTTCAATCGCAAGCGGGAAAGCTTTTCCGGCGGCCATGGGCAAACGACCGCAGAGGCGCGCGATTGGGAAGATGGCTATCGCAAGCGTTGGCAGCATGACAAAATTGTCCGTTCAACCCATGGGGTCAATTGCACCGGCAGTTGTTCGTGGAAAATATACGTCAAGGGCGGGATTATCACCTGGGAAACCCAGCAGACTGATTATCCGCGCACCCGCCCCGACCTGCCCAACCATGAACCGCGCGGCTGCCCGCGCGGCGCAAGTTACAGCTGGTATATTTATTCGGCCCAGCGCCTCAAATATCCGCTGATCCGTTCGCGCCTGATCCGTCTGTGGCGCGAAGCGCGTGCGACCCTGTCGCCTGTTGCGGCATGGGCGTCGATTGTCGAGGATCCGGCGAAGCGCGATTCCTATACCTCGATCCGCGGGCATGGCGGTTTTGTGCGCGGCGTTTGGGATGAGGTGAGTGAGATTATCGCTGCTGCCAACGCCTATACCGCCAAAAAGCACGGGCCGGATCGCGTCGTCGGTTTCTCCCCCATTCCGGCGATGTCGATGGTGAGCTATGCGGCCGGTGCGCGTTATTTGTCGCTGCTCGGCGGCACCTGTCTGTCCTTTTACGACTGGTATTGCGACTTGCCGCCGTCCAGCCCGCAGGTCTGGGGTGAACAAACCGACGTTCCCGAAAGCGCCGATTGGTATAATGCGGGCTTCCTGATGCTGTGGGGCAGCAATGTGCCGCAGACCCGCACCCCCGATGCGCATTTCATGACAGAGGCACGCTATCGCGGCACCAAGGTGGCGGTGGTTTCCCCCGACTATGCCGAGGCGACGAAATTTGCCGACCTGTGGCTCAACCCGCAACAGGGCACCGACGCCGCGCTCGCCATGGCGCTGGGCCATGTCATATTGCGCGAATATCACCTCGACCGGCAGGTTGAATATTTTGAGGATTATTGCCGCCGCTATTCCGATTTCCCGATGCTGGTACGTCTGGTCGAACAGGATGGTGCCTTTGTCCCCGACACGCTGCTCCGCGCCAGTGAGGTAAAGGGCGCTTTGGGTGAAAAGGAAAACCCCGAATGGAAATGTGTCGCCTTTGACGAAAACTCCAAGAAACTCGTCGCCCCGCTGGGCAGCGCCGGTTTCCGCTGGGGTGACAAGGGCAAATGGAATCTGGAGGAAAAGGACGGCAAGGGGACCGACACCAAATTGCGGATGACCGCGATATTGGATGGGGAGCATGATGCGATTGTCGATGTCGCTTTCCCCTATTTCGGCAACCGCGCGCACGACCATTTCAAGGGCACCGACCATGAAGACGTGCTGAAACGCCGTGTGCCGGTCAGCGAAGTGAGTTTGAAAGACGGCAAGGCCTATGTCGCCACCGTATTTGACCTTTTCTGCGCCAATTATGGGCTGGACCGGGGACTGGGCGGGGAAAATGTCGCGCGCGATTATGGCGACATGACCCCATATACCCCCGCCTGGGCAGAGGCGATTACCGGGGTTCCGGCCGACCATATCATCACCATTGCGCGCGAATTTGCGACCAATGCCGAAAAAACCCACGGCAAATCAATGGTGATTTTGGGCGCTGGCCTGAACCATTGGTATCATATGGACATGAATTATCGCGGCATCATCAACATGTTGGTGATGTGCGGTTGCATCGGCCAATCGGGTGGCGGCTGGTCGCACTATGTTGGTCAGGAAAAATTGCGCCCGCAAACCGGCTGGCAGCCATTGGCCTTTGGTCTGGATTGGCAGCGTCCCCCGCGCCATATGAACGGCACCAGTTTCTTTTATGCCCATTCGGATCAGTGGCGCTATGAAACATTGGGGGTGGAGGATATTTTGTCCCCCACCGCACCCAAGCGCGATTGGTCAGGCGCGCTCATCGACTATAATGTCCGCGCCGAACGCATGGGCTGGCTGCCCAGCGCGCCCCAGCTTAAAACCAACCCGCTGGAGGTGGCAAAGGCGGCCAAGGCGTCGGGCCAGTCGGCCAAGGATTATGTGGCCGATGGTCTGAAATCCGGCGCGCTGGAACTAAGCTGCGCTGATCCCGATAATCCAGCCAACTGGCCGCGCAACATGTTCATCTGGCGGTCAAACCTGCTCGGCTCTTCGGGCAAGGGGCACGAATATTTCCTCAAACATTTGCTGGGCACAGCGCATGGCGTGCAGGGCAAGGATCTGGGCGAACTGGGCGCGCAAAAGCCCGACGATGTCGTCTGGCATGATGATGCGCCGCGCGGGAAACTCGACCTGCTCGTCACGCTCGATTTCCGCATGTCGACGACCTGTGTTTATTCGGACATCGTGCTGCCGACCGCCAGCTGGTATGAAAAGGATGATTTGAACACGTCCGACATGCACCCGTTTATCCACCCGCTATCGGCGGCGGTTGACCCGGTGTGGGAATCCAAAAGCGACTGGGAAATTTTTAAGACGCTGGCGCATAAATTCTCCGAAATCGCGCCCGAAGTTCTGGGGGTGGAAGAAGATGTGGTGCTCACCCCCATCCTCCACGACACGCCGGGCGAAATTGCCCAGCCATTTGACGTCGCCGATTGGGGCAAGGGTGATTGCGTGCCCGTGCCCGGTGTCACCATGGCCAATGTGGCGGTGGTAACACGCGATTACCCCAATATATACCAGCGTTTCACCTCACTCGGCCCGTTGATGGAAAGCATCGGCAATGGCGGCAAAGGCATCAACTGGGAAACCGGGCATGAGGTAGATTTGCTGCGCGGGTTGAACGGCGAAGTGCGCGAAGAGGGGGCGGCCAAGGGGTTGGCCAAGATCGACAGCGCGATTGACGCGGCAGAGGTTATCCTCTCACTCGCGCCCGAAACCAATGGCGAGGTTGCGGTAAAGGCTTGGGCGGCGCTCAGCGAATTTACCGGGCGCGACCACACCCATCTGGCCCTGCCCAAACAGGAAGAAAAAATCCGCTTTCGCGATATTCAGGCACAGCCGCGCAAGATCATATCCTCCCCGACATGGTCGGGGCTGGAAAGCGAACATGTCTGTTACAATGCCGGCTATACCAATGTGCATGAACTTATCCCGTGGCGCACATTGACCGGCAGGCAGCAGCTGTATCAGGATCATTTGTGGATGCGCGCCTTTGGTGAGGGGTTTTGCGTCTATCGCCCGCCGATTGATACCAAGGCGGTCAAGCCGATGATCGACAAGGCGGCGGGGCAACCGCACGTCATTTTGAACTTCATCACCCCGCACCAGAAATGGGGCATCCATTCGACCTATACCGACAATCTGTTGCTGCTGACACTGTCACGCGGCGGGCCGATCGTCTGGATGTCGGAAGTGGATGCCGCGCGCGCGGGTCTGGTCGATAATGACTGGGTGGAAGCGTTCAACAGCAATGGTGCGCTGGTCGCGCGCGTGGTGGTGTCACAGCGCATGAAGGAAGGGACGCTCTTCATGTACCATGCGCAGGAAAAAATTGTGAATGTGCCCGGATCCCCGCTCACCGGACAGCGCGGCGGCATCCACAACAGCGTCACCCGCGCGGTGCTGAAACCAACGCATATGATCGGCGGTTATGTCCAGCTGGCCTATGGTTTTAACTATTATGGCACGGTTGGTTCGAACCGCGATGAATATGTCATCGTGCGTAAATTGGAAAATGTCGATTGGCTTGAGGAGCCTCTCAATAATTTGGAGGCAGCAGAATGAAAGTCCGCGCACAAATCGGCAAAGTGCTGAACCTCGACAAATGTATCGGCTGTCACACCTGTTCCATCACCTGCAAGAATGTGTGGACCAGCCGTGATGGCATGGAATATGCGTGGTTCAACAATGTCGAAACCAAACCGGGCATCGGTTATCCCAAGGATTGGGAAAATCAGAAACGCTGGAACGGCGGCTGGGACTTAAAGGGTGGGCGGCTGAAACCGCGCATGGGCGGCAAATGGCGCCTCTTGTCCAAGATTTTCGCCAACCCCGATCTGCCCGAAATCGACGATTATTACGAACCTTTCACCTTTGATTATGCGCATCTGCAACAGGCAAAGGAAAGCAAGGCCTTCCCAACCGCGCGCCCGCGTTCGCTCGTGTCGGGCGAACGGATGGAAAAAATCAACTGGGGCCCCAATTGGGAAGAAATATTGGGCGGTGAATTTTCCAAACGCAGCGCCGATTATAATTTCGACGGCGTTGAAAAGGAAATTTACGGGCAGTTTGAAAATACATTCATGATGTATCTGCCGCGTTTGTGCGAACATTGCCTCAACCCCACATGCGTTGCCGCCTGTCCGTCGGGGTCGATTTACAAGCGCGAAGAAGATGGCATCGTCCTCATCGATCAGGATAAGTGCCGGGGCTGGCGCATGTGCGTGTCGGGCTGTCCGTACAAGAAAATCTATTACAATTGGAAAACCGGTAAGTCGGAAAAATGCATTTTCTGCTACCCGCGGATAGAGGCGGGGTTGCCGACCGTGTGCAGCGAAACCTGCGTCGGGCGCATCCGCTATCTGGGGGTCATGCTCTATGACGCTGACCGGATAGAGGAAGCGGCATCGACCGAAAATATAGAGGATTTGTACCAGGCGCAGCTGGATATTTTCCTCGACCCCAATGACCCCGAAGTCATCGCACAGGCGCGGCGCGACGGGGTGCCGGAGGCTTGGTTGGAGGCCGCGCGCAAATCGCCGGTGTGGAAAATGGCGATGGACTGGAAAATCGCCTTTCCGCTCCACCCCGAATATCGCACGCTGCCGATGGTTTGGTATGTCCCGCCGCTGTCACCCATCTCGTCTGCGGCAAATGCCGGGCAGATTGCAGTGAACGATGGGATGCCCGATGTCCGTTCGCTGCGTATCCCGATGAAATATCTCGCCAATTTGCTCACCGCGGGCAAGGAGGAGCCGATAGCGCTGTGCCTTGAACGCATGCTCGCCATGCGGGCCTATATGCGCGCAAAACGGGTCGATGGCGTGATTGATGAAAATATCGCGACCAAAGTTGGCCTGACTTCTGCGCAGATTGACGAAATGTATCAGGTGATGGCGATCGCCAATTACGAGGATCGTTTTGTTATTCCGACCGGCCACCGGGAGGATGCGGAGGACATGTTCGACGAACGTGGCAGTTGCGGATTTTCGTTCGGCAACGGCTGCTCCTCGGGCGAAACCGACACCAATATGTTCGGGGCCCCTGCGCGCAAGAAATTGCAAACGCCGAGCGAGGTGTTCTGATGCGCGCGCGGACATTGCGCGCGCTCGCCGCGCTGCTCCACTATCCCGATGCGGATTTGCGGGCCGCTGTCCCCGACATTCGCGCTGTCCTGTCCGAAGAAGGGATGTTGCGCGCGCGCGATGTGCGGCGGATCGAACCCTTGCTGCTGCAATTGGCAGGTGGCGATTTGTTGGCGGCGCAGGAACATTATGTCGAGATATTCGACCGTGGCCGCAACCACAGCCTGCATCTGTTCGAACATGTCCATGGCGAAAGCCGTGACCGGGGGCAGGCGATGGTCGATTTGCGCCAACGCTATATTGACGCGGGGCTGGAGCCGTCGGGCAATGAACTGCCCGATTATCTGCCGCTCTTCCTCGAATATTGTTCGACCCTGCCGCGCGGCGCTGCGGTGGAGGGACTCAGCGAACCGGGCGTTATTATCGCGCTCCTTGCCGGGCGACTGGCAGCGCGCGGCACGCCCTATGCCGGAGTGATGGCGGTGCTCGCCGATATGGCGGGCGCGCAGTCGCCCGAAGATCAGGCGGTAGCCGAAGATGTGGATGACCTCGCCGCGCTCGACGCCGCTTGGGCGGAGGAGGAAGTGCGCTTTGGCGCCATGGCCCCCGCTTCGCCTGATGCTGCCGACTGCCCCCAAGTGCAGGACATGGTGGCGCGCATGCGCGACATTGCCGAACCCCTAGCGGAAAGGAGCCATTGAGATGGCCCAATTTATCAATCATCTGATGTTTGGCATCTACCCCTATATCGCGCTGGCCGTGCTCGCGCTCGGTAGTGTATTTCGCTATGATCGCGAACCATATAGCTGGCGTTCGGGGTCGAGCCAGTTGCTGCGCCGTAAGCAGTTGATGTGGGGCAGCGTCCTGTTTCATGCGGGCGTGTTGGTGATATTTTTCGGCCATCTGGGCGGCCTGCTCACCCCGATTATCGTTTTTGACACCATCGGCATCACGCATGAGGCAAAACAGATATTGGCGATGGTCGCGGGCGGGGTTGCGGGTGTCCTTGCCTTTGCGGGGGCCAGCCTCCTCCTCCACCGGCGGTTGTTCGACGCGCGCATCCGCCGCAATTCCAGCTTTTCCGATATCATGATCCTCATTCTTTTGTGGCTGCAACTCATCCTGGGGCTGGCCACCATTCCCATTTCGATGCAGCATCTGGATGGCCATGAAATGGTCAAATTCATGAACTGGGCGCAGGGGATCTTCACCTTCCGCGCCGGGGCGTCGGACTTTGTTCTGGACACCAGCCCGATTTTCAAAGCGCATCTGACGCTGGGGTTGACCATCCTGCTGCTTTTCCCCTTTACCCGGTTGGTGCACATGCTGTCGGCCCCCATCCGCTATATCTGGCGGCCGGGATATCAGATTGTGCGTTCGCGTAAATTGGCGGCGCGTCATGGGTGATTGCGGACATAATCATGGCGATACGGCAACTGCGCCCGTCGATGCGCCTGCGCACCCGCGCATCGTCGTCGGCGGGGTGGAAATCCCGCCCGCAACCATCGCGGCGGAGGTGCAAAACCACCCGGCCCCCAGTGCAGAGGCGGCGTGGGACGCGGCGGCGCGCGCGCTGGTGCTGCGCCAATTATTGCTGGATGAGGCAAGCCGTCTGGGCATCAGCGGCGCTGGGCTGACCGATGGCGATGGGCGCACGCTGGCCAGCGAGGATGCAGCGATTGAGGCATTGCTGGAGGCGGAGGTTACCAGCCCCAAGGCTGATGAAGCGACCGCGCGGCGTTACTATATGCAGCATATCGACCGTTTCTCCTCCCCCACTTTGGTCGAGGCGGAGCATATATTGTTCGCCGCATCGCCCGATGATGATCTGGCCTATGGTTTGGCGGCGGGGGATGCGCGTCAGGCAATCCGCGTGTTGCAACGCGAACCGGGGCGCTTTGGCGAATATGCCCGCGCCCATTCGGCCTGCCCGTCCAAGGAACAGGGCGGCAATCTGGGGCAGATCGGCCCCGGCCAGACGGTACAGCCGTTTGAAGACGCGCTCTTCACCTTGGGTGAGGGGGAATTGCACGGCGAGCCGGTGAAATCGCGCTTTGGCGTTCATGTTATCCGCGCGGGGCGACGGGTGGAGGGGCAGCAACTGCCCTTTGAACTGGTTGAG
>CALFXW010000236.1 GCA_937957805.1 uncultured Sphingopyxis sp.
CAATCGGCCACGCTGGCGTTGGTCGGCATGTTGATCGTCTTGGAAATCGCGCCGGAAATAAAGGGCTGCGCCGCCGCCATCATCCGGATATGCGCCTCTGCCGACAAATATCGCGTGCCCTTGCGCCCGCATGGTGATGCGCAATCAAATATCGGCAGATGTTCGGGGCGAAGGCCGGGTGCCCCCTCCAGCGTCATGGTGCCGCAAATATGGGCATTGGCCGCGTCCACCTCTGCCGGTGAAAAACCCAATTGGGTGAGGAGGTCAAAGTCTGGCGCATCGACCAACGCAGCGTCCAGCCCCAATGTGTCGCACAAAAATTCGCGCCCCAAAGCATATTTGTTAAAGGCAAAACGAATGTCGAACGCGCTGGTGAGCGCAGCGTCGAGTGCGGCGAGTTGCGGTTTGCCGAACCCGCGCGCTGCCAGCGCCGCATGGTTGATGTGCGGCGCATCTGCCATGCTGCCGCTGCCCAGCGCATATTGGCTGATCGCCGCAATATCATCCGCGCTATAGCCCAGCGTGGTGAGCGCGCTCGGCACCGCGCGGTTGATAATCTTGAAATAACCGCCGCCCGCCAGCTTCTTGAACTTGACCAGCGCGAAGTCCGGTTCAATGCCGGTCGTGTCGCAATCCATGACCAGGCCGATGGTGCCGGTGGGCGCGATGACGCTGACCTGCGCATTGCGAAACCCGTGCTGCGCACCCAGCCGCGTCGCATCATCCCACGCGGCAATCGCATGTTGCACCAATTGCGGGTCGGGGCATGCCGCATGGTCGAGCGGCACCGGCAGGGTTGCCAGCGCATCATAACCGTCCGGTTCGCCCATCGCCGCACGGCGATGGTTGGCGATGACCCGCAACATCGCATCGCGGTTGGCGGCAAAACCTGCAAATGCCCCCAATTCGCCCGCCATCTGCGCCGAGGTTGCATAGGCGCGGCCCGTCATAATCGCCGAAATGCTGGCGCACAGCGCGCGGCCAGCATCGCTGTCATAGGCGATGCCCGACGCCATGAGCAGGCCGCCGATATTGGCAAAGCCAAGCCCGGTGGTGCGATATTGATAGGAAAGACTGGCAATCTCCCGCGAGGGGAATTGCGCCATCAGCACCGAAATTTCGAGGCAGATTGTCCACAAACGCACCGCATGTTCAAAGGCGGCAACGTCAAAGCGCCCATCTGCCTGCCGCAAGGGCAACAGGTTGATCGACGCCAGATTGCAGGCGGTATCGTCGATGAACATATATTCGCTGCACGGGTTGGACGCGTTGATCGGCCCGGCGTTGGGGCAGGTATGCCAGTCGTTGATGCTGGTGTGGAACTGGATGCCGGGGTCCGCGCTCGCCCATGCGGCATAGCCGATTTTGTCCCACAAGCCGCGCGCGCGCAGTTTTTTATGCACGCCCCCGTCGGTGCGACGGGTGAGCGCCCATTCGCCATCCTCCTCCACCGCGCGCAGAAAATCATCGCTGACCCGCACACTATTGTTCGAATTTTGCCCCGAAACGCTGCGATACCCCTCCGCATCCCAATCGGTTGAATATTCGTCGAGCGCCATTTCAAAAATGCCCTGCCCGGCCAGCATCAGCGCGCGTTTCATCATCTGGTCGGGGACAGCGGCATTGCGCGCCGCGCGCATCGCCGATTTGAGCGCAGCATTTTGTGCAGGCTCCGCGCCCCCCTCGGCAGCCGCGGCCAAAATGGCGTCGACGTGGCGCTTGACGATTTTGGAACCGGCGACCAGCGCCGCAACCTTTTGTTCCTCATGCACTTTCCAGTCGATATATGCCTCTATGTCGGGGTGATCGACATCGACCACCACCATTTTGGCGGCGCGGCGCGTCGTCCCGCCCGATTTTATCGCGCCCGCCGCCCTGTCCCCGATCTGGAGGAAGGACATCAGGCCGGATGATTTTCCACCGCCGCCCAGCGGTTCGTCGGCGCCGCGAATGTGCGAAAAATTGCTGCCCGTGCCGCTGCCATATTTGAACAAGCGCGCTTCACGCACCCATAAATCCATGATCCCGCCATCGTTCACCAGATCATCGGCGACCGATTGGATAAAACAGGCGTGCGGTTGGGGGTGTTCATAGGCGCTGGTCGATGCGCAAATCTTGCCATCGCGGTGGTCGACGTAAAAATGCCCCTGCCCCGGCCCGTCGATGCCATAGGCCCAGAACAGCCCGGTGTTGAACCATTGCGGGCTGTTCGGCGCGGCAATTTGCGCGGCGAGCATGTGGCACATTTCATCATAAAAGGCGCGCGCGTCACATTCGCGGGTGAAATATCCGCCCTTCCACCCCCAGTAAGTCCAGCAGCCAGCAAGCCGGTGGAAAATCTGCTTGGCACTGGTTTCGCCGCCAAAACGGTCGGCTTCGGGCAATTGCGCCAGCGCCAACCGGTCGGGCACATGCCGCCAGAGAAATCGCGGCACATCTTTTTCCCGCACCGGGCGGGTGCGTGCGGGCACCCCGGCGCGACGGAAATATTTTTGCGCCAATACGTCGGTCGCAACCTGCGACCAATGGGCGGGCACCTCCACCGCGTCGGCTGAAAAAACCACCGACCCGTCAGGATTGCGGATGCTGGAGGATGAAGTCTGGAACGGCATATCGCCATAGGGGCCACCATCACCATGCGTGAAATGCCGCAAAATCCGCATATTTACCCCCACAAACCGGTTTAGCCAGAATCGCCAAGCTACGCCTATTTCTTGCGCATCGTCAATATATAGTGCCTCATAATTATTTGATGGTATATATATTGCGTCACGATCAGCACTTGGCGCGAGGGGTGGAAGCTGACAAAGTCGTGTCTGGCCAACATTGACCCAGCGCAAAAAAATGACGGATGGGCAGGCGTAGGCTGGCCGAAAATATGAGCTGAGGAGTGCCAAATGCCCAAAACCACCGCGCAGATTTTGCGCGAATATCGCGGGCACCCCCTGTGGAGCTTTGGTTTCAGGCCGTTTTTTCTGTTCGCGGCGGTTTTTGCCGCGCTCGCCGTGCCGTTATGGATCATCGCCTTTTTGGGGCTGGGCGCGGCGCGGGCCGCCGAATTTTTTTCGCGCGACTGGCATGTCCATGAAATGCTCTTTGGCTATGCGGGCGCGGTCATCGTCGGCTATCTGACCGTCGCAGGCGCCAATTGGACTGGCAAATATCCGGTTGCCGGACGACCGATTGTCGCGCTCTTGCTGCTGTGGCTGGCGGGCCGGTTCGCCATGCTGTTCCTGCCATGGATTGGGCCGGTCAGTGCCGCGCTGATCGATGGCGCGTTCCTGTTGCTCTTTGCGCTCGCGCTGCTGCGCGAACAATTTGCCGCCAGCAATTGGCGCAGCCTGCCCCCTGCGATCATCGTCTCGGCGCTCGCGCTGGCCAATATCTGCTGGCATGTCGGCAGCTTTCATCCCGCCCTCACCCCCTATGTCGAGCGGGCGAGCATCGCGCTCATCAGCTTTTTAATCGTGCTGATGGGCGGACGATTGGTGCCAAGTTTCACCGCCAATTACTTGATGCTCAACAAAATCACCCCGCCACCTGCCCCGCCGGGCCTGTTCGACCGGCTAGTTTTGGCAATCAGCGCGGTGGGCCTTATCGATTGGGTGGTGCAAAGCGACGCGCGTTGGGCGGGCATCCCCCTCCTCCTCGCCGGGCTCGGGCATATGGTGCGGCTTGCGCGCTGGCGCGGGCACAAGGTTGCGCATGATGCGATGCTCCTCATCCTCCATGCCGGATATTTCTGGGTGGCATTGGGCTTGGCTTTGTTGGGCGCGTCGATGCTCTGGCCCGATAGCGTGGCGCAAAGCGGGGCGGTGCATGCGCTGACCAGCGGCGGCATCGGCGTCATGACGCTGGGGTTGATGACGCGCACCAGCCGCAGCCACACCGGGCGGCCCCGCCGCGCCGACAGGGCAACCATCGCCATCTATATCGCGGTCAATCTGGCGACGATGCTGCGCGTTGCCGCGCCCTTTACCCTTGGTCACGCACCCGGCCATTATGGCCATTTGCTCGGCGCGTCGGGCATTTTGTGGACCATCGCCTTTGGCCTGTTCGCGGCGAGCTATGGGCCGATGCTGTGCGGCCAGAAATTAGGCGCTCGTTTCTGACTTTGCGGGTTTTGCCTTTTTGATGAGGGCCAGCGCCGCGACAATCAGGCCGCCAAGCAGCACGCCAAAAACGCCGGCCAAGGCCGCGCCGACAACCCATTCGACCGCCGCAGCCATCGCTGGCAGCGCATGCCCCGCCGCCGCTGCAATGCTGTGGAACATATGCGCCGGTTCCCCAGCGCCCAATGTCTCCATCCCATGGACGAAAATCTGCCCGCCGACCCACAGCATCGCGGCGGTGCCGATTTTGGACAGCGCCGACATGACGAGGGGCATGCCGCGCACCAGCGCACGACCGATGGCGCGGGTAACGCCCAGCCGCCTTTTGGCGAGCGCGAGGCCGATATCATCCATTTTGACGATGCAGGCAACGACACCATAGACCAGCGCGGTCACCGCCACCCCGGCAAGCGCCAGCGCGGCGGCGCGCATCGCAAGCGGCTGGTCGGCAACAGCGGCCAGCGCAATCGCCATAATTTCTGCCGACAGGATGAAGTCGGTGCGGATGGCACCCTTTACCTTTGCCGCCTCTGCGCTTGCCGGTTCGTCAAAGGCGGGCACATCCTCCTCCCCATGGTTGCCCTGCCACGCATGGAGCAATTTTTCCGCCCCTTCATAACATAAATAGGCCCCCCCGATCATGAGGAGCGGGGTCACCGCCCATGGCGCAAAACTGGAAAGGAGCAGCGCTGCCGGCAGCAAAATGACCAATTTGTTGAACAGCGAACCGCGCGCGATTTTCCAGATGATCGGCAATTCGCGGTCGGGCTGAAAATCGGTGACATAGCGCGGGGTGACCGCCGCATCGTCGATGACCACCCCCACCGCCTTTGACCCGGCCTTGCCCGCCGCAGCCCCCAGATCATCGATGGAGGCGGCAGCAATTTTGGTAATCCCCGCCACATCGTCGAGCAGGGCGATTAAACCAGAAGGCATGGGTCAATATTCTCCGCAAAATATGCGGACGGGCTTACCCGTTACGCGCATCCCCCTCAAGCGGCGTGTCGCCCTCCCCCTCATCCTCAATCAAAATGCGCATCGCCGCGCCGTCGAGGTCGGAAAATTGCCCGCTGCGCAGCGCCCATTGAAAGGCGAACAGCCCCAAAAGGCCAAGGCCGAGCGCCACGGGGATGAGAAAGAGTAGTCCTGCCGTCATCGCGCCGCGCGCACCAAACGCAGCGAATTGGCAACTACGATGAGCGAGGAGGAGGACATGGCGACCGCCGCCACAAGCGGGGTTACCCAGCCCGCCATCGCCATCGGCACCGCAATGACATTGTAAATTATGGCGAGCATAAAATTGCTGCGCACGACGCGCTGAGTCATCCGCGCGGCGCGCACCGCGCGCGGCAGGGCGTTCAAACTATCCCCCATGAACACCATGTCGGCGGCCTGTTGCCCAACATCGCTGGCGCTCGACGGGGCAATGGATGCGTGCGCGGCGGCGAGCGCGGGGCCATCATTCAACCCGTCGCCGACCATCAGCACGCGCTTGCCCTCTGCCCGCAGCCGTTCAATCAGCGCCAATTTGGCATCTGGGTCAGCGGTGGCTGTTGCGGAAAGGGTGAGCGCCTGCGCCACCTTTGCCACCGCCGCCGCGCCATCGCCCGAAATAATCTGTTGCGGCATGCCGAGGCTGCGTAGCGCGCCGAGCGCCGCTGTCGCATCGGGGCGCAACACATCCTCCATCACGATGACATGTGCCGCGCCATCGCCAATGGTCAGCGTGACGGACATCCCTACATCCTGCGCCGCATCTTGCCCGGTCGCATGGCGGCCCAGCGTGACTTTCTGCCCCTGCCACAGCCCCTGCATGCCGATACCCGGCGTTTCGGCAATGTCACTGACATCGGCGGGCACCGCGCCCGCTTCGTTCAGGCTGCGTGCCAACCCCCGGCTGAGCGGATGGCTGCTCGCCTGTGCGAGCGCGAGCGCGACGGCGCGCGCTGTCGCGTCCAGCCCGTCCAGTGATTGCGGCACCGGACGGCCCAGCGTCAGCGTTCCCGTCTTGTCGAGCAATACCATGTCACATTCGGCCAGCCGTTCGAGCGCGCTGCCATCCTTTACCAACAGGCCGCTGCGCATCAGCGCGCCCGACGCGACGACCTGTGCCACCGGCACCGCAAGGCCAAGCGCGCAGGGACAGGTGATGAGCAGCACCGCCACCGCGACCAGCAGGCTTTGGTGCGCACCGGCCCCGGCGACCATCCAGCCCAAAAACCCCAGCGCAGCAAGCGCGTGCACCACCGGCGTATAAAGCCGCGCCGCCCGGTCGGCGATGCGGACATAGCGTGATTTTTGCTGCCCGGCATCGCGCATCGCGCGCGCCAGTTCGGCAATCCGCCGGTCATCGCCCACCGCGCGCGCCACCACGCGGATCGGCGCGTCGAGGTTGAGCATCCCGGCAAGCAGCATCTGCCCCTTGGCAAAGGGGATGCTCGCCGCCTCCCCCGTCAGGATCGATTGGTCGATGCGCGCTGCCGCGTCGATCAGCACGCCGTCCGCAGCCAGCCTTTCCCCCGCCGCGACCAGCATCATATCGCCCGCTCGGATGGCCGACGCCGCGTGCCAGACCGCACGCCCCGTACCATCAACCAGCATCGCGCCCGCAGCGCCCGCAGCCATCAGCGCGCTGGCACCGGCGCGCGCACGTTCGCGCATCATCGAATCGAGCACCCGCCCGCCGAGCAGGAAAAACAGCAGCATCACCGCGCCATCAAACCATGCGTGCGGGCCATGGGTCGCGGTTTCATAAAGCGACATGCCGGTGGTCAGCAGCACCGCGATGGAAATCGGCACGTCCATATTGGTGCGGCCATGGCGCACCGCCCCCCATGCCGACTGGAAAAAGGGGCGGCCCGACCAGATGACCGTCGGCACCGCTATTGCCGCTGACAGCCAGTGAAAAATCGTCCGCCCGTTGCCCGCCAGCCCCGACCAGATGGATACCGACAGCAGCATGATGTTCATCGATGCAAATGCCGCCACGCCAAGCGCGCTGAGCAGCATCGCATGGTGGCGCGCGGCGGCGGCATCGGCACTGTCGGCGGCTTCATCCAGCGTCAAAATCGGGTGCGCGGCAAAACCATTTTGTTCGAGCGTGCGCACCAATTGCGGCACGTCGATCTGTGCTGCATCATGGTCAATCGCCACCGATTTTTCGGAAAAATCAACGCGCGCGCCATAAACGCCATCCGCCGCGCCAAGCAGCCGTTCGACCTTGGCGATGCAGCCTGCGCAATGCATGCCGGGGATGGAGAGGCGCGCACGCGCCAACACAGCCGCGCCGTCCCCCATCGCGCTAGCACCGGGCAACGGCGCGTTCATTCAAATGCCCATGCGGTGCGCCGCATGTCTGCGCCATGGTGGATTGTCACCACCGCCTGCCAGCGCCCGGCTGGCAACGGCTGGGTTGAACGAAATTGGCCATTGCCCAGCGCGGTAAAGTCCATCTGCACTTCCCCACTTTGCCCCAGCACATGGTGGGCGCGCGCGGCCAGTATCGCATCATTCAGCGCGGCCCCATCGCGGCGCGCCGCGCGCACGATGACATGGCGGCGGGCGTCCAGCGCGCTCGTCACCTGCCAGCCCAGCCGCTCGCCCGCCTCTGCGCGCGCCAGCCATTGGTCATATTGCTGGCTCGCCACATAGCTATTGTCCACCACCGTGCCGCCAAAGGTCGAAATGGCAAAGCGCGCCATGACCAGGTTGACGATGATGACGACCGCAAAGAAACTGACGATCATGATCGCCGCATGACGGCCGGTAAATGGGCGCGGTTCGGGGCTATGCATGGCTTATTCCAACGGGCGGGAGAATGTGACGGCATGATTGTCCCCGCCGCCTTCGCGGTCAAGCGCGCGCAAGGTGAAGTGGAAATCTTCGCTATGTCCATTGCCATATGGGGCGGCGACAAAGACGGTGACGCGCGCGACACTGTCCGCCGGCACCGTCACGTCAATGGCGCGTTCAGGGCCATGTTCGCTGCTTTCGCCCTGCCACATATGGCCGCCCGCCAGCCCCTCCATCGCCACGCGCATCTGGCGCGGGCGGCTTTCCATGTTGGAAATATTGATGGAATATGCGTTGCGAATATCGCCCGCCGACAATTGGACAAAGCGCGGGTTGCGTTCCTGCGCTGCCGAAATATCCACGCGTGTGCGATTGCCCAGCGTGAACAAGAGGCCGAGTCCAATCGCCGACCACAGCCCCAAATAGATTAAGGTGCGCGCCCGAAATATGGTTTTGAGCAACGGCGCGGGCTTACCCCCCGCCTGCTCCACCTTTGCATCGGCGAGCGTCGCATAATCAATCAACCCGCGCGGACGGCCAACCTGTGCCATCACCGCATCGCAGGCATCGATGCACAGCGCGCAGGTGATACAGCCGACCTGTGCCCCATCGCGAATGTCGATACCCGTCGGGCAAACCGCGACACATTGGTCGCAATCAATACAATCGCCGAATTTGTCCGGCTCCGCCCGCGCTGCCTTGACGCTGCCGCGCGGTTCGCCGCGCATATCCTTATAGGTGACGATCAGCGATTTTTCATCAAGCATCGCGGTCTGGATGCGCGGCCATGGGCACATATAAATGCACACTTGTTCGCGCATGAACCCACCAAAGACAAAGGTGGTGAGCGTCAAAACCAGAATCGCGCTATAGGCAACCGGCGCGGCGCTGCCGTTAAATAATTGTCCGGCCAACTGCGGCGCATCGGCGAAATAGAAAACCCACGCGCCGCCCGTCGCCAGCGAAATCAGCAGCCATATCGCCCATTTGACGAGGCGGCGGGCGATTTTGCCCGGCCCCCATGGCGCAGCGTGCAGGCGAAATTGGGCGTTGCGATCCCCATCAACCAACCGGTCAATCAACTGGAATAAATCGGTCCACACCGTCTGCGGACAGGCGTAGCCGCACCATGCCCGCCCAACCGCACTGGTCAGCAGGAACAGGCCGATCCCCGCCATGATCAACAGTCCTGCGACATAATAAAATTCGTGCGGCCAAATTTCGATACCGA
The DNA here is from genome assembly GCA_937957805.1 of uncultured Sphingopyxis sp. Lineage (GTDB taxonomy): Bacteria > Pseudomonadota > Alphaproteobacteria > Sphingomonadales > Sphingomonadaceae > Sphingopyxis. Next base: position 9,136 of record CALFXW010000236.1, read on the forward strand.
ACATATAGAAACGACGGTGCGCCAGATCGACGAGCACGGCCTGTGTCGGCGCATAGGGGCCACGGTCCCAGCGCAACCACGGCGTCACATAGTAAATGGTCAGCGTCACCGCCATAATCGCCCATTTCAGGCGACGAAAATTGCCGCTCACCGCTTTGGGAAAGACCGGTTCGCGCTTGGCATAGAGCGAAAAGCCCTTTGCGGGGGCGGGCGCTGTCATTTTCTCCTCCTATGTTCTATCCGACGCATCGTCGGATCAGAAACATGTCTTTATGGCGTTGCGGGCACCGTCGGGGCAGCAGGCTGCGCGCCTGTCTCTGACGGTGCTGGGGCCGCTTCACCGCCGCCCAGACTATGGACATAGGCGGTCAGCATATTGATCGTCACCGGGTCGAGCCGCCCGCCCCATGCGGGCATAACCGCGCGGCGAGCATTGGCAACGCTGGTGGTCAGGGTCGCGCGGTCGCCGCCATAGAGCCAGATACGGTCGGTCAGGCGCGGCGCACCGACAGAGCGCATCCCCTCCCCCGTCGGGCCATGGCAAACGGCGCAATTTTCGGCAAAAATCACCGCGCCGCGTGCGGATGCGGCGCTGGCGCGTTCCTGCCCCGAAATGACGCGGACGTGGCTCACCACATCATCAATCTGCTGCCCGGTTAAAATGCCGTCGCGGCCAAAAGCGGGCATCAGCGACATGCGCGTTTGCGGGTGGTCGGGGTTGCGGATGCCGTTGGTGATGGTGAAGTGGATGGCGTTCATATCCCCGCCCCACAGCCAGTCATCGTCGCGCAAATTGGCATAACCCGGCGAACCCGTCGCCCCCGAACCATGGCATTGGACGCAATTGGCGCGAAACGCCGCCGCCCCGCCCGCAATCGCAAATTGCATCAATTCGCGGTTGGCGGGCAGCGCATTGAGATCGACCGCCGCCAGCGCGCGCACCATTGGCGCGCGGCGCGCCGCCTCTGCATCCATTTCGGCAGAAAGCTGCCCACGGCTGGTCCAGCCCAAAGTCCCGCTGGTCGCGCTGTTCAGCATCGGCCACGCAGGATAAAGGATGACATAGACGACGCCCCAGACGATGGAGATATAGAGCGCCCACAGCCACCAGCGCGGCAGCGGGGTGTTGAGTTCCTCTATCCCGTCCCATTCATGGCCGACAAAATCGGTGCCGGTCACTTCATCGCGCCGGTTGGCCTGTTGCACGCTGCGTTTGCGCGCCGATGCTGGCGGCTTAGCCATCAACCTCATCCTCATCAAAAATGCTCATCGCGGCGCGATGCTGTTTTTCCTTCATCCCCGGCCGGAAAACCCAGCCGATAAAGCCGACGAACATCACCAACATCGCCAGCAACCCCCAAGAGTCCGCAAAATGGCGTAGCGCGTCATAGAGGCTATGGTCGCTCATTGGCTGAGTTCCTCCGCCCGGACGCGATTGAAATCGACCAAGGTGCCCAGCATCTGGAGGTAGGCGACCAGCGCATCCATTTCGGTGGTCTGGTCAGGGTTGCCGTCAAAATCGCGCACCTGCGCGCGCGGGTAACGGCGCTGCAAATCGGCAGGGTTGGTGTTGGGGTCAGCCTGCGCCAGCAGATCTTCGTTCGCCTTGTCGATGTCGCTTTGGGTGTAGGGGACGCCTTCACGCGTCAGCGCGCGCAGATGCGCCGTCATGTCCGGCCCGGCAACATCCCTCTCGCGCAGGAAAGCATAGGTTGGCATTACCGATTCAGGCACCACCGAACGCGGATCGACGAGGTGCTGGACATGCCATTCGTCCGAATAACGATTGCCCACCCGCGCCAGATCCGGCCCGGTGCGCTTGCTGCCCCATTGAAAGGGGTGATCATACATGGATTCAGCCGCCAGACTATAATGGCCATAGCGTTCCACCTCATCCCGAAAGGGGCGGATCATCTGGCTGTGGCAGGTGTAGCAGCCTTCACGGATATAAATGTCGCGACCAGCGAGTTCGAGCGGGGTGTAAGGGCGCACCCCCTCCACCCGTTCAATCGTCCGGTCGATCCAGAACAGGGGTGCGATTTCAACCGCGCCGCCAATCGCCACCGCGATAAAGGCAAGAACGGACAACAGCCCGATATTCCGTTCAATCCGCCCATGGTTATACCATGGGGCCTTCGCCTGTGCGCCCTCGGCGCCGTCGGTTTCGCTGGTCATGGCGTCATACTTCCTTAGGGAGCGGGCGGTCCGCTGCGGCATTATGGGGGGTCTCGCTCATCGGTGCTTCGTCGCGCACCTGGCCCTTGATCGTCATCCAGACATTATAGACGAGGATGAAAAAGCCGGTGAGGTACATGCCGCCGCCCAGCGCGCGCAGCACATACATGGGGTGCATGGCAGCGACGGTTTCGGCAAAACTATAGACGAGGTAACCGTCCGCCCCATATTCGCGCCACATCAGCCCCTGCATGATGCCCGCGACCCACATGGCAGCGGCGTAGAAAACAATCCCCAGCGTCGCCAACCAGAAATGCCAATTGACCATCCGCAGCGAATATAGCCGTTGCCGTCCCCACAGGCGCGGGGCAAGGTAATAGATGGCGGCAAAGCTGATCATCCCGTTCCAGCCCAGCGCGCCTGCATGGACATGGCCGATCGTCCAGTCGGTATAGTGCGACAGGCTGTTGACCGCCTTTATCGACAGCATCGGCCCTTCGAACGTCGCCATGCCGTAAAAGGCCATGGCAATCACCATCATGCGAATGATCGGGTCGGTGCGTATTTTGTCCCACGCGCCGTTCAACGTCATCAGACCGTTGATCATGCCGCCCCAGCTTGGCATCCACAAGATGATCGAAAAGACCATGCCCAAAGTCTGCGCCCAGTCGGGCAGCGCGGTGTAATGGAGGTGGTGCGGCCCCGCCCAGATATAGATGAAAATCAGCGACCAGAAATGGATGATCGACAATCGATAGCTGTAAACCGGCCGCTGCGCCTGTTTGGGGACGAAATAATACATCATCGCCAAAAATGGCGTGGTCAGGAAAAATGCGACGGCATTATGCCCATACCACCATTGGGTCAGCGCATCCTGCACGCCTGCAAACAGGCTGTAGCTTTTGGAACCGAAAATGCTGACCGGGATCGCCAGATTATTGACGATATGCAGCATCGCAATCGTCAGGATGAACGACAGATAGAACCAGTTGGCGACATAGATATGCGGTTCGCGCCGCCGCATAATCGTGCCGACAAACACCGCCAGATATGCAACCCAGACGATGGTCAGCCAGATATCGACATACCATTCGGGTTCGGCATATTCGCGGCTCTGGGTGATGCCCATCAAATAACCGCTCGCCGCCAGCACCAGAAACAGCTGATAACCCCAGAACACAAAGCGGGCGAGGCTGGGAAAGGCCAGTCGCGCACGGCAGGTGCGCTGCACGACATAGAGGCTGGAGGCGATCAAAATATTGCCGCCAAAGGCGAAAATCACCCCCGATGTGTGGAGCGGGCGTAACCGGCCAAAACTCGTATATTCAATACCCAGGTTGAGCACCGGAAAGGCGAGTTGCAACGCAATGAACAGCCCCGCCGCCAGCCCGGCGACGCCCCAAATGACCGTCGCCAGCACGCCCCAGCGCACCGGATCATCATCATAAAGCGATGCATCGCTGACCGGCAAAATCCCCTTGGCAATATCGGCATAGTCGGTGCGGGTCAGCGTCCATGCCATGGCCAGCGTCGCGGCAGCCGCAACAATCACCATATGGACGGCAAAGCCCCAATCGGCCGCATTCATCGCCGCCAATAACGCCACCATCGCGGCGACGATGAAGATACCTGCCCGGTTCAAAACCCCGTTCATGCCCGAATTTCCTCAACATCTTGTCCGAAACCTGCGCTTCGGATGCTATTACCCCGGCCCTGAAGCCCTTGCTGCACCGCAACATTGATCCAGATCAAATTGGGGCTCCCCCTATACCGCCTGGCTAAATTGTCGGGCGCTTGCACGCCGATGCCGATCGAACAGCACCGCCATGCTGCGCGCATAGGGGGCGCTGTCGCGCGTGGGAGAGAGCATCGCCCCGTCGAGCCGCGCGACGGCGCGTTCGACAAAGGCAGTTAGACCATCCACTGCGGCCTGCCATCCGTCAAGCCGCGAAAGGTCAGTTGGGCGCAGGCACAAAATATCTTCGATAATTTTGGCGCGGATTGCATCATCCGCGTCGCGCCGCACCCCGCGCGTGCTGGCCAATTGGCCGCCGGTCACCCGCATCCGGTACCGCCCGGCATTTTTTTCATTTTGCAGCAAAATATCAGGAAAAACGCTGATCGCGCTCGCCCCGACGCCGATCAGCACATCGGCGCTATCGTCCGTAAAGCCCTGAAAATTGCGGCGCAATTGGCCGCTTTGGGCCGCCTTGGCCAGCGGATCATGCGGCAGTGCAAAATGGTCAAAACCGACCTCGATATAGCCTGCGGCCAGCAAAAATGCGCTGCCCATTGCGGCCATTTCAAAGCGCAATGCTGCATCGGGCAGGTCACTTGCATCAATCCGGCGCTGACGGGCAAACATGTCGGGCACATGGGCATAGCCGAACAAAGCGATACGTTCGGGCCGCATCTGGGATGCTGCGTCGAGCGTTTCGATCAGATCACCCGTCGTCTGCCCCGGCAGACCATACATCAGGTCAAAATTGATGGAGGGGATGGCGGCGGCGCGCAGCATCTCCACCCCCTGTTCGATGGTGGCGCGCGGCTGCACCCGCCCGATACGTTGCTGCACATGGTCGGCCAGCGTCTGCACGCCAAAACTGACCTGCGCGACGCCAATGCTGCCCAGCATCCCTGCCCAATGGCTGGTAAATCCACGCGGGTCGAGTTCGACCGAAATATGCGGCAATATGCTGCCAAAGGCGGTGACTATCCGGTCGAGCAGCCGCACAAAGGCGAGTGGGGTGATGGCATTGGGACTGCCGCCGCCAAAGCTGATCCGCGACAGATCGCGCGGCGCACCACCCGCCCCCAGACGCGCCGCCACCAGTTCCAGCTCGGCATCAAGCGCGGTCAAATAGGCGTTGAGGCGGCTTGTCCGTCCGGCAGCCCCGGTGTTGCAGCCGCAATACCAGCAGATTTTCTCGCAATAGGGGATATGGATATATAGCGATGCGGGCGATTGCACCTTGGCCAGCGCGGCCACGCCATCGGCATCGCCAAAGCCGTCCTGAAATTCGGCAGCGGTGGGGTAGCTGGTGTAGCGCGGCACCGGCACCGCCAAAAGCTCAGGAAAATAGGGCCACATGCCCATCTTTCTGGCGACGCACCCATTGCACGGCTTTGCGCTGGATCAAAAGTTGCGGCAAAATTGCGGCAGAAAAATGCCCTAGGGGTGGGCGCAGTCGCCAATCGTCCTTCCGGCGAAGGCGGGAATCCAGTCCGATTGCCCCCGTTCTTATCTCGACACGCTCGAACGAACGGGGCGGGGCATTACCACTCCCAAATCTGTCAGCCCGCGCGGTGGTGCAATATATCGCGCTGCAAAATCGCCACTTCGCGCCGCGACGGCAGGTCGATCACCCCATCATTTTTGAGTTTGGTGAGCAGCCGGCTGACCGTTTCGATGGTGAGGCCCAAAATATCCGCAATCTGCTGACGGCCAAAGGGCAGTGTAAATCGGTCCAGCGGCCCCGCATCGGGCGTGCAACCATTTTGCACCAGCCGTTCGGACATTTCGAGCAGGAAGCTCGCCATTTTTTCCATCGCCGATTTGCGACCCAGCAACAACATCCAGTGGCGCGCCCGGTCGAGTTCGGTCAGCGTGCGTTGCAATAATTTATGTTCAAGCGCGGGATGTTCGCGGGCAAAGGCGTCAAAATCCCCCCGCGCAAAGACGCAAACGCGCGCTTCGGTCAGCGCGGTCACCGTTTGCTGCGCGCGCGCGCCAAATGGCCGGCCGATGAAATCAGCGGGATAGACGATGCCGACGATTTGTTCGCGCCCATCCTCCGTCCCGGTGGACAATTTGAGCACGCCGTCGAGGACATTGGCGACGAGCGCTGAATCCTCCCCCTCCCACATCAGAGTTTGGCCAGCGCTGATCGTGCGGGTGCGCCCAATGCGGTTCAGCGCCACCAGTTCGTCGGTATCGAGCACCGAACAAATGGCGCGGTTGCGCACAACACAAGTGTCACAGGCGATGCTCATGCAATTTGCTCAAGCATGTTCAGCCGCGCTGGGCAAGCGCAGAAGGGGGCGGCGGGGCGATTTTGCTGCCCAATAACGCCTTTAGCGTGCTGATTTCACTCGCGCGCAGCATCTGAGTCAGATCGGCGACGATTTTCGCGGCCAGCCACGGCCCCTCATACACCATGGCGCTATAAAGCTGCACGAGCGATGCGCCCGCCGCAATCCGCCGCCAGACATGATCGGCGCTTGAAATGCCGCCCGCCGCGATCAGCGCGATTTGCCCGTCGCTGGCGGCCGCAAAATTGAGCAGCTGCGCAAAGGCCAGCCCCTCCAACGGCGCACCCGACAGGCCGCCCGCTTCCCCGCCATGGGCAGAGGTCAGATGCGGGCGTGAAACGGTCGTATTGCCGATGATGATGGCGTCCAGCCGATGGGTGATGGCGGCGGCGACCACTCCGTCGATCTGCGCGCCGTCTAGGTCGGGCGCGACTTTGAGGAAAATGGGGGTTCGGATGCCGCTGTCGGCCCGCGCTGCGGCCACCGCGCCGAGCAAATCGTCGAGCGCCGCGCCATCCTGCAACGCGCGCAGACCCGGCGTGTTGGGGGAGGAAATGTTGATGGTCAGCCAGTCGGCCATAGCGGCAAAACGCGCGACGCCGGTGACATAATCGGCGATACGGTCGGCTGCATCCTTATTCGCGCCGATGTTAATGCCAAAGGGGGTGCGGCGCGCGCGCGCAAAATGGGCGGCGATGCGCGGCGCAGCGGCGGCATGCCCGCCATTGTTGAACCCCATACGGTTGATGACCGCGCGGTCCCCAGTCAAGCGAAACAGGCGCGGGCGCGGGTTGCCCGATTGCGGCAAGGGGGTGAGCGTCCCCGCCTCTGCCCCCGCAAAACCAAAGCGCCCCATCGCATGGATCGCGCGCGCATCCTTGTCAAAACCGGCGGCGAGGCAGACGGGGTGGGCAAAATCCAGCCCCGCGAGCGACATGGCGAGCGCCGGGTCGGTGCGCGATGGCGCGGCGAGCGGCAGCATCGATAACGCATCAATCGTCCGCTTATGGGCAAATTCGGCGTCCATCGCGTGCATCATTCGGACAAAAAATCGCCCCACCATTTCGTCAAATTTCCGTTTTCTGTTGCATAATTGCCCGAAACTGCCCCCAACATGTCGTTTCTGTCCAATACAGCGCCGCCGGATATTGGCATCTGGCTCCTGCGACCCGAAGGGCTCCGAGTCTTTTTGGCAAAGAGTCCTTTACCGACTTTAGGACCGACTGGCAGTGCTGGTCGGTCCTTTTTTTGCTTTTCGACCAACCGCATCATTATCAAGATATTTTTGTGCGCCACGTCACTGCGCGGCGTTGCATTTGTCACAAAAGAAGGCTTAATTTTGTTTGTAGCTACGCACGGACGTGGCAATTGGTTCAAAATAAAGCAAAAAGTCGGTCGGTCGGGGGAGCAATGACGGCACCAATTTCGATGGAATATGCAGCACCGCCTGCCGAAATGCAGCGGTGGATCAGTTCACTTTATCGTCTGCATCAGGAAAGCCCGACCTTTGAGGAGGTGGAGCGCGCGGACCGCCCGCAATTGCGCGTCATGCTGCGCGGCGGCGGCGAATATCGCTTTGCCAACGGTCATGTGGATCCAGCCCGCCCGGTGACTTTGATCGGCCCGACCAGCGGCGCAATTACCGATAGCGGCTTCGGCCCGATGTATGTCGTGGGCGCAGGGCTGCACCCCACCGCCTGGACCGCGCTAACCGGGCTTGATGCTGAACAAAGCCTCGACCGGGCCTTTGACGGGCGCGAAATTTTCGGCAACGCAGCGCAGATATTGTTCGACGCCATCGACGCTGAAAGCGAAACAGCGCCTATATTCAAACTATTGTGCGATTTTGTCGCCGCACAAACGGCCGCGCGCGGGAAGGTTATGCCCCATGATTTCATTGCCATCATGGATGCGTGGCTCGCCGAAAATGATGATGCGGAGGTCGCCGATCTGGTGGCGCGCACCGGCCTGTCCCCGCGCCAGGTTGAACGGCTTTCCAAACGATTCTACGGCCTGCCGCCCAAAAGCCTGCTGCGCAAATATCGCGCGCTCCATGCCGCCGCAGCCTTGGCGCGCGGCGAAGATATTAGCGCCAATGGCATGGCCAGCCAATTTTACGACCAATCGCACCTGATCCGCGAATTGAAACGCTTTGCCGGGCTGACCCCCGAACAGATAAAGGCGCGCCAGTCCGAATTGCTGATCGCGATTTCCGAAGGACGCAAATCGCTCACCGGACAGGTCGATGTGCTGGTTTCGAACGCGTAATTTTCGAAATTCGCAGACAGGCGATTTTCGGCGCGGCACCCGTCCGCTCTTGCGCAGTGCAGCATAAAGGCTTAGTAATAAAGGACTGATTAGGTCTTATATTGGCCGAATCGCCCCCGATTGAGCGGAAATTGCGCCATGCGCCTGTCCAATTTGGCCGATTATGCCATCGTTTTGATGGGCGCAGCGGCGCGCCAGTGCGGCGGCACGCGGCTGACCGCCGCACGATTGGCCGAAGCTGCACATGTCCCCGAAGCGACCGCGCATAAATTGGTGCAACGGCTGGTGCGGTCGGGGCTGCTGCGCGCGGTGCGCGGGCCGGGCGGCGGGATTAAGCTGGCGCGCCCGGCCGCTGCCATCAGCCTTGCCGACATAATCGAAGCAATAGAGGGACCGATTGCCATGACCAATTGCATCGATGATGGCGCCTGCGCCTGCGGCATCAAGAGCAATTGTGCGGTGCGCCCGCATTGGCAGGCGGTGAACGGCGCGGTGCGCGGCGCGCTGGCGGCGGTGACACTCGCCAATATGAGCGGCCATGCGCCGATGGAGCGGGTCGGATGAGCGACAATATCGACGCCCCCGTGACCGATCAGGCGGCGCGCGACGCGGCGGCCAAGGTCGCCGATTATGCGCATGGCTGGTCGGTTGATATTGAACAGGAATTCGCGCCAAAGGGTCTGAACGAAGACATAGTGCGCTTTATTTCGGCCAAAAAGGATGAACCGCAGTGGATGCTCGACTGGCGGCTCAAGGCCTTTCGCTTGTGGCAGACGATGACCCCGCCCGATTGGGCCAAGCTGAACGTGCCGCCGATCGATTATCAGGACGCATATTATTATGCCGCGCCCAAGGCCAAGGCTACGCTGGCCAGCCTCGATGAACTCGACCCCGAAATAAAGGCGGTTTACGACAAATTGGGCATCCCCATTGCCGAACAGGAAGTGCTGGCGGGGGTGGAGGGCGCGCGCAAGGTCGCGGTCGATGCGGTGTTTGATTCGGTGTCGGTGGCAACGACATTTCGCGCAGAGCTGGAAAAAGCAGGGGTTATTTTTCGCTCGATTAGTGAGGCGATCCGCGAATATCCCGAACTCGTCCAAAAATGGCTCGGCCGCGTGGTGCCGATGCAGGATAATTATTTCGCGACGCTCAACTGCGCGGTCTTTTCCGATGGCACCTTTGTCTATGTGCCAAAGGGGGTGCGCTGCCCGATGGAATTGTCCACCTATTTCCGCATCAACGCCGAAAATACCGGGCAATTTGAACGCACGCTCATCATCGCTGATGCCGGCGCGCATGTATCCTATCTGGAAGGGTGCACCGCGCCGCAGCGCGATGAAAATCAGCTCCATGCCGCAGTCGTCGAACTGGTGGCGATGGAGGATGCGGAGATTAAATATTCCACCGTGCAAAACTGGTATCCCGGCGATGCCAATGGGCGCGGCGGCATATATAATTTCGTCACCAAACGCGCGCTGTGCCAGGGTGCGCGCAGCAAGGTTTCGTGGACACAGGTCGAAACCGGCAGCGCGATTACGTGGAAATACCCCAGCTGCGTTTTGAACGGCGATGACAGCGTGGGCGAATTTTATTCAATCGCCGTCACCAATAATTTTCAACAGGCCGACACCGGCACCAAGATGATCCACAATGGGCGGCGCACCCGTTCGACGATTGTGTCCAAGGGGATCAGCGCGGGGCGCAGCAACGGCACCTATCGCGGGCTGGTGCGCATCGGCGCGCGGGCAGAGGGCGCGCGCAATTTCACCCAGTGTGACAGCCTGTTGCTGGGCGACAAATGCGGGGCGCACACCGTCCCCTATATAGAGGTGAAAAACCCGACCGCGACGCTGGAACATGAAGCGACCACCAGCAAAATTTCCGACGACCAGCTGTTTTACGCGATGCAGCGCGGGCTGGGGCAGGAAGAAGCGGTCGCGCTGATCGTCAACGGCTTTGCCAAACAAGTGCTGCAACAATTGCCGATGGAGTTCGCGGTTGAGGCGCAGAAGCTGTTGGGCATCAGCCTTGAGGGGAGTGTGGGGTGATGCGCACCCGCCACGCCCTTCGTCATGCTGAACTTGTTTCTGCATCCATCGCCCAAGCTCGCGGCCTCGGCCCATGGACCCTGAACCAAGTTCAGGGTGACGCGTTCATTCGGGGCAGCATCCATAACCTCCATGCCACCGTCGCGGATAAGCGCAAACCAAAGCTCCCCTCCCGCTTGCGGGAGGGAGGAAGAGACTAATCATGCTACATATTGAAAACCTCCACGCCACCGTCGCCGACAAGCCGATTTTGAAGGGCCTGTCGCTCACCATCAACGCGGGCGAAGTCCATGCGATCATGGGGCCAAATGGTGCGGGCAAATCAACGCTCGCCTATGTATTGGGTGGTCGCCCCGGTTATGAAGTGACGGCGGGCAGCGCCATCCTCACCCCCCCCACCCCAACCCCTCCCCTGAAGGGGAGGGGCTTAGACCTCCTCTCCCTCGACCCGCATGAACGCGCGGCGGCGGGGCTGTTTCTTGGTTTCCAATATCCGGTTGAAATCCCCGGCGTGTCGGGGGTGCAATTTTTGCGAGAGGCGCTCAATTCCCAGCGCAAGGCGCATGGCCTGCCCCCGCTGTCGGGCGGTGATTTCCTGAAACTGGCGCGGGAAAAAGCGGCCTTGCTCGGCATGGATATGGACATGCTGAAACGCCCGGTAAACGTCGGCTTTTCGGGTGGGGAGAAAAAGCGCGCAGAAATGGTGCAGATGGGGATTTTGAACCCCAGCATAGCCATCCTCGATGAAACCGATTCGGGGCTGGATATTGATGCGCTGCGCGTCGTCGGCGACGGGATCAACGCCATCATGCGCGCCCCTGACAAGGGGGTGCTGCTCATCACCCATTACCAACGGCTGCTCGATTATGTCCGGCCCGATTTTGTCCATGTGCTGGCCGATGGGCGGATTACCCGTTCGGGCGGGCCGGAACTCGCGCTCGAACTAGAGCGTGAGGGTTATGCAGAGGTTGCGGCATGACGGCACTGCCCACCCACCGTGCAGAGGATTGGCGCTATAGCGATCTGGACGCGCTCGGCGGGCTGTGGCCGCTGCCGGAGCCGGAAAATATCATCGTGCCGGCGGGCGGCCATTTTGACCGCAGCATCGTGCAAGATGCGGGCGGCGTCACCCAAATCCACCTGTCGCTGGGCGCGGGTGCGGCGGCGCGGCTGCGCATCCTCAACATCGGGGGGGTATATGGCCGGGTGGAGGTGCATGCAACGCTCCACGCCGGGGCGGATTTTCAACTCGACTGCGCGCAAATTGGGGACGGCGAACAGAATCTCGAATGCGTGACCCATGTCACCCATGCCGAGCCGGACGCCACCAGCCGCCAGACCATCCGCAATGTTGCGGGCGGCGCGGCGAGCGTCACCTATTTGGGGCAGGTCAGCGTCGCACGCGATGCGCAGCGCACCAACAGCGCGCAAAATGTCCGCGCGATGCTGCTTTCCCGCCACGCGAGCGCCAATGCCAAGCCCGAACTCGAAATTTTCGCCGATGATGTCCAATGCGCGCATGGCTGCGCCATCGGCGAATTGGACGCAGCGGCCCTATTCTACCTCGCCTCGCGCGGGATTGACCCGGCAACCGCGCGGCAGATGCTGCTCGAAGCTTTTTTGACCGAGGCTTTGGGCGGGGATGACACGCTCACCAGCGCGGCAATCGCCAAATTGGGGCAGATCGCATGAATATCGCGCACCCCGCCATAGCGCGGCTTGGCCGGGCGGCACGCGCCGATTTCCCCGGCCTTGCGGGTGATTGGCATTATCTCGACAGCGCGGTCAGCGCGCAAAAGCCGCAAAGCGTCATCGACGCGGCGACCCGCGCGATGGGCGCGGATTATGCCAGCGTCCATCGCGGCGTATATCAGCGCAGCGCCAACATGACGCTGGCTTATGAGGCGGCACGCGCGCGGGTGGCGCAATTTCTGGGCGGCAGCGCGGATGAAATAGTCTTCGTGCGCGGCGCGACAGAGGGAATAAACCTTGTCGCGCAAAGCTGGGGCCGCGCCAATATCGGTGCGGGTGACCGCATCCTCCTCTCCGCCCTCGAACATCATAGCAATATCGTGCCGTGGCAGATGCTGGCCGAGCGAGTCGGCGCGCATATCGATGTGTGCCCGCTGACGGCGGATGGTTGCATCGACCTGAATGCAGCGGCCAATATATTGACCCCGCAGCATAAATTGGTTGCGCTTGCCCATGTGTCAAATGTGCTGGGCAGCCAGTTGGACGTGCGCCGCGCCGTCGATCTGGCGCATGGGGTCGGCGCAAAATTGCTGATCGATGGCTGTCAGGCGGTGCCGCGCATGACCGTCAACATGGGCGAACTGGGCGTCGATTTTTACGTATTTTCCGCGCACAAGCTTTACGGCCCAACCGGCATTGGCGCATTATGGGCGCGGGCCGAGATTTTGGATGCGATGCCGCCGTGGCAGGGCGGCGGGTCGATGATCGACCGTGTCAGTTTCGAACGCACCAGCTATGCCCCTGCCCCCACCCGGTTTGAGGCGGGAACACCCCCGATTGTGGAGGCGTGCGCGCTCTACGCCGCGATCGATTATGTCGATGCCATTGGGCTGGATGCGATTGCCGCGCACGAACATGCGCTGGTGGCCGCGGCGCGGCAGGCGCTGGCGCAAATCCCCGGCGTGCGGCTGTTTGGCCCGACAGATAGCGCGGGTATCCTCAGCTTTGCGGTGGGTGATGTCCACCCGCATGATGTCGCCACCATTTTGGACGAAGCGGGCGTTGCCATCCGCGCCGGGCACCATTGTGCGCAGCCGTTGATGGCGCATCTGGGTGTAGCGGCGACCGCGCGTGCCAGCTTTGGCCTGTATAGCGACGATGATGATGTGGCCGCGCTGGTGCGCGGTATCGAACGGGTGAAAAGGATTTTCGGATGACCGACACCATCCCGCATGAAAATGTTACCAGCGTGCCGGTGCCGCCGCGCGCGCGGGTCAGTGATGCCGAAAGCGATGCCGATAAAATGGCGCGCAAGCGCGATTATCTTTCCGGCTTTCTCGACGCTGCGCCTGCTGAACTGCCGACAGGCGCGCCGGGGGGTGATTTGCATGACGCCATCGTCGATGCACTCAAGGAGATTTACGACCCCGAAATCCCGGTCAACATCTATGACCTTGGCCTCATCTATAATGTGGAGGTGGGGGATGACGCGCATGTTGCGGTGACCATGACGCTGACGACGCCGCATTGCCCGGTCGCTGAATCGATGCCCGGCGAAGTGGAAATGCGCGTCGGTGCGGTGCCGGGAACAGGCATTGTTGATGTCAATCTGGTCTGGGACCCGCCGTGGAGCCCGGCCAATATGACCGATGAAGCGCGGTTAGAACTGGGGATGTTATGACCATGACTGACGCACCCGCCACCCGCACCCGCCGTCCGCTCCCCGCCGCGATCACGCTGACAGCGCGCGCCGAAACGCGCATCGCCGATTTGATGGCAAAGGCACCTGCGGGCACCATCGGCGTCAAACTGTCCACCCCCCGGCGCGGCTGTTCGGGGCTGGCATATAGCCTCGACTATGTCAGCGACGCGGTGGGTTTTGACGAACGCATCGAAACGCCGGGCGGCATCCTTTATGTCGATGGGGCCAGCCTCCTCTACCTCATCGGGTCGGTGATGGATTGGGTGGAGGATGATTTTACCGCCGGCTTCACCTTCGCAAACCCCAACGCCAAGGGGGCGTGCGGCTGCGGCGAAAGCTTTACCGTCTGATTTTTGCGGGCGCGGTGCATTTTGCGCTTGCGTGACCGGACGCATTGATTCACCTTCACCCTGTGCCGCGACAGAAAAGGGAGTGCGCACATGCCCATCCATCTAGTGAAAGGAGGTGATCCGATGTCTCATGGTCTGCTAAAGAGGTCGGTCGCTTACTTTCGGAGCGTGCGCGAGCGCCGCTGAGGCGAATGCCGCGCCATCACGTTCCGGCGGGGGAAGCGCCCCTCGCCGACCATGTAAAAGCGTATTTCTGGGGGCCAGTAGTTGAGATTTGGCCCTGAAATTGCGATAAATCGGGGGTCGCCGGAGCAATTCGGCGACCCTTTTTCCATGTGCGCCAGCCGAATGGCTTTCGCTTCATGCCGCCGATGCACGGCGGCCAAGATTGTCATAGGCATAGCGCGCCAATAGCCCCGCACCGCTCGTCGCCCCATTTTCACCAATCACCGTTACATTGCCCAACACATCATAGGCATAGCTGACATAAAACCCATCGCCATAGGTCAAGCGCGTCCGGCGGCCCGCCGCGTCATAGGTAAAGGTCAGCGTGCAGATGGAAAATTAACTCTGACAACTAGGTCGTGAACCCATAAACGGGATTCCCATTGCGGCGGTTTTATGATTCAGTCTCGTGGATGAGCCGTTATGATCTGACCGACTTCGAGTGGCGGGTAATCCAGCCGTTGTTGCCGAACAAGCCGAGGGGTGTGCCGCGTGTTGATGATCGGCGGGTGCTTAACGGCATCTTCTGGGTGCTGCGCTCGGGTGCGCCGTGGCGCGATCTGCCCGAGCGCTATGGCCCAAGGACGACGTGCTACAACCGCTTCGTGCGCTGGCGACGCGCGGGCGTATGGGACCGGCTGATGGACGCGATCACGGTCGCTTACGACGGCGACATCCAGATGATCGACAGCACTTCGATCCGGGCGCACCAGCAGGCTGCGACCGCAAAAAGGGGGGTCGAGATCATTGTCTCGGTCGTTCCCGAGGCGGCCTCACCACCAAGATCCACGCGGTCGTCGACCGGCAAGGCTTGCCGCTGAGGCTCGGCCTGACGGCAGGGCAAGCGCACGACGCCCCTGCCGCGCTCGCGCTGCTCGACCGTCTTGAACCGCGCACCATCGTGCTCGGCGACAAGGCCTATGACGGCAACGCCATCCGCGACATGATCGAGGCGCAGGGCGCGGTCCCCAACATCCCGGCCAAGTCGAACCGCAAATGGCGGCCCTGCTTCTCGAAAACCCTCTACCGCGAGCGCAACCAGGTCGAGCGCTTCTTCAGCAAGCTCAAACACTTCCGCCGCATCGCCACCCGTTACGACAAACTCGCCGATAACTTCCTCGCCATGGTCAAGCTCGCCTCAATGCGCCTCTGGCTGCGCGCTTATGAGTCTACAGCCTAGATGAGGCAATCGGACGATATTTCATCATTACGCACATAAAATCGACAAAAATCTATGGATGGCCCAACAAAATACCCCATGTCATAGGATATATGCGGTTCATTTTGATCTGGAATATACGACATACCCGATATTAACATATAAAAATGAACCCTGTACAAGCGGTGATCCGGACCGATATCTACTGAAAATATTACATCTCCATTATCGGCAATTGCTGATCTAGGGAATTTTTCACCCCCCACTGTTTCTATTGAAAATATTAATACACCAATTTGAAATATAAATATACTGAATATCAAAATTATTATCGCAAGTAATGCTATAAATCGACGTTTAATATTCATAATTCATCCGCCTGCACTTGCCGCAGTTATTAGACAACCATTCATCAATGCTTCTCTGGCCGTTCTGTCTGGGTTAGATGATCGATAGCTTCGATCGGCAGAAAAACCTCTTGCCATGGCATTGTTGAACAAATCCATGGCCCGCTCTCCCGAAGGATTGACGCTAGCAGCTTCCACAGAATCTCCAAATTCTTCAGCCTGAAGCGGCCCCAGCAAATTGGACAATGAATATTGCCAATAAAAATGTCGATATGCGTCGCCGACGCCCAAGCGCCCGCCGCCCGGTCGCCCATTGATATGTTCGGCGGCTTGCCGTGCTTCGCGCGCGGTCATCGCGGCTATTGCAGCGCGCCCTACCCCACCTCGAATCGCTTGCGCTACCACGCCTCTATTCCCAACGCTTCTTGAGCGTTCTACCGGTGTAGGGCAGTCAGCGTCACCGTTGGTGGGCGGCGGCGATCTTTGCAGGGCTGCCGATCGCGCGTTATCGTCGTCTTCTGCCGACGAGCATTCACTATCCTGCGTTACCCATGTTCTTAGAACCTCAACAACCACCCAACGGCCATCGTCTTGTTGTTCCCAGCGAGCACGTATCCAAGCGGTATAGCGGCAAGCCCCCAGCGGATCGACGAAGTTGACGGGGTCATTGCCGACATAGGCGTAAAGGTTCAGCCCATCGCCATAGCCGATAGGGTCGGTTTGCATAAAGCGGCCAAGGGTGGCGCTATACATACGTGCCTTGTAATACCCCATCCCCACCTCGGGCAACCATGTCTGCCCGGTATAGCCGAACCGACCCATGTTGCTGGCGGCGGGTATGCCAAATTGGGCTTCGCCCGTCTGCGACTCCGTCATAGCTGTTGATGGCGATCACCGCGCCAGATCCGTTGGTAATGCTGGTTATGCTGCCGCGCGCATCACGCAGCATATAGCGCCGGTCATTGGTGCCGCCGCCTTCATACCAGACGATCGGCTCATCACTCCCCGGCCCATGCACATACCGGCGAACCATCGCATTGGTCGCATCATATTCCGCAATAAGGTTGATCCCGTCATAGCCAAAGCGCGTCGTTGCCGCACCCGCGCCAGCGCCTGCGCTGGGGGAAGAAGTCTGATACAGCCGCCCCGCCGCGTCATAGCCCAGCATCACCCCCGGCGCAGACACCATATGATTGTCCGCATCCCATAGGGATTTCAAGGGCAAGGGCACCTTGCCCGACCCGGAAATCCCGACAGACCGATACGCCATAGGCCGCGCCGCCCGAACTGGTGAGGTTACCGCGAGCGTCATAACCCATCCCCAATTGTCCCGCAGTCAATATCCGGTTCAACCCGTTCAGCGCATATAGCCGGTCACCATTATAATGATCCCGCCATGCATAGGCATCAGGGCTTGTGCTCCTACGAAGGCAGGGATCCATCACCCACCCACGCACCCCCGCGCTGCTGGGAATTCCTCCAATGTCGCGGTCAATCCGTACTCCACGAGAGAGGCAAAGAGGAAACAGAGTTAGTGATGAATCTACTCCCCTCCCCTGCGGTGACTGGGGATGGGGTGGGTTCAGCCCGATGACCGACTGTAGAGTAACACGCCACCACAAGCACGATCTGCCAATACGGCAAGCGGGCGGTTGCGCGATCCAAAGCCACATCCCATCCAATGTGCAAATTGACAAGCTCTCATGAATATGTAGCGCGAACTCTATGGCTGCTCCACATTATGATTGAGCACAAAGAATCTGCTTGCATCGCTCGATTGGAGCGGGAATCCTCTCCCTAACTATGCGATTCGGGGGAGTCGCATGTGCGCGGCGAGGCTATGGCTGGGGGATAGGCGCGATGCTTGAACAATCGTCAAATTTGACCGTCATCTTGGGATTGGCAATCTTGTCGGCACTTATCATGGCGTATAAAACTATGAAGAAATTTCGTTTCTGGTTTTTCGATATCTGGGCTGATCTGCCAATTATCGGAACGATTGCGCGCTGGTCACGAATGAAATCACCATCATCAGACGTTGCCAATGCCCGCTTGGACAAATTATTCCATGCTTATTGGCTGCATATACCCACACCTATTGATGAGGAACGCTTTGACCAGCTGCGCAACTATTTGTTCCTAGCACGTGATGAACAGAGTAAGCCGACACCTACCTATGCCTGGCTATTGCTTTTACTGCTCATATGCGCGGAATCATATGCATTTTCACTCCTCTTGGGTGTCGCGCTTGCCACCGGCGACATGTCGCAGAATCAGGCGGACATAATAGCCGCAGGCGTATCTTTCATATTAGGAATTGTCTTTTTGGTGCTGGCACACGCTTCCGGCCACACATTGCGCCGCGCGAATGAACTGCGCCGGGCCAGACCCCATGCGATCGATATCAGCGCTCCAATGGAGGCCGGTGAAAAGCCCAAAAAGGATTTAGGTCACCGACTCATTATGTCGCAACCATATCCTGATTGAGGCGAGTT
>CALFXW010000237.1 GCA_937957805.1 uncultured Sphingopyxis sp.
AACCGCCGGTCGGCTGAACGCGGTGCGCGCATCTGGTGGCCGCGTCATCGCGGTTGGCACCACCAGCCTGCGTTTGATCGAAAGCGCGACGGGGGAGGATGGTAACATCCGCCCCTTTGTTGGCGATACCGCCATTTTCATCACACCGGGATATCGCTTTCGCGGGATCGACGGGCTGATGACCAATTTTCACCTGCCGCGATCCACCCTGTTCATGCTGGTTAGTGCATTGATAGGGCTAGATAAAATGCAACATGCCTATGCCCACGCCATTGCTTCGAGCTATCGGTTCTACAGCTATGGCGATGCCAGCCTATTGCTGCCCCAAAGCTAACGCGCGGCGATATCGCGCACCATGATATAGAGCATCCGCCGCCCATCCATCACCGACTGGACACGGATATGTTCGTTGAGGCCATGGGCGTTGCTGCCCGCTGCCGTCCCGAAAAATCCCGAAAATCCATAGGTGGGGATGCCCGCAGGGGTCAGAAAGGCGCCATCGGTTCCGCCCGCTGCCATCAACGGCACCAGCGGTACGCCGGGGAACACCGCCTCTGCCGCCGCGCGCGCGGGCCGCATGATCGCATCATTCAGCGGCGGCGGCGGTGAAATGGGGCTGCGGGTTTCGAGCGTGGTTATGCTCACCCCCGGGTCATTGACCAATTGCACCAGCGCCTGACGGATCGATTCGACACTGGTGCCGGGAAAGATGCGGCAGTTGACATTGGCCCGCGCGCGCTGCGGCAGCGCATTTGTTGCATGGCCGCCGTTCAACATCGTCGGCACACAGGTTGTGCGCAAAATTGCATTCCAACTGGGGTTGGCGGCAGCGAGCGTATCTGCGGCCGCTGTATCCGACGGATTGGCAGCAAATCGCGCCATGGCCGGGCCGATCGGTGCTGGGGTCAATTGGGACATGGCGGAAAAATATCCGCGCGTCGCATCATTTGATTCGATGGGGAAATCATGCGCGCCGACGCGAATCAATGCCTGGCTTAGCCGGACGATCGCATTGTCGCGCACCGGGCGGCTGGAATGGCCGCCGGGATTGGTAACCTCAAACTGGTAGTTTTGAGGGAATTTTTCGCCCGCCTGTATGTTGAGCATGACGTGGTGGCCGTCGGGGCCGATGAGGCCGCCCGCCCCTTCGTTAAGGGCAAAACCTGCGTCGATCAACTGGCGATATTCGCGCGCCAGATATTCCGCGCCGTTAAATGCGCCTGCAGTTTCCTCACCGCAGGTGAGCGCCATTTTAATCGTCCGGCGCGGGCGGACATTTTCCTGACGCAGCCGCATCATCGTATCGACCCAGACCGCCGCCTGCGCCTTGTCATCCGAGACGCCGCGCCCGAAAAATTCGCCATTTTCCTCTATCAGCGTAAAGGGGTCGCGTTCCCAGTCGGCGCGATGCGCCTCCACCACGTCGATATGTGCAAGCAGGAGCAGCGCGGGCAGGCTGGCATCGCTGCCCGGCATGATGGCGACCAAATTACCCTCACGCGGGTGATTGGGTTCAACAATCAGGTGCAAATCCGATGCGGGGTAACCGGCGGACAACAGCCGATCACGCATACGCTCGGCGGCGAGCGTGCAGCTCCCCTCCGACAGGCTGGTGTTGGTTTCGACCAACTGCTTGTATATGTCGCGAAACTGCGCCTCCCCATCGCCGGCGTGCGCAACCACATTGGCGGCCGGGCGCGCGGGCGCGCGTTGGGCGAAGCTTGCGCCTGCCAACCCCGCCAACGCTGTTCCCGCCAGTGCAGCGATAAGCAATTTCTTTACAGCCATTTCCCGTCCCCTTTTCCTAACTTGGCGACATTTGTGGTCAATAACTTGGCCCCGGTCAAGTCGATGAATCCTTGCTGAACAATATCTTCAGCCAGCGCTCATTGCCGTTCAGCAAAGTGGGTTTTGCCGCCCGCGCCGGGGCAGTTTTCGACCGATCGGGCGTCGTGGCGGCACGAAACAAACAAGAATAAGGTGAACCATGCAAAAGATTCTTCTCCCCCTCACCGCTATCGGCGCTGCCCTCATCGCTGCGCCTGCCGCAGCGCAAAGCGCCCCTACGAGCGACGTTTACGGCGGCCTTCAGGTCGGCACGCACGATTTTGGTCTGCCGACTGCTGCCGATGACAATGGTATCTTCTACGGCGGTTTCGTCGGTGTGGACGTGCCGGTCAGCGGTTCGGTGTTCGTCGGTGCCGAAGGCAATTTCAACTTTGGGTCGAGCGCGATTGACCGGGAATATGGCGTTGCTGCGCGCATCGGCACCGAAATTGCGCCGGGCACCAAATTGTTCGTCCGTGGCGGCTATCAGGAAGTGGATTTTGATGTCCGCCGCCTGACCGGCGTTGCCAACCCGCCCGCCGGCGTTGACGATACCGATGGTGACTATCTGGTCGGCGTCGGTGCCGATGTGGCGGTGACCAATCGCGTCGGTCTGCGCCTTGCGGCCGACACGATTTCGTTCGATTCGACGCGCATCAGCGCGGGTGTTGTCTTTCACTTCTAAAGACGACGATATTTGACCCGAGGCGCTATCACGCTCTTGTTTTGGGTCTGATCGGTCCGGGCTTACCCTCCCGGATTGTGGGAAGGGGCGGTGGCGATAAGCTGCCGTCCCTTTTTGCATGATGCTATGAGGGCACGTGCCTTTGCCATTCCTGCGGCCAGCGTTTAGGGGCGGGGCATGCCCAAAGATTTTGCGCCCCAGAGATTTGCCTTTTCCATCCACGCGCGCGACGGCGCCGCCCGCACCGGCGAAATTGCCATGCGGCGTGGCACCATTCGTACCCCTGCCTTCATGCCCGTTGGCACGGCGGCCAGCGTCAAGGCGATGCGCCCGGCAGAAGTGCGCGCGAGCGGCGCGGACATCATTCTTGGCAATACATATCATCTGATGCTGCGTCCCGGCGCGGAAAGGGTGGCGCGGCTTGGCGGCCTGCACGCCTTCATGGGCTGGGATCGCCCGATCTTGACCGATAGCGGGGGCTATCAGGTGATGAGCCTGTCGGCACTTACCAAGCAAAGCGAAGAAGGCGTTGCCTTCAAAAGCCATCTCGACGGGTCGCGCCATATGCTGAGCGCCGAAAGGTCGATGGAAATTCAGCGATTGCTGGGCAGCGACATCGTCATGGCCTTTGACGAATGCCCGCCCGCCGATGTCGATGATGCGCGCGCCGCCGGATCGATGCGCCGTTCGATGCGCTGGGCCAAACGCTCGCGCGATGCCTTTGACGGGGGGGGTGCGCATGCCGCGCGCGCGGCCTTGTTCGGGATTCAGCAGGGCAGTCTCAATGCCGAATTGCGCGCCGAATCGTCGGCGGCGCTGATCGATATCGGTTTTGATGGCTATGCGGTCGGCGGGCTTGCGGTGGGGGAGGGGCAGGGGGCGATGTTCGCCTGTCTCGACCATTGTGTCGGTCATTTGCCCGCTGACAAGCCGCGTTATCTGATGGGCGTGGGCAAGCCCGATGATCTGGTCGGCGCGGTCGAACGAGGCATCGACATGTTCGATTGCGTGCTGCCGACGCGATCGGGCCGCAATGGGCAGGCCTTTACCTGGGCCGGGCCGCTCAATATTCGCAACGCCCGCATGGCGGAGGATATGGGGCCGCTCGACCCGCGCTGCGCCTGTCCGACCTGTCAGGGGTGGAGCCGTGCATATATCCACCACCTGGTAAAGGCAGGTGAAATGCTGGGCGCGATATTGATGACCGAACATAATCTCCATTTCTATCAGGCGCTTATGGCCGCTATGCGCGAAGCGATTGCGGCGGGCAATTTCGCGATATTTGCGACGCAGTTTCGCGCAGAATATCGCCGCGCATGACGGGGGGTGGCGGAGGCGAGGGCGCAAGGAGGGAAGCCCGCGCGCGCGCCATCGCGCATGCTCCCTTTCTGGCGCGATTGGCGGCACGCTACGGTGATCTCACCCAAGCCTATGTCGCGGACCGATATGCCGCAGCGATGGCGCTGGCCGATGCACTGCCCGACATTGCCGCACCCGATTTCGCCGCACGGCTGCGCCAAGTGCGCGCGCAGCAGGCTTTGCTGATTGCGCTCGCCGATCTGGCGGGGGAACATGATTTGACCACGACCGTCCACGCGCTGTCGGACTTTGCCGATGCCGCCTGTGACGCTGCACTGGCCCGCGCCTTTGCTGAGCGTGCGGAAGGGGCGGAGGTCGCGGGCTTTTCGATCATTGCGCTGGGCAAATTGGGCAGCAGGGAGTTGAATTATTCCAGTGATATAGACCCCATACTTATTTTTGATCCAGAGGTTATGCCGCGCCGCGCCCGTGATGATCCGGGTGAAGCGGCGGTGCGCATTGCGCGGCGATTTGTCGAACTTTTGTCCGAACGCACGGCGGACGGCCATGTGCTGCGCGTCGATTTGCGGCTGCGCCCCAGCCCGGAAGTGACGCCGATTGTCCTGCCGGTCGAAGCGGCGATTTCTTATTATGAATCGCAGGCTTTGGCGTGGGAGCAGGCGGCCTTTGTTCGCTCGCGCGCCAGCGGCGGAGACCCCCAGCTCGGCAGCTATTTCCTGCAATCGATTCAGCCCTTCATCTGGCGGCGCAGTATGGATTTTGGCCAGATTCGTCGGATTGCCGATATTTCGGAACGCATCCGTTCCAGCTACAGTGCGGGGCAGGGCTTTGGCCCCGGTTTTGATCTGAAGCGCGGTCGCGGCGGCATCAGGGAGGTCGAGTTCTTCACCCAGGTGCAGCAATTGATCCACGGTGGGCGCAACCCGGACTTGCGGGCCACCGACACGCGTGAAGCGCTCCACGCGCTGGCCGCTGCGGGGCATATTGCGGGCGACCTGGCGGTGCAATTGTCGGATAATCTGGTCTTGCTGCGCACTATCGAACATCGCGTGCAAATGGTTGAAGACCAACAGGAACATCATTTGCCCAAGGACGCAGCGGCGCTCGACAATCTGGCTTCGCTGCATGGCGCGGGGGACGGCGCTGCGCTGCTCGACCTGCTGGCGCCAGTGACGCGCCAGGTAGCCGAAAATTTCGACCAACTGATTGGGACAGAGCAAAGCGCGCGCTGGCCCTTTGGCGATGGTGCGTCGGCCAGCGCTGCGGTGGACGCCGGTTTCGCCGATGGGTCGGCGGCGGCGGCAACCATCGCGGCGTGGCGGCAGGGCGGTTTGCGTGTGTTGCGCAGCGCGGCGGCGCAAGAGGCGCTGGAGGCGATTTTGCCCGCGCTGATGGCTGCATTGGGCAGGGGCGGGGCGGGCGATGCGCTGCTGCGACAATTTGACCGGATGCTCGCCGGATTGCCCAGCGCGATTAATTTCTTTCACCTGCTGGCCGCGCGGCCACCCTTGCTCACGACTTTGGTGGCTATCTTGCGCCATGCCCCGACGCTCGCCAATGATCTGGCCTTGCGCGCGTCGCTGATCGAGGGGTTGATCGACGCGAGCATATTCGCAGACCCGCTCGACCATGGCGAATGGCGCGCAGGCGTCGCGCGCGGGCCGGCGGCGGACATGGAATTGATGCTCGACCATGTCCGGCTGGCTGTCGGCGAACGGCGCTTTGCGCTCGGCGTCCAATTGGTGGAGGGGGTGCACGACCCGCTCCACATCGCGCGCGGCTATGCCGATGTGGCAGAGGTTGCGGTGTCGAGCCTGACGGGCGCGGTTGTGGCCGATTTTGAACGTCAGCATGGCCGCATTGCCGATGGCGAATTGCTGATGTTGGCGCTGGGGCGATTGGGTGGCCGCGCGCTCACCCATGCCAGTGACCTTGACCTCATCCTCCTTTTCACCGGTGAGTTGCTGCACGAATCGGACGGTGTTCGCCCGCTGGGTGCGAGCCGATATTTCAACCGGCTGGGGCAAAGGGTGATTGCCGCCCTCTCCGTCCAGAGCGCGGCGGGCCGCCTTTATGAGGTGGATACGCGTCTGCGCCCGCAGGGGACGCAGGGGCCGCTGGTCGCCAGCCTCGACGCTTTTGCCCGTTATCAGCGCGAAGATGCATGGACGTGGGAACATATGGCGCTGACCCGCGCACGACCCGTTTACGGCAGCGCGGCCGGGCGCGCGGCGGTGCAGGGGGCGATCGATGCCGCGCTTCGCCAACCGCGCGATGCGGGGCAGACGCTGGCCGACATCCAGAAAATGCGCGCCGTCATGGCCCAGCATAAGCCGCCTAAGGGTGCGCTCGATGTCAAATTGCTCCCCGGCGGGCTGGTCGATGCCGAATTTGCCATCCACAGCCAGCAATTGCGTCACGGCGTGGCGCTGCGACCCGAGCTGGATCTGGCGCTCACCGATCTCATTGCCGCAAGGCTGGCCCCGGCAGAAGTTGCCGATGCCTTTGCGCTCCTCTCCCGCTTGTTGGTTACTATGCGACTGATGGCGCCCGATGCCGAAGTGCCCAAGGATGGGGAGAGTCGCGCGCGGATTGCCACGGCCTGCCGCGCGGGCGATTGGGACGATTTGATGCAGCAATTTGCCGATGCGCGCACCGCCATCAGCCAATGGTGGCGGGCGGTGCAACAACAAGGTTGAAGGAGGATGTAGATGGTTGATGTCGGGGATAAGGTGCCAGCATGGCAATTGACGCTGGCCGATGGGCGCAGTCTGACCAGCGCGGATTTGGCCGGGAAACGCCACATCCTCTATTTTTATCCCAAGGCGGATACGCCCGGCTGTACGACAGAGGCGCAGGATTTTTCGGCGCTGATGCCGCAATTTGCCGCGCTGGGCGTGCCGGTGATCGCCGTCAGCAAAGACCCCCCGGCAAAGCTCCTCAAATTTCAGCAAAAATACGACCTTTCGGTTGAATTGGCATCAGATGGCGATGGCGAACTGATTGCAGCGATGGGTGTTTGGGTTGAAAAATCCAATTATGGCAAAAAATACATGGGGATAGAGCGTTCGACCTTCCGCATCGGAGCGGACGGGCGTGTCGAACAAGTCTGGCGCAAGGTGCGGGTAAAGGGGCATGCCGAGGCGGTCTGTGCGGTGACCGGCGGCGCGTGAGCGCGCAAAA
Organism: uncultured Sphingopyxis sp.; assembly: GCA_937957805.1. Classification (GTDB taxonomy): domain Bacteria; phylum Pseudomonadota; class Alphaproteobacteria; order Sphingomonadales; family Sphingomonadaceae; genus Sphingopyxis. The sequence goes on from CALFXW010000237.1 coordinate 7,016, forward strand.
ACCGCTGGCGAAGGCGGGTGAATCAGGGATTTTGCGGTGCACCAACGCCTCCATTCAACGTTTCAACGCGTTCCACTGCCGGTTTAACGCACTTATATTACAGGCCGCTTGCCACCCCCGACGCGACACCGCACACACAGGGTTCAGCAGGTTCCACGCCCGAAATGGCAAAAGGAACCGGGGGTCATATTGTCGGTTGCAACCCATTTTGGGGCGAAGCCGACGGGATTTGGGGTCGCAATTTGTCCATTTCTTCGACTTTGGCAGGTCGCATTGCGCAGATTTTCGCTGCGACGACTTTGGCCTTGGCCGCACCGGCTTTTGCAACATCGAACGATGGGGCTGCCCCTGTTGACCTTGACCAGCCTGACGTCGTGCTCGACAGCACCGAAGCGGTCGCCGCTGTGGACGCGGCGGATGCGGCAGCCGCAGCGGTTGTGCGCGTGACGCCCAGCCTGTCGCGCCAGATTGGCGGCGCGGGCGATACCAATTTCCGCAGCCTGTTCAGCGCATGGCAGCAGATGGATGGGCCGGCGGCACAGCCGATCATCATCCCGTCGCGCCGCCCGGTCGACGCGATGAGCCTGACGTCGCATTTCGGCACGCGCAACGACCCGTTCAACGGTCGCCGCGCCCGCCACAATGGCATCGACATTCCCGGGCCGATTGGCACCCCCATTTACGCGACCGCCGACGGCACGGTCGGCCGCGCGCAACGGCTCGGCGGCTATGGCAATTATGTTGAGATTGACCATGGCAACGCCATCCAGACGCGCTACGGCCATATGTCGGCGATTGCGGTCGCCCCGGGGCAGAGCGTCCATCGCGGCGACATCATCGGCTATATGGGTTCGACCGGCCGCTCGACCGGCAGCCATTTGCATTATGAAGTGCGGATTGCCGGTGCGCCGGTCAACCCCATCCCCTTCGTTGCCGAAAATGGCGTGATGGCCGACGCATCGGGCCACAGCAATGTCGCGCTCGGTGGGCCGCGCGACCAATAATCTTTCACGCATGCGGGGCATCGCCCGCTTGTTATAGCGCGCCCGCTGGCCTATTTTACCGCCATGCAGCAGAATATCGACACCACAGACGCCCCCATTCTTTCGCCCAGTGCCGCCGCGCGCATCTGCGAAATCGCCAGCCGCAGCGGGAAAGCCGCCGCGCTGCGCATCAGCATTGATGGTGGCGGCTGTTCGGGCTTTTCCTATCGCTTTGCACTGGCAGAGGGGGCAGAGGCGGTGGCCGATGATGATGTCGTCACCCACCGCGACGGGGCCGATCTCGTCGTCGATGCCATCAGCCTCGACCTGCTGCGCGGGGCAGAGGTGGATTATGTCGAGGCGCTGGGCGGTTCCGCGTTCAAGGTCAGCAACCCCATCGCCACATCGGGCTGCGGTTGCGGGTCGAGCTTTTCGGTCTGATCGGCCCGCTTGGTGCGCATCGTCAGTTACAATGTGAACGGCATCCGCGCCCGTTTGCCGCGCCTTGTCGAATGGCTGGGCGAAACCGCACCCGACATCGTCTGTTTGCAGGAATTGAAATCGGCGGAGGCGGACGTCGCGTCGGCGGACATCGCGGCGGCGGGCTATGGCATGCTCTGGCACGGGCAAAAGGGGTTTAATGGCGTCGCCATCCTCGCCAAAGGGGCCGAGCCGGTGGAGGTGCAGCGCGGCCTTGCCGGGGAGGCGGAGGATGAACAGGCCCGCTATCTGGAGGCGGATGTTTTCGGCCTGCGCGTCGCCGCCATCTACCTGCCCAATGGCAACCCGCAACCGGGGCCGAAATTCGACTATAAATTGCGCTGGATGGCGCGTTTGCGCACTCGCGCACAAGATATTTTGGCCGAAGAAGTCCCGGCCATTTTGGCTGGGGATTATAATGTAATCCCCCATGATGATGATATTTTCCGCCCCGCCGCGATGGCCGATGATGCGCTGATGCAGCCCCAATCGCGCGCCGCATACCGCCGGATTTTGGGCGATGGTTGGGCCGACGCGCTGCGCAGCCGCCACCCGGCGGGCGGCATCTGGACATATTGGGATTATCAGGCGGGCGCATGGCAGCGCGACGCCGGTTTTCGTATCGACCATTTGCTCCTTTCGCCCGCGCTGGCGGACAGGCTGCGCGATGCAGGGGTGGATCGCGACCATCGGGCGCGCGAAAAGGCGAGCGACCATGCCCCGACGTGGGTGGAATTGGCGACCTAGTCCGCCGGGAATAGTCGTGAATAAAGTCGTTGTAAATCAATGTCGTAATGGTGCGACAGCGCGTCGCTGATCAGGGTTTCGAGCGCGGCTGTCGGCATCAGATCCCGCCCTTGATATAGCGCGCCATTGCCCAGCCCAGGCCAGTCGCCCGTGACGCTGCCGCCGCCTGCCAGATTGCCGCCGAGCAGCATGGTGAGCGCGCCGGTGCCATGGTCGGTGCCGCCGGTGCCATTGACCGCAACCGTCCGGCCAAATTCGGTGGCGATGATGACCAAAGTGTCGCGCCACGCATCGCCCAATCCGCTGTGGAGCGCGCCAATCAGGGCATCGATCCCGCGCAATTGCGCATTGAGCCGGCCCTGCTGGCCGCTATGTGTATCCCACCCCCCGCTTTCGAGCATGACGATGCGCGCGCCATCCGCCCCGGCCATCAGCGTTGCTGCAAGTTCGCCCAATTGCGCGCCGTTGCGGCCCATGTCGCCGCCCAGATCGCCCACCATGGCGCGAGTCTGCATCGCCTCCTCCCACAGGGGGTGGAGCATTGCATCATCGGCGTAGAGCGCGCCGACGCGGGCCAATAAATCATCGCTCGCCTGTGGCAGGCGGGTCGGCGCATAGCTGGAAACAGGGGCCGCCCCCCGCAAAATCAGCGGCACCGCCTGCGTAATCGCCAGCGCCGATGCTTCGGGCGCGGGCAGCATCGCGGCGAGCCGGTTCATCCAGCCATCAACATGCGCATAGGGCCGCGCGCCGCCCCCTTCGATCAGATTTTGCCCGTCAAAATGCGACCGGTCGCGGTATCGGGTTGCCACCGCATGCTGAAAGCGCGCCTGCCGCGCGTCATATAATGCCGCCACATTGGTGAGCGCGCCGTGGAGGCGGAACATCGAACCGCCGACCAGCGTCCCGCCCGCAACCTCCGCCAATGCGCCGCGTTGGCGCGCAAAATCCGGGTCGCCGACGGGGGCGAGCAGCGACAATCCATCCGCCGCGCCGCGTTGGAGGATGAAGACAAAGCGCTTGTCGCTCGCCGCGCCGGCGGCAAAGGCGATGCGCGGCACGCTGCCCATCAGGCCCAGTATCGCGGCGCTGCGCAAAATCTGGCGGCGGTTGGTGGAAAGATTTTGCATCATTACCTCCGCAAGAAAATCGGGCTGAGGATGGTGAGCGCCATACCCTGCTGCGCGCTGTCGGCGCGGGCGATGGCGCTGCTGGTCGCGCCGTCGATGGCGTCGGCCAAAATCTGCGCGGCGCGTGCATTGGGATCGACCCCTGCGGGCACCAGCGCGCAGAGCCGTTCGGCGGCATCGACCCGATCGGCCAGCGCGGCTGGCCCCGCCCAATTGGCGGCGGCATCGGCAAAACCGGCGGGGGAGCCGGGCCGCCAGATAGTTTGCCCCAATTGGTCGAACAGGCCGATGTTGAGCCGCATATTGCTATTTTGGCCGATGCCGAGCGCGCGCATCGCCGAAATCCCCCAATCCCATGGCGTCTTGAACTTGGGCGCGGTCGCTGCCCATGCTTCGGGCGCGGAGGTGAGCGTGCGGGCGAGGGTGGTGAGGTCGCCGCCGCTTGCCCCAAATGCATCGGCGAGCTTTTGCACCAGCGTCGGCGGCGGGTCATCGGCGACGAAATGCACCGCCAATTTATGCGCAATGTGGCGCGCGGTTGCGGGGTGGCTGGCCAGATCAGACAGGATTGCATCCGCCTGTGCCGCGCCATTTTGCGCATAAAGCCTGCCCATGATGCGCTGTTCGCCCGGTTGGTGGAGCGCGTCGATAAAGATGTGGTCGCCCGCAGCGGTTCCGCCCGACAGGCGGCGGGCCGGGCCGCGCGCCAGCCCGGCGACACTATGCCCGGTCAGCGCGCGGGCAAAGGCGGTGACATCGGCCTGACTATAGCCCGAACGCACGCCCAGCGTGTGCAGTTCCATAATCTCGCGCGCCAGATTTTCATTCAACCCCAATTGGCGGCCATTTTGCCGCGCGCGGCTGGCATAGCGCGCCAGCAACGGCGAATCGGGGCCAACCGACTGCGCCTGATCGAGGAATAGCAGCATCGCCGGGTGGAAAACCGCCGCGCGCAACAGATTCAAAAATGACCCGCGCACATTGGGGCGGATGGCGCGAAATTCAAAATCCCCCGCAAAGGGCAGGCAGGCGATTTTATCGACCGACACCGCAAAATGGTTCGACCAGAAATGCACCCAACGTTCCATGAAGGGTGTGTCGCTGTCGAGCGCGGTCTGGACGCGCGCCTGTGCCGCGCCGGCATAAATATCGCGCAGGACACGGCGCGCCGCGCGTTGTTCGGGAATCGCGGCGGGGCGGGGCGGGGCGGCGGGGGCATCGGCAGCATTGGCGCGCATGGCACCATCGTTCGCCATGTCGCCATCGTCCCGGTTACGGCGCTGGGCGCGGCTTTCCTGTTGCAAGTCGCGCAATTGCAGCACCGCATTGGCGAGCTGGCTGCGGCCGGGCAAATTGGCCAGCGCCGGGGGGGAGGGGTCAAAACCATCCCATTGCGTGGCAAACCAGCGGGTAACATCACCCACGGGGCCATCACCGGGCCGAAGTCCCAGGCCAAAGCGGTTGGCGGCAAGATATTGGCGCATAACCTCTCCATTCGCAGGTGCGATATGGGTCGCTAAGCCGGCATTGTCGCACCATTATCCCGATATTGCGTCATCGGCGTCGCAGCATTTCTGGCGGCGTTGGCGAGCAGCACGTCGATCATCGAAAATATCATCGGCGGGGTGTCGGCGGGGAAAATGCGGGTGATCGGCCGGGCGGCGTGGGGCGACATGCGCGGCCCGTCGGCGGCAAAGATGCGCGCGTGGATGGCGGCGATGTCGGCGGGTGACAGCGGTTCTGGCGCGTCGGTGCGCGCGTCGATGATGTCGCTTTCCCCCTCATCCAACGTGCGCCAATAAGTGGTATAGCCGGGACGGCCGCCGTCAAAGCCCAGCCAGTCGCCGACCGGCGGCACATTGGTCATCCATTGCTGCGCCCCGTCATCATACCACAAGGCGAAATCATCTGCCGCCAAAGGCTGGGCGGTAGCATTTGCCGCGTCCCGTGCGGCGTTATATGACAAAGTGGCGGAAATGCGCGCAACTTCACAGGATAAATCCCTATCTGCATGGTCGTTCAACCAGCGGGGCAGCGCGTCGGGCGCGGCATCATCGGTGAGGGCATGGGCAATAAAATCCCCCCAATGGTTCGCCGCGCGTTGGGCATAGTTGGCGTCCATATCATCCCTATCTAGTCCAGCATGTTTTTCCAAATGGGTTAATAGATGGGTGGCGAGCCGTGCATCATGGCGATGGCGGGTGATTTGGGTGCAGTTTTCGTCGATGCGTTCGCGCGTGACGCGGGTTTCGCTGCCCAATATCGCGCGTTCGATCAATTGGTCGGTCAAAACGTCGCGCGCCAACAATATTGCCGCCGCCCAGCCGAGCCGAAAGGCCGGGTGGCGGTGCCGCTGGTCATATGCCGCGCGCGGTGACATGCCGACATGGCGCGCCGACTGGCTGACCAGCCCGCTGGCGGCGAGATGTTCGAGAAATTGGCGCATCAGCGCCGCTGTCCAATGATAATCCATATTGGCATGCTCCATCCATATTGGTAAAAATATATGACAATATAGCCAAATAGGTTAATGTAGGACAGGGGAGGGGGCTATACGGTGCGCCTGCGCAAGTGGGAGCGCGAAATGCTTGACGCCTTGGCGCAGAATATTTTCTGGGTCCCCGCTTTCGCGGGGATGACAATGGGGGCGCAAAGAGGATACCCCCTGCATATGCCGGAGCACATCATGCGGCCCAGAAATCCCGGCACGATGTAAAGTCGAGAAACGGGGGGGATGAATTGGATTGCCCCCATCCCCGGCCGCGGGGGGATGGTTTGCCCCGTTAAATCGCCCGTTCGTAGATGCGATACGTCTTGTTGACCACGCCGCCGACCGCTTCGCCAACCGATTTCATCGGTTCGTTGCTGGCCAGCACCCAGCCGAAATCACCATGGGTTGCGCCATATTTGGTCACCGCATCGCGGCGGATATATTCGATAAGCATGAAGGCAAGCTGGCTCGCCATCCGGCTGCCCTGTAATTTTTTGGCAACCCCCATTAACGGCACGCGCATCAACCGTGGGCGCGGGCGGCGCAGCCAGAGCCTCTACGGCCGCGAGGATCTGGAGCTGCTGCTCGAGAAGACCGTGGGCGAGACGCGCGCGCTCATGCACGTCCCCGCGGGCAACCCCGCGGCTCGCGGCCTGGACGTGTTCTGGTTCGTCGCGTTCGAGATCGCGGGAGCGGTCGCGGCGACCGTCCAGCTCGCGATCGGCCTGCTCCTGTTGCCGTTCGGCTTGCTCTTCGCGGCGATGGGCAAGGGCAAACGCAAGCTCAAGCCCGGCGGAGCGTGAGCGCGGAGATCTCGCTCGGCGCGCCGACGCGCATCGGCGGGCCCCAGTAGCCGGTGCCGCGGCTCGTGTAGATCTGGAAGTCACCGTCCCTGTCGAGGCCCGCGATGAACGGCTGATCGATCCGGACGAAG
>CALFXW010000238.1 GCA_937957805.1 uncultured Sphingopyxis sp.
CCGCCGAGGCATTTGCCCGCCTTGAAGGGGAATTGGCCCTCATGCGCCGAGCCGTCCAGCACCTTGCCGCCGAGCGCGCCGACATTGTCATTCCCGACTACGGCACGACCCTGACCGACATGGCCAAGCGGATGGGCGCGATCAGCGAGAGCCTGAAGGGCATGGCTGGTCATCCCGCGATGCAGATGACCCCTGACAGCATCGGCAATCGGATTGCCGCCGCAGCCGAGGCAGCGCGGCGCAGCGATCAGGACAGGATCAGCCAGGCCCGGAGCGACTTGAGCCACGCCGCCCAGGAGATGCGCAGCGTCACCGCCCACGCACGCACCGCCGCCGAGCAGCGGCAGCAGCTCTACCAGGTGGCAGGCGGAGCTTTGCTGGCCGGTATTCTGGTATGGTCCTTCCTTCCCGGCACCATTGCCCGTGTCATGCCAGAAAGCTGGCACTGGCCCGAGCGCATGGCAGCGCGGATGGTCGGCGCATCCTCCCGCTGGGACGCGGGTGCACGGCTGATGCAAAGCGACAGCCCCGAGGCATGGAATGCACTGGTGCAGGCCGCCGACATCCAGCGCGACAACCGAGATACCATTGACGCTTGCCGGAAGACCGCAGCAACCTCGAAGCAGGCCGTGCGATGCACCGTCAAGATTCGTCCAGACGGAGAAGAACGAAACTGAGTGACAACACCGGAAGTGGGCGAACAACCATCCCAGAGAGGGGCAGATCGGCCCAGTCAGACCCAAATGAAATGTGGGAACAAATGTGGTTTCGATTTTCCGGAAAAGTCATTTTATCCTTTAAAGACAAATCGATAAATGACTTGAATGGTAGCGGAGGAGGGACTCGAACCCCCGACACGCGGATTATGATTCCGCTGCTCTAACCAGCTGAGCTACTCCGCCACTATATGGCCAAACCCCCGAAGGCAGGGGGTGCGGCGCGGGCTATAGGCACAGGTCTGCGGCTGGTCAAGCACCTCCATCCCCGCAAAATACCCACACTTGCCATCGCCCGAAAATGCGCGCAGTTTTGCCTGACAATATATGCTGAGGAGGGGAATATGGCGGATGAAAATGACGCGGCGACAACCGCGTCGGGCGCACCCACCGCGCCGCGCGGCATGTGGATTGTGGGGGTCGGCCTGTTGGTCTGGAACCTGATCGGGCTTGCCGCATTTTACATGCAATCAACGATGGATCTGACCCTTCTGGCCCAAAGCGATCCCGTCACCGCGCGCGAATTGGCCGCCATGCCGCAATGGGCATGGTGGGTTTATGGCACGGCGACTATTTCGGGCGTCGCGGCGGCAATTGCGCTGCTGTTGAAACGGCGCGTCGCCTTTTGGTTATTTGTCCTGTCGCTTCTGTGCATTGTCATCCAGTTCAGCCGCAGCCTGTTGATGACCGACTTGGTGGCGGACAAGGGGCTGAGCGTCGCCATTTTCCCGCTGGTTATCGCGGCGATTGGCGGTTTTCAATTGTGGTGGACCAGGGTGTGCGATGGTCAGGGGCAGTTGCGCTAAGCGTAGCCCCTCACATCTCCCCCCGTTCGCGGCGGATGGCGCGCCAGCGCGCGACATTGCGATTATGTTCAGCCAGCGTGCGCGCGAAAATATGTCCGCCGCTGCCGTCGGCCACGAAATAGAGGTAATCGCTCGATTCGGGGTTTAATGCCGCGCGGATAGATGCCAGCCCCGGGTTGGCAATCGGCCCCACCGGCAGGCCGCGCATCGCATAAGTATTATAATCATTGACCGCGTCGATTTCCGACCGGCGGATGCGCCGCCCCAGCGCCTTGCCGCGCGTAATCGGGTAAATGATCGTCGGGTCGGCTTGCAGCATGATGCCCCGGCGCAAACGGTTGGAATAAACGGCGGCGACGCGGCGGCGTTCGCTGGCCTTTGCCGTTTCCTTTTCGATGATCGACGCCAGCGTCATCGCCTCCACCCGGTTGGTCGGCACCGCATTTTCGCTGCGTTCGGCCCATGCGCGCGCCCACGCCCTGTCCATTGCCGCCTGCATCCGCGCCACAACGGCGGCGCGGGATTCGCCGCGCCTGATGGCGTAACTGTCGGGCAATATGCTGCCCTCTGCGGGCACGGTGATGCTGCCGGTCAACAGCGGATTGGCCATCAGCCGGTCATATACCATGATCGATGGCATCCCCTCTGGCACCATCACCATATGCTGGATGACCCGCCCGGCCTGTAACATCGCCAGCACGTCCGACTGGCTGGTGCCCGCGCGCACCGCATATTCACCGGGCTTTATCGACCCGCTGCCGCCGAACAGCCGCACATGGCGGACAAAGGCATCCGCGTCGGATATTGCCCCTGCATTTTCCATGATGGTCGCGGCGCGGCGCACGCTCGCCCCGTCTGGAATGACGAAATCGGCATTGCGCGGTGCCCCGCCCGAACAGGCGGCGAGCATCAGCGCAAGCATCAGGGCCAGAAGGCCCGCGCGCAGCCGCATCCGCGTCAATCCACCGCCTTCATAACCAGACTTGCATTGGTGCCGCCAAAGCCGAAACTATTGTTCAGCACCGCCTTTACCGTCCGCTTGCGCGCGACATGGGGGACAAGGTCAACCCCGTCGGTGCCTTCATCCGGCGTGTCGAGGTTCAGCGTCGGGGGCACAATCTGGTCGCGCAGGGCGAGGATGCAGAATATTGCCTCCACAGCGCCGGCACCGCCCAGCAAATGGCCGATGGCCGATTTGGTCGAGCTCATCGACACATGGCCAATGGCATCGCCAAACAGCCGTTTTACCGCGCCCAGCTCGATGGTGTCGGCCATCGTCGATGTGCCGTGCGCGTTGATATAATCAATGTCGGCGGGCGTCATCCCCGCCTTTTTCAGCGCCATTTCCATCGCGCGATAGGCGCCAAACCCCTCCGGGTGCGGCGCGGTGACATGATAGGCATCGCCCGACAGGCCGTATCCCACCACTTCGGCATAGATTTTTGCGCCGCGCGCCTTGGCATGTTCATATTCTTCCAAAACGAGCACGCCCGCCCCTTCGCCCATTACGAAACCGTCCCTGTCCTTGTCATAGGGGCGGCTGGCGCGTTCGGGTTCGTCGTTAAACGCGGTGCATAGCGCGCGCGCCTGTGCAAATCCGGCAATGCCGATGGGGCAGATGGTCGCCTCTGCACCGCCCGCGAGCATGATGTCGGCATCATCATCGCGGATCATCCGCGCCGCATCGCCAATCGAATGTGCGCCGGTCGAACAGGCGGTCACCACCGCATGATTGGGGCCCATCAGCCCATATTTGATGCTGACCTGCCCGGAAATAAGGTTGATGAGCCGGCCATGGACGAAATGCGGGCTGACGCGGCCCGGCCCCTTTTCGGCAAGCACCAGCGATTCGCTTTCAATCCCCGGTAGCCCGCCAATCCCCGCACCGATCGAACAGCCCGCGCGCAGGCGCGTCCCCTCATCCATTTCAGTCAGGCCCGCATCCTCCAGCGCTTGGCCCGCCGCATCGATGCCAAAGATGATGAAGGGGTCAACTTGCCGCTGGGTTTTAACATCGACGCGCTTGTTGGGGTCAAAGCCCCATGGGTGGTCCGCGCCCTTCACTTCGCAGGCGATATGGCATTTCTGGTCGCTGCTATCGAAATGCGTAATCCGCCCCGCGCCAGATTTGCTGGCCAGCAAATTGGCCCAAGTCGTTTCAACATCCCCACCCAAGGGCGTTACCAGTCCCAGTCCGGTGACAACGATACGGCGCATGTTTAACCCCTTTTTACACCCGAAAATCCGCGGGCGGCGCACATGCGGCGCCGATATGCCCTGCGTCAGATAGCAGCGACCCCCCGGTTTACCAATGCGCTTTTGAAACACACGGGTGCCGGGGGGCCGAAATTCACCACGGCGATGCTAGTGCAACGCGGCGATAATATGTTTGCGAAAATCAGTTCGCCGCGTTGATGAAATCAATCGCATCCTTGACGGTGCCGATTTTTTCAGCCGCTTCGTCGGGGATTTCCACGTCGAATTCTTCTTCAAATGCCATCACCAATTCAACGATGTCGAGGCTGTCTGCCCCCAGATCATCGATGAAGCTGGCATCTTCGGTGACTTTTTCCGGTTCGACGCCGAGGTTTTCGGCGACGATTTTCTTTACCCGTTCAGCGGTGTCGCTCATGGCGTTCTTCCCCTTGGTAGTGAAACTGATTCAAAAAAACTGGTTCCTGCGCGTCCCTAAAGTGGCGGGCGGGCGGGCGCAAGCCTTCGTTTAACGGTCGCGCATTTCCGCCCCCTCCACCGGTCAGATCATCGCCATCCCGCCGTTGACGTGCAACGTCTGGCCGCTGACATAGCCCGCTTCCCTACTGGCGAGGTAAACGGCAGCCGCCGCAATATCCCCCCCTTCGCCCATCCGCCCCATCGGGATGCGCGCGTTCAGCGCCTCTTTTTGCGCGTCGGGCAGGGCGTCGGTCATTGCCGAGGCGATGAACCCCGGCGCGATGCAATTGGCGGTAATCCCCCGGCTGGCCAATTCCTGCGCCACCGATTTGGTCATGCCGATCAGCCCCGCCTTGGACGCGGCATAATTGGCCTGCCCCGGATTGCCGGTAACGCCAACGACGCTGGTCACCGAAATTATCCGGCCAAAACGCTGCTTCATCATCGGGCGGGCGGCATCGCGCATCAACATGAAGGCGGCTTGCAGATTGACCCGCAGCACCGATTCAAAATCCCCATCGCTCATCCGCATCAACAATCCATCGCGCGTAATCCCCGCATTATTGACCAAAATGTCGAGCCGCCCGCCCAGCGCATCGCTCGCCCGTGTGATGAGCGTGCCGACCGCTGCGCTGTCCGACAGGTCGCAGGGCGTCACCACATGGTTGCCGCCCAATTCACCGGCAAAGGCGGTGAGCTTGGTTTCATTACTGCCCGACAGCGCGATGCGTGCGCCCTGCTGGGCAAGCGCACGGACAATTGCCGAACCAATGCCCCCGCTCGCGCCCGTCACCAGCGCGGTCATTCCCGACAAATCAAACATAAAATAGCCCTTATTCAAATGCTTATAATGTGGAGAGATAGGATTCGATGTCGGTCATGGAAATCAGGCTCACCGCCTCCACCTCCGGCGCGATGCGTTTCACCATCGGGGTTAGCACTTTGCCGCCCAGTTCGACAAATTGCGTGACGCCATTTTCCGCCATCGCGGCGATGCTTTCGCGCCAGCGCACCCGGCCCGTCACCTGCCGCACCAGCAGGTTGCGCGCGACATCGGCACTGTCGATCGGCGCGGCGGTGACATTGGCATAGAGGCGGGTGGTGAGCGCGCCCATGGTCGTTGCGCCCAATTTTTCGGCCATGACATCGGCCGCGCTCTGCATCAGGCTGCAATGAAAGGGAGCCGAAACCGGCAGCAAAACCCCGCGTTTTATGCCATATTCCTTGACCAGCTCGACGGCGCGTTCAATCGCGCCGCGATGCCCGGAAATCACCACCTGCGAAGGGTCATTGTCATTGGCCACAGCGCAGACTTCGCCTTGCGCGGCGGCTTCGCACAGCGCGCTTGCCCGTTCGATATCCGCGCCGAGCAAGGCCGCCATCGCGCCGACACCCACCGGCACGGCGGCCTGCATCGCATCGCCGCGCGCGCGCAACAATTGCGCGGTCTGGCTGAGCGTGAACGCCCCCGCCGCGCACAGCGCGCTATATTCGCCAAGACTGTGTCCGGCGACAAAATCCACCTTTTCAGAGAGTTTCAGCCCCCCCTCCCCCTCCAGCACGCGCAAGGTGGCGATGGCATTGGCCATGATCGCGGGTTGGGCATTGGCGGTCAGCGTCAAATCCGCCTCCGGCCCCTCTGCCATCAGGCGGGATAGATTTTGGCCCAGCGCCGCATCCACTTCGCCAAAAACGTCGCGCGCGGCGGCGCTGGCATCGGCCAATGCCACCCCCATGCCGACCTGTTGGCTGCCCTGTCCTGGAAAAATAAAGGCTTTCATTACAATATCCTGTTCAATCTATTTCACGCAGAGGCGCGGAGGCGCAGAGAGGAACATAGCTGTTCACGATGCGCTTGATCCCATCCTTCATCAACTCACCACCAAAATTGAGCAACAGCCCTACGGGCTGATTCATTAGTCGCAAATAGGTCAAAACCTGCTTTGCATGGACGGGTGCCAGTTTCTCAACCGACTTCACTTCCACGATCAATCGGCCCTCAACCAAGATGTCGAGCCGAAATGCATCGGCGAACCGTCGTCCTTCAAATTCAAAGCCAATCGGCTGTTGTCGCTCAGTCCGTAACCCAACCTTGTTTAGGCTGTCAGCAAGCACTGTTTCATATACATTTTCAAGCAGGCCCGGCCCCAAGGCACGGTGGATTCGAACGGCTGTATCAACGACTAGTCCGGTCAGCGCATCAATATCCATGGGTGGACTCTGCGCCTCTGCGCCTCTGCGTGAAATATCTTCAGGCACCGACCGCGTTATCCACCAAACCGGCCAAAGGGGACGACCATATTCCCCCCATAATGGCCAATTTCCGCCCGTCCGCCGTAACGGATATGCGCGCGCTGGCACCAATCGCGCGCTATCCCCTCTGCATCCTTGCCATAGGGGCGGTCATTTTCCTTGATGTCGGTGACTTGCCCCAGCCGGATTTCGGCCGGCGGGCTGCGCCACACCGCGCTGGTCAGCGCAAAAAAGCAGCGGTCCACCGAATATAGATATTCGCCCACTTCCTCCACCATCAGCACATGCCCCGACACATCGGGCCACAGCGGGGTTCCGACCATCATCGCCGCGCTGATAAGGTTGAAAGCGCAATATTTTTCGCCCACTTTTAACCCGGGTTCGAGGCTGGCGGGGTCACGCCGCGACAACCACGCCAGCGCGCGCGCGCGCGCGCCTGCATTACCGTCAATCACCATCGGGCCGTGGCACAGGTGCGGAAAACCGGCACGATAAAGAAGGCCAAGCATATAGCTGGCATCCGAATAGCCCATATAGGTTTTGCGCCGCGCGATGGGCGACAAATGCGGCAATACATCCGCCGCGATCCGGCAGGCGCCATATCCGCCGCGTGCAAACCAGATGGCGTCAATATCCTCCCTATTGGCGAATTCGATAAAAGCAGCGGCGCGCTGTTCATCGCTGCCAGCAAAATGGCCGTGCATCGCGGGGTCGGGAATATGCGTCGCGTCGGACAGGACAAAGCCGGTATCGCCGCCCACTTCATTGGGCGCGCGGCCAAAAACCTGTGGGTGCCAGATGAGTTCGACATCGGGGAAATCGGCGGCAACCTGTGCGTTGGCGCGTTCCATATGTTCGGGCAATATATAGACCGATGGTGCAACAACGCCGATGCGGGTGACCATGTAACGCCCCTTTACCCAAATAGCGCCGGTGCGAGAGTGCAATTGCGCTTTTGCCCAAATAACCATAGCGGGGGCGGATGACAGAGGCAAAACGCTATTTTTTTTGTGGGATCGGCGGATCGGGCATGTTGCCGCTGGCGCTGCTGGCCCGTGCGGGCCGCGTCAAAAGCAGTGGTCGCGCAGCCTTGGCGTGAATTTGAGTCCATCCTGAAAGGCGCCCATTGCGGCAATGCCAGTAAGTTAAGCAAAGGCCCTTCGGGGTCTTTGTTGTTTGTACAGTGC
>CALFXW010000239.1 GCA_937957805.1 uncultured Sphingopyxis sp.
CTCGAACCGAGCCTCGTCGAGTCCGTGTTTCGCGAGGACGTCCGCCCGCGCGCGCCCCGAGGCCGACAGATCGACGCAGAGCTCGGCGTACCGCTCGACGGTCCATCCCGTGAGGTTGCCCTCCGCGCGCTTCACGCCGTCGAACGGCAGCGAGCGGATCGGCATGCCCTCCGGCGCCATGCGCGTGCCCGTGCGCGACCGCAGCACGCGCGGCCTGGGCGAGCGCCACGATCGGCTTCGAGACGAGACGCTGGAGGCCGCCTGCCACGCCCAGCGCCGTGAGTCCCCCGATGAGCAGCATCGCCACGCCCAGTGATGTCTGGAACCAATCACTGGTGACGGTCAGGCCGCCGAAAGCACTGCCGTTGTTATTGGCAGCGGATGCGAAGGCGTACAGCACCTCGGAGAATCCGTGGATGGATCCGGGCGTGCCCGGATCACCGCCGTTGCCCTGAAAGTCCTTGGTAGAGGGCAGAATCACGGTTATCGCCGTGCCGACCAGCACCAGTACCGGCATCACCAGGATCGACAGGGCGGCCATCGTGATCACGTGCCGGCCGATCTGCTTTCCGAGAAACTCAGGCGTACGACCCACGAGCAGGCCACCGACGAAGACCGCGAAGGGGAGGCCATCAGCTGGCACCTCAAGGAAGCGCTGAAACTGCCCGATGCCAAGGTGCGCCGCATCACCTTCAACGAGATCACCAAGAAGGCCATCCTGGAGGCCATCGAGAACCCACGGACCATCGACGTGCACCTGGTCGATGCCCAACAGGCGCGCCGTGTCCTCGCGCGGCCGGGGATGCGCGCGGAAAAATTTGCCGCGATTCGCGCCCTCCAAATGCCCGATGCCGACAAACGCGCCCGCGCCGACCATGTCATCGATACCGGGGTTCCGCTGGCTGAAACACGCGCGCAAATATTGGCGCTGATCGCTTGCCTAAGCGCAAGGGCGGGCGCATAGTCAGCGCATAATCCTGTGTCCGATGTCCGAATCATCGCGCCGCAGGCAAAGGTTAAGTGACTGATGTTGCGTGAGATTATTTTTGATACCGAAACCACTGGCCTACATGCCAACGATGGTGACCGCATTGTTGAAATTGGCGCCATTGAAATGGTCAATCGGGTCGAAACCGGGCGCAGCTTTCACTGTTATTTGAACCCCGAACGCGCCATGCCCCCCGACGCGCAGGCGGTGCATGGATTGTCGGACGCCTTTTTGTCCGACAAGCCGCTATTTGGCGCGATTGTCGATGATTTCCTGACCTTCATTGGCGACGATGCGCAGTTGGTTGCGCATAATGCCAGCTTTGATTTCGGCTTTATCGATGCCGAACTGGTGCGCGCGGGCTTGGCTCCGCTCGACCGGGATCGGATGGTCGATACGCTCGCCATCGCGCGCAAGCGCCACCCGGGGGCCAAACTCAGCCTCGATGCGCTGTGCACACGCTATGGTATCGACCGCAGCCGCCGGGTCAAACATGGTGCGCTGCTCGACGCTGAATTGCTGGCGCAGCTTTATGTCGAATTGATCGGCGGACGGCAGATTGGACTGCATCTGGTTGGTGATAATGCGGGGGCAGAAGCCGCTGCGATCGCGTCGAGCACGATGTTAAAGCGCATCGAACGCCCGTTTCGCGCACCGCGCATTTTTACGGTGCCGGCGGCGGATTTTGCCAACCACCGCGCCTTTATCGCCGCCATAAAAGACCATCTGTGGGGCGATGCCCCCATGGATTCGGACAGGATTGAGAAAGGAGGAAATGGCGAAGCAGCTTAATTTTTGGGTTATCTTTCAAAGATAAAAGGAGATGGACGATGGATATTCGTGTTTCTGGCCACCAGATTGCTACCGGCACCGCTTTGCAAACGCATGTGACCGACCGGCTGCACGCCATCGCCGACAAATATTTTGCCCGGGCGATTTCCAGCCATGTCACCTTTGGCCGTGGGCCGCATGGATCGCTTGCCTGCGACATTGTCGCGCATGTCATGCAAGGGGTGCTGCTGAAAGGACGCGGGCAGGCGCAGGACGCGCATGTCGCATTTGAACAGGCGGCAGAACGGGTGGAAAAGCAACTGCGCCGATATACCAACCGCTTGAAATCGCGCGGCGGCGGCGCCGAACCTGCCAACATCGATGATTTGCCCTTTGACGCGGGCTATACTTTGTTCGAAGCCAATGAGGCGGAGGAGGCATCGGGCGATGCCCCGGCGATTATCGCCGAAACGCGGGTCGATGTGCCCAGCGCCAGCGTTTCGGACGCGGTGATGATGCTCGATTTGCGTAACACCAACGCATTGTTGTTCGTCAACCTCGCGACCGGCGTCCATAATATGGTCTATCGCCGTAATGATGGCATGATCGGCTGGGTCGAACCGGCGCGCGGATAGCCACGCTGGTCGATAGGGCGGCGGCCCTTCCCCCCGAAAGGGCTAGCCTTTTGGGTCTAAGGGGACTAAGGGGCCGCCAAACTATGCCGCAACGCCCCGTGCCGATTTTGGCCAGTGCCGCGCTACATACCCCCAATATACAGATTTTACGATATAAAATGACCAATCTTGCCAATCTGATTTACCCTGCGACGGTGCGCGCGCAAGTGACGCTCGATTCCAAGCGCGCCTTTTTCACCACCGCCGGACAATTGGCGGCGAGCGCGCTTGGCCTTGATGCGGGTGAAGTGGCCGATGCGCTGCTCGAACGCGAACGGCTTGGCTCGACCGCTTTTGGTCGGGGGATGGCAACCCCGCATGCGCGGCTCAGCGGCCTAAATGGCGTCAAGGGCATGTTCCTGCAACTGGCGCGGCCGGTGGAATTTGACGCGATTGATGCGCTGCCCGTCGACCTTATCTTCGTGCTCCTTTCCCCGATGGATGCTGGGGCCGATCATTTGAAGGCGCTGGCGCAGGTTTCGCGCTTTTTCCGCGATGAAGCATCGGTTGCGCGGTTGCGCGGGGCGCGCA
Source organism: uncultured Sphingopyxis sp. (assembly GCA_937957805.1). Lineage (GTDB taxonomy): Bacteria > Pseudomonadota > Alphaproteobacteria > Sphingomonadales > Sphingomonadaceae > Sphingopyxis. Next base: position 2,965 of record CALFXW010000239.1, read on the forward strand.
CGACAGAGGCGATTTACGCGATTTTGACCGGCGAAGAAACGCGCGACGCCGCCTGATGGCAGGAATGGGCGCGGATCGGGCAGGCGAAGCGGGCGAAAACGTCCATTTCCGCGCGCTCGAATCGCTTTATGCCCACGCGGCAATCAACCAGAGCTTCCCCTCCACGCTCCATATTTTGGCAGCGGGGGAATCGCGGATCGATTTTGATGTGACTGATGCGCATTTCCACGCCGCAGGCGCAGCGCATGGCACCATCTATTTCAAAATGCTCGACGATGCGGCATTTTACGCGACCAACAGCCTGGTCAGTGACCGTTTTTTGCTGACCACCGCGTTCAACCTGCTTTTCACCCGCCCGTTAAAGGCAGGGCCGGTCAGCGCCTATGGTCGCTGGATCAGCGGACGTCGCCGGGTTTTCGTTGCCGATGCACGGCTGGTCGATGCAAGCGGTGAAGAAGTGGCGCGCGGCACCGGCACCTTCATGCGGTCGAGCTTTCCCCTATCCTCCCTACCCGGCTATCGCGCCGATGATGTTGTGGCGGGCGGATGAGCGCGCGCATGCCGGCACATTTGCTGGTTTCGGCCCTGGTGCGCCGGGTGCAGGCGGCGGGCGGCTTTGCCTATGTCCTGCAACGCGGCGATGCGGATGCGGGCGCAATTCTGGTCGAATGTAGCGACAAGGGGCAGCGGCAAATGCTGCTCGAACAGGCGCGCGACATGGCGGGACGGGTGCATTGGCGCGAAATGCCGCTCCACCAAGATGAAGCGGCACATGCCGAAATGCTCGCCAAAAGACGGCGGGCCGACCCCGATATCTGGATAATTGAACTGGATATCGCGGATGCAGGGCGGTTCGCCGCTGAAATATTGCCTGACGCTTGATTTTCGCGCTGCACTGCAACAAAGGCCGCGCCAGCTAGAGGCGTAGGTTGCCCCGATGCTGCCGCCTGTCCATATTTTCTTGGGCAAGCGACCAGCATCTAGCCATGGGATGGCAGGGGGTGGACACGCAGACGCGGGGGCCATGCGCCGCAAATTGTTTCGACGATAGCGCGGCAGTTTCATGACCTTGGCGCATATTTTGAAGACCCGATGAGTCGAATTTTTCGTACCGCCAGCGTAGCGGCCATTTGTGCCACTTTCGCCACGGCAATTGTGCTGACCGTTCCCGGCGCCGCGCAGGAAGTTTCCAGCGTCCTGCAAGATACAAATCAGCCGGGTGACGTTGTTTTTGAACCGGCACCCGCAAACGCGCTGCCGATCCCCCAAAATAGCGATACAGATGTCGCGCCTGACGCAGCGGATGATGCGGCATCGCCGCGTGGTGACACGCTCAGCGAAACCGTTGCGATGGCCGATACCAGCGTCGATGGCGCAGAACATCGCTGCCTCGCTACCGCCATTTATTACGAATCGCGCGCCGAATCGCTCGAAGGCCAATTGGCAGTTGCCAATGTCGTGATCAACCGCGCCGAATCGGGCCGCTTTGCACCCAGCATTTGCGGCGTGTTGCGCCAACGCAGCCAATTTTCCTTTGTGCGTGGCGGGGTTATCCCCACTCCGCCCGAAAACAGCCAGTGGCGCACAGCCGTCGCGGTCGCCAGCGTCGCACTGGATGAAAGCTGGGCCAGCCCGGTTCCCGGCGCGCTGTTTTTCCACGCCGCGCGCGTTTCGCCGGGCTGGAACCGTCCACGCCTCGCGCGGTTGGGCAATCATATTTTCTATCGCTGACCGACGCTCCCCTGCGAAAGCAGGGGCCTAGTGGGGGCGCGCTTTCCTGTCGTTCCTAGGCTCCTGCTTCCGCAGGAGCACAGATAGGAGCGCCTCCTGCTTCCGCAGGAGCACAGATAGGAATGCCCACCCCCCACCCCCCTCCCGTAAACGGGAGAGGGGGGTATCGGCTCGTATCTCAATACGTACCGATTGCTGTTACCATCCCTGTCGCTCACTCATAATCGACGGTGACGGGGATGCGGCCATGAAAATTGCCGCTGACCGTGCCGATCAGCCGCAATTCTGCACCAAAGCGCACCTCCAGCCGCCCATCGGGGCCGAGCGGCAGCACGGGCGCGACATCGCTGGCGATATTGCTGATGAGGATACGGCCGTTGGTGCCGTTCATGCTCGCCTCACTGGGGATGGTGATGCGCACCATCCGCCCCGGTTCGCCCTCTATCAATATCCGTCCGGACAGGATAAAACCGCCCAGTGAACGTACATCGCCCACCGCGTGCGTGCTCGAATTGGCATCGATGGTTAGCGTGCCGCCGCCCGTTCCGGCAACCAGCCGTGCAAAATCCAAATTGGTGACCACTTCGACGCGCAGCGGGCGGCTGGTGGTCGGCATGGCCGCGCCGTCGGTGGGTGCAGGCGCACATAATAGGCATTGGGCAGCGACGGGACTGGCCGCCAGCAACCCGCAAAACAGGGTCACCCCGCATATCAGGAGCAGGGCAAGCACGCGCCGGTAAAGCGCGCGCGGCAAAAAATGCCACATGGCCATGACACCCATGTAGCGCAAATATGGTAAAACAGCGGTAAATGGCGCGGATTAGCGCCGGATTTTCAGCGCCTTGCCTTCCGGCGCAGCGACGGGGCTTGCCCTCCCCATCATGGCCCCCTAACCATGGCGTCATGGCCCGTCGCCCCCAGCCTGCTGCCAAACCCGAAGCGGGGCGATTTCGCCGCATAATGACGCGCATTTTCCGCTGGGGTCTGGCACTTGGCCTGCTGGCCATGGTCGGCATAGGCGTGGCGGTCGGCATCGCGGTCAGCAATCTGCCCGATTTTGAATCGCTGCGCCGGACATCATCGGCGCAAACCATCCGTTTTCATGACGTCAATGGCGCGGTCATTGTGTCGATGGGCCCCAATTATGGCCGCTGGTTGCCGCTTGCCCAAACGCCTGAGGTTATGCGCGATGCGATGGTGGCGGTGGAGGATCGGCGCTTTGCCTATCATTTCGGGATTGATCCGGTCGGCCTTGCACGTTCGGTTGCCATCGCGGTCGAACGGCGCGGCAGCGGGCGGCGGATGCAGGGTGCATCGACCATCACCCAGCAATTGGCGCGCAACCTGTTCCTGTCGAACAGCTATTCGCTCTCTCGCAAAGCGCGCGAAGCAATTTTGGCGATGGCGCTCGAATGGAAATTTTCCAAGGATCAGATCCTCGAACTCTACCTCAACAAAGTCTATTTCGGCGGCGGCAGTTACGGCATTGACGCTGCATCGCGGCGTTTTTTCGGCCATGGCGCGGAAACGCTGAACCTCTCCGAAGCCGCCGTCATCGCCGGTCTGGTCAAGGCACCGTCGCAATATTCGCCCACCGCCGATGCCGCCGCTGCGATTGGGCGGGCAGGGGTTGTGTTGAACGTGATGGAGGATGCAGGGTTCATCACGCCTGCACAGCGGCGCAGCGCATCGCCCGCGTCGGTACAAATGGCGATTGAACCCAATCAGAATAGCGCGCGATATTTCACTGACTGGGTGCTGCCGCAATTGGACGGGCTGGTCGATGAACCCAATGAACCGCTCGACGTTTGGACCAGCCTCGACCTCGATATGCAGCGCGCTGCAACCGCAGCGATACAGGCCAATACGCCCGCCGGCGCGCAGGGGGCGCTGGTTGCGCTCGACCGCGATGGGGCGGTGCGCGCGATGGTCGGCGGGCGCGATTATGTCACCTCAAACTATAATCGCGCGACGGTGGCGCAGCGGCAACCGGGGTCGGCATGGAAGCTGTTCGTTTATATGGCGGCGCTCGAATCCGGGTTCAAAGTCGATGATCCGGTGGTTGATGAACCGATCACCATCAGCGGTTGGAGCCCGCGTAACAGCAGCGGGCGCTTTGCCGGCGCGATGGATATTCGCACCGCCTTTGCATATTCGGTAAATACGGTGGCGGCGCGCATCGGCGAACAAATTGGCTTTTCGACCATCGCCAATATGGCGCGGCGTTTTGGCATAACCTCCCCGCTCAACACTCACCCGTCGATGGTGCTGGGCAGTGCGGAGGTGCGGGTGATTGACATGACCACCGCCTTTGCCGAGGTGGCGGCGCAGGGTCATGGCGTCCAGCCCTATGGCATTTCGCGCATCACCACCGCCGACGGGCGCGAGCTGTATCGCCGTCAGGCCCCGCCGACCAGCCAGTTGGTCGACCCGTGGGTGGCCGCTGGCATAACCGATTTGCTGCAAACCGCTGTCAGTATCGGCACCGGCCGTGCGGCGCAGATTGGCCGTCCGGTGGCGGGTAAGACCGGCACGACGTCGAGCAATAAGGATGGCTGGTTCCTCGGCTTTTCGAGCGGGATTACCACCGGTGTCTGGATGGGGCGTGATGATTCGCGACCCGTTCCGGGCTTGCAGGGGGGCAGGGCACCGGCGCAAGCCTTTGCCCAGTTTATGCGTGTGGCGGTGGAGGGGCGGCCGATCGAAGCCTTTAATACCGAGGCGGAATTGCCCCAATGGCAGCTAGAGGATGATGATTCGGCCTATTTCGGCGACCCCGGCACCGAAGGGGACAATGGCGGCGGCGTGGAGGGAACCGAAGGCAGCGGGGGAGAGGGGGGCATACCCCCCAATGAACCCGATGATCGCGCACCGCCGCCGACTTTGGGCCGCGAATGGATTGATCAGGTTACCGGCGCGAATGAGGGGCCGCAGCGTGCCGCCCCGCCGCAACGTTCGCCGCCGCCCAAAAGGGCGGGTGCGCCGGGCGGTTAGGGCGGTGTGCCAGAATGCTCGACACGAACACACTCTCACATTTCGTCATGCTGAATTAATTTCCGCATCCATGGTCAGGCTGTGCGTTTGGATGGAGGCGCACGCATCTCTCGCAAAAGCTGAATAGGGGGCCGCACCCGTTCAGGAAAATTGCCAGCGGTGCAACTCGCGGCCATGCGTCTTTAGCCAACGATAGGCCGCAGCATCCGTCCCGTCCGCCAATTCGCCGACCAGCGCGTGAAAATCCGCGCCATGGTGCATATGGCGCAAATGCGCGACTTCATGCGCGACGATGGCGCGGCGCACCGCAACGGGTGCCATGATCAGCCGCCAATTATAGCGGATGGTGCCACGCGCGCTGCAACTGCCCCAGCGGGAGCGCGGATCGCCGATGCTGACGTCATGGCAGGCAAGCCCTGCCGATGCGGCGAGCGCCATGGTTTCGCTGGTCAGACATTCAATTGCCGCTGCGCGCAGCCATTTTTCAACCCGGCGGGCCAAACCCGCACGCGGCCCGCCGACGCGCAGCATATCGCCTGCCCATTCGACGCGCCGCGCGCGACCTTCGGCCCAGTCGATGGTCAATGTCCCATCAACAAAGGGCAGGACGCTGCCATGTTCGACCGGCTTTACGCCATGGTTTTTGGCGCGTTGGGCGGCAATCCATATCGCCTGCTCCCCCGCCCATAGGAGGCCGGCCTTGGCATTGGCGCGCGGCGGCATGGTGAGGTGGAGCAGATCGCGCACCCCATCATAGCGCAATTTCCAGCGGCGCGCGCGCGGGTGGTGGCGCGCGGTAATCGCAATCGCGCTGCCGTCGGCCAAGGGTAAGATTGCGTCAGACAGGGCGGGTCACCAGATGATTTTCCAGATCGCCTGCCGCAACCTCACTCACCGTCCAGCCACGCACCGATTCGCCCGCGCGGTGCACCGCATCCCTGTCACCCGAAATCAGATAATGCCATGCGGGCAGGGGTTCACCTGCCGCGCGCAGCCGATAGGCGCAGGTCAGCGGCAACCAGGCGAGGTCGCGGACATTATCCTTGGTCAATATGGTGCAATCGGGAACAAATCGACGGCGCTGACGGTAATTGGCGCAGCGCCCCGTTTCACGGTCGAGCAGGCGGCAGGCGACGTTGGTCGGGTAAATGCGCAGCTCATCCCCATCCTCCACCTCCAATTTATGGAGGCAGCATTTGCCGCAACCATCGCACAATGCCTCCCACTCCGCACGGTTGAGCGTGGCAAGCTCGCGTTCCCAAAAGGGCCGATCCGCCATCAATGCACCCAGCGCAAAATGTCGCGCGCGACCAGATCGGGCGCACCTTCGTTGATGTCGGGGGTGCGAATATCATCGAGCGGGATGAGCGCGAGCGGCTTGCCGTCGGGTGCCATTAAATAGGCAAGCTGCGTATGCGCAACCAAATAGCTGCCGGGGGTGGCACCCGCGACTTTGCGATATTGCACCAGAAATTTGGCTGCCGCATCGGCGGTTTGCGCATCACTGCCGCGAAGGCCAATCAGGCGCGGGTGAAAGGCGGCGGTGTATCGGCGCAGAACCTCTGGCGTGTCGCGCGCCGGGTCAAGCGTGATGAATAATGGCTGGACGCGCGCGGCGCGCGCCCGGTCCTGTGCCTCTGCGCGGCGCAGCCCCGCCATCAACCATTGCAGGTCAACCGGGCAGACATCGGGGCAAAAGCTGTAACCGAAATAAATCAGCCGATATTGACCCGGAAAACTTGTCGCATCGACCCGCGTCCCGTCCATCGCGGTCAGGGCAAATGGCCCGCCAATGCGCGCACCGGCCAGCGGCGGCTCGGCAGGCGGGGTGGGGGCGGCGGGCTGACAGGCGGCAAGCAGCACGCTTGCGCAGCCCATCAAAAGGGCGGTAATGGGGGGCAATTGCATGGCGGGCATGGCTTTGCGCGCAAAGCGGCGCAAAGGCAAGCTGACGGCCCTGCACCCGTTGGGAAGGATTTTTGATGCAAGCGATGCTAAAGGCCGTGCGCCGCGCCCTGTTGGTCGTGGCCGCCGCGCTCACCCTCACCACCCCGGCGCTGGCACAGTTCGGCTCGCCCGGTTATCGATTTTTGGAGGCCGTTCGCGCGCGCGATTATAATGCAGCAAATCAAATGCTTGCCGACAGTTCGACGGTCATCAACACCCGCGAAGTTCAGTCGGGCGATACCGCCTTGCTGATCGTTATCGAACGGCGCGACCTGCCGTGGCTCAACATGCTGCTCAGCCGTGGGGCGGATGCCAATATCGCCAACCGCGATGGCGAATCGCCGCTGCGCCGGGTGGTGCAATTGGGCTGGGCAGAGGCAGTCCCCTATCTCTCTACGCATGGCGCGCGCATCAACGACAGCGGGTCGAGCGGGGAAACCGCGCTCCATATCGCGGTGCAGCGCCGCGATATTGCGATGGTGCGCGCGCTGGTTGCGGCGGGGGCCAACCCCGACCTTAGCGATAATATCACCGGCAAGACTCCGCGCGATCTGGCGATGGAGGACAGGCGCACGCCCGCGATTTTGGCCGCGCTCGACGAACGGCCCACCGCCCCGCCGCACCCGGTTGCCGGCCCGAATTAGGGGAATTTGATTCCGGTTTTGCGTCCCGACTTCGCTCGCGTCCCGACTTCGCTCGCGTCTCGACTTTGCTCGACACGAACGGATTTGTGACGTGGCTCGACGCGAAAGCCCTCATGGATCGCCACTAACGGACAAAATATTCGTCATGCTGAACTTGTTTCAGCATCCATGGCCGAACAGCGCCAACTGAACAAGTTTCGTGAAAGAGGCTTCATCCCCCCAGCATGCGGGAGGGGTTGGGGGTAGACAGCGCCCCTGCCTCGCGCAGGGGTATCAAAAACTAAATCCCCAAATCGCTCGACCCGGCATGACCCGCCAAATGGGGATCGAAGGTCAGCATCCAACGCCACATGGCGAGGCGCGACAGGCGTAGATGTTCGGCCTTGCGCCGCGCGGGCGGCATGGGGAAATGTGCAGCTTCACGGATCAGCGCGACGTCATAACGGTCGGCAATCAGACGGCCGCAGCGGTCGGGCAGTCGTTCCGGATGATCGAGAATGGCATCATCCAGCCCGTCGGCGAGCGCCCAGTAAAATTGGTCGCACCAGGGCAGATATTCGGCCCATTTCTGATCGGCGTGGAGGTCGCCGCGCGCCACCTTTACCTCCACCAACAGCACTTCCCCCTTGGGCGTCAGCGCAATTAAATCGGCGCGCCGGCCATTGGGCAGCGGCACTTCGTGCAGCACCATGGCACCATGGCGTTGGAAATATCGCGTCAGGCTGCGCAGCACATCCCCGGCGCTCAGTGCGGCATTTGTCATCCGCCCCGCCGTCCACGCGCCTGTGCCCCAGCCTGCGCGGCGGATTGGGTGAGCGCGAGCAGCGCATGGCGCAGCAATAATTCGCCCGGTTGGCGGGTATCTTTCAACTGCCGTTCGACGCCGTGCAGTGCGACCAGCGCGCGCGCCAGCCGTTCGCCGTTCCAGCGCGTCAATTGCGCTGAAACCGCGCCCTGCGACTTGAAAAAAACGCCGCTCGACGGCGCGCGCACCACGGCATCGGCGCTCTGCCCCGCATCCACCGCGACGCGCAGCCGCGCCAATGTCTGTAGCCGGAGCGCCAGCATCCGCACCATATTTATGCCCAGCATCCCCCCATTTTCCAGCCGCGCCAGCGTATCGGGCAAGATGTTCAGCCGCCCGCCAAGGATGATGTCGATGGCATCGCCCATATCCTCATCCCCGCGCGCAGGGGCAATCGCCTGCCAGTCGGCAATGTCGGCGCGCTTTGGCGCTTGCGGGTCGGCGTCGAGGTAGAGGGCGAGCCGCTCCACCTCCTGCGCGATGATGGCGGCATCATGCCCCGCGCTCTCACTCATCATCGCGCGCAGTTCATTGGGGAGCCGCAGCCCCAATTTTTCGGCAAATTGCTCGACCAGCCGCGCCCCGTCACGTGCTTCGGGGGCGTAGCAGATGACCGCCATCGCGCCTGCGCTCTTTTCCGCCAATTGCGTCAGTTTCGACCGCGCGGTCAGCCCCGCGACAATCGCAATCACCGGGTTGCCAGCGGCTGGCGCGCTGAGCAGCGCATCGACAGCGGGCAAAATCTCCTCCCCACTGCCGCTGGTGAGGTGGATGGAAATCCAGCGCGGGCCGCCGAACATCGACACGGCGGCGGCTTCATCGCTCAGCCGCGCGGGGTCGGCGCGCAGCACATCGCCTTTGAGGTCGATCGCTTCGGCATCGGGGCCGAGCGATGCGGCCAAAGTGTCGCGCAGATGGCGGCACTGCCCCTCCCCCTCCCCACCCAATAGATAGAGTCGGATGTCGGGGTTTATCTTGGCAAAAATGCTCCCGGCCGCGTGCGCTTTGACCAGCGCCATGGTTCAGCGCGCCGCTGGTTGCGCGGTGGCTTCGCCATATTGTGCGACGCGCTGGATAATCTGTTCGGCAATCGCGTCGGCCAGTCGTTCGAGCGCGGTGCGTTCGGCGGCAATCGTCGCATATTCGCTGACGGTGACGTCAAGCCCCATGTCGGAAGCGGCGACATCATCAATCAGATTTTGCCCGCTGGCTATGTCCACCAATTGCCAGCGCGCGCGCAGGCTGCGTCGTTCGCGGGTCACCGAATCATCGCGGCGGACGCCAAAGCCGCCGATCTGATCGTCGAGCACGACCTGCAAGCGATACCGTGGCGTGCCATCCCCCGCGACCGCCAGCCGGTCGCGGATGGCACCGCGCACCAGCCAGCCCGCCTCGCCCGATATGGGCGCGACATCAACGCCCGCCAGCGTTGCCGCGACGGGGCCGTGGCTGCCGCCGCTGTATAGCGGGCTAAAGCCGCAGCCCGCGAGCAGCAAAAGGGGGAGCAGGGGCAAGAGGCGGCGGGTCATTGCCCCCCTATCCGCCAAAGCGCGCGCCCGCTCAATAGCAATTATACGACGATATTGACCAGCCGCCCCGGCACGACGATGATTTTCTTGGGGTTCGCCCCGGCGATTGCCGTTTGCACCCGCGTGTTGGCGAGCGCCGCCGCCTGTGCCACCTCGCGCGAAGCGTCGCGCGGCAGGGTGATGGTATCGCGCAATTTGCCATTGATCTGGACGGCAATCGTCACATCATCATCGACCAGCATCGCGGGATCATGGTCGGGCCAGCTTTGCTCAGCAACCAGCCCGCTGCCCCCCAGCGCCTGCCAGCCTTCTTCGGCCAGATGCGGCAGCATCGGTGAAATCAGGCGCGGCAAGATGCTTATGGCGTCGTGGCGCGAAGCGGGCGCGCGCGATTTTTCGATGGCGTTCACCAGTTCATATATTTTGGCCACCGCCTTGTTAAAGGTCAGCGATTCAATGTCGGCGGCGACCCCCGCGATGGCGCGGTGGCAGGCTTTGTCGAGCGCCACATCGCGCGCACCATCGCCCTTTTCTGCCGCAGCGTCGAACAGCCGCCACAGGCGTTGGACAAAGCGCCAGCACCCCTCAATCCCCGATTCGGTCCACAGCAAATCGCGTTCGGGCGGGCTGTCCGACAACATGAACCAGCGCACCGCATCGGCCCCATATTGGTCGATGATGCCGTCGGGATCGACGACATTTTTCTTCGACTTGGACATTTTTTCGACCCGCCCGCGCGTCACAGCGCCGCCGTCGAGGCTGGTCAGCACACCGTTTGCGTCGCGCACTTCTTCGGGCGAAAGCCAATTGCCCGCCGCATCGCGATATGTCTCATGCGTCACCATCCCCTGCGTAAACAGCGCGGCAAAGGGTTCGGTGATCGATATTTTGCCCATGCGGTGGAGCGCGCGGGTCCAAAAGCGGGCATAGAGCAGGTGCAAAATCGCATGTTCGATGCCGCCGATATATTGGCCGACCGGCAGCCAGCTTTCCGCCTCTGCCCGGTTAAAGGGAGCATTATCGGGCTGGCTGGCAAAGCGGATGAAATACCAGCTTGAATCGGCAAAAGTGTCGAGCGTGTCGGTTTCGCGCCGCGCCGGCCCCTGACATTTGGGGCAATTGGTATCGCGCCATGTCGGGTGCCGGTCGAGCGGGTTGCCCGGCGTCGCAAAATCGACATCTTCGGGCAAAACCACCGGCAATTGGTCGCGCGGCACGCCAACCACGCCGCAGCTATCGCAATGGATGATGGGGATGGGGGTGCCCCAATAACGCTGGCGGCTGATGCCCCAGTCGCGCAGGCGATATTGCACCTTGGCATGGCCCCAGCCGTCATGTTCGGCGCGCGCGATAATCGCCGCCTTGGCAGCGGCTACGCTCATCCCGTCCATCCAGTGTGAATTGACGATGGCACCTGCGCCGGTAAAGGCAATGTCACCGTCAAAATCAGCGTCGGTTGCATCCCCATCGGCGACGACGCGGCGCACTGGCAAGCCATATTTGCGTGCAAAATCAAGGTCGCGCTGGTCATGCGCGGGACAGCCGAAAACCGCGCCCGTCCCATAATCCATCAGCACGAAATTGGCGACCCAGACCGGCAAATGCCAATCGGGGTCGAGCGGATGTTGCACCGACAATCCGGTGTTGAAACCCAATTTTTCTGCCGTTTCCAGCTCTGCCGCCGTGGTGCCGCCCTGTTTGCACTGGTCGATGAAGGTGGCCAGTTCGGGCGCATTGGCGGCAAGGCTTTGCGCCAGCGGGTGGTCGGCGGCGATGGCGAGGAAGCTCGCGCCATATATGGTGTCGGGGCGGGTGGTGAAAACCTCCACCCCCTGTTCGCTGCCGACCAGATGAAAATTGGCTATCAGCCCTTCGGACTTACCGATCCAATTTTCCTGCATCAGCCGCACTTTGTCGGGCCATTTGTCGAGCTCGCCAAGCCCTGTCAGCAATTCCTCCGCAAAATCGGTGATGCGCAGGAAATATTGGTTCAGTTTCTTGCGTTCGACCAACGCGCCCGAACGCCAGCCGCGCCCGTCGATCACCTGTTCATTGGCCAATACGGTGCGGTCAACCGGATCCCAATTCACCGCGCTTTCCTTGCGGTACACAATCCCAGCGTCGAACATGTCGAGGAACATCGCCTGTTCATGGCCATAATAGGCCGCATCGCAGGTCGCGAATTCGCGGCTCCAGTCGATAGCAAGGCCAAGGCGCAGCAATTGCGCCTTCATCGCGGCGATGTTCGCGCGCGTCCATGTGCCGGGGTGCACCCCCTTTTCCATCGCGGCATTTTCAGCCGGCATGCCAAATGCGTCCCAACCCATGGGGTGGAGCACGGCATGCCCCGTCATCGTGCGGAAACGCGCCAGCACATCACCCATCGTATAATTGCGCACATGGCCGATGTGGATGCGCCCCGATGGATAGGGAAACATTTCCAAAACATAGGATTTGGGGCGCGGATCATCCGCTGCCGGGGTCGCAAAAATCGCAGCCTTTTCCCAAGCCGCCTGCCATTTGGCATCGGCCTTTATCGGGTTGAACCGGGTATCGTGCATTATAAATCCTGTTGCGCCCCTGCCGACAATATGGCGGGGGCAAAGCTGGTTTAATCGTCGTTCGAACCGGCAATCGCGCTGCGGCGCAGGTCACGCGCGCGGGTGAGGATGATTTCCTCCACCCGTTGCACGGTGGCGGCTTGCAACGGAACGTCGGTCCAATTGCCGCCCTGTCCGGTCTGGCGCGCGCCCGAAACGCGCAGCGCATCGGCGCGCAAATCGCGGTCCAATATCGCCACGGTCAGCTTGATGCGTTCGCCCGGATTATTGGGGTTGGAATACCAGTCGGTGATGATGACGCCGCTATTGGCATCGGCCTGCAACAGCGGGGCAAAGGATAGGGCGTCGAGGCTGGCCCGCCACAGATAGGCGTTGACCCCGATGGTGGTGACGGTGCGCGCGGCAAGGTCTGCACGCGGGGTAGCATTGCCGCCATTGGCGCAGGCGCTGGTAAGGCCGATCAGCGCGACCCCGGCCGAGAGTGCTGCAAGGCGGGAAAGGTTTCGCAAAGACGGTGTTTGAAAAAGCGTGCGCGACATCGGGGGGCATATCCTCAGCCAATTGAACGGGGCTTCTTAACCGCGCACGGGGCCAACGGCAAGCGCGCGTAATGGCGGTTTTTTTTGCCGATGGGTGCGCGAACTTGTGCGCTTGGTGCAACAGTTGGGACAAATCGGACGAAAAGCGGCATGAACCGCGCCATCAAAACTGGTGCGCGGCGGCAAAATCATGCTAATGCGGCCTTCAATCCATTTGGTGGAGTCGATTGAGCCATGTTGTCCGACCGGGCATTTTTTGCAGCCAGCCTGACCGCGATTGTCGCGGGCGGCCTTGTTGCAAGCCCGGCGATCAGCGCGGGTGCACTCGACATGACCCGCGCCGACGCGCTGTCGGCCTTGGTCGGGCGCTTTACCCCGGCGACCGGCGACCCCATTTTGCTGGCGCGCTATGCCCAATTGTCGGACGAAGCGCGCGCCAATTTCCGCTTTACCCCTGCGCTGCCGCGCACCGAAAATCGTGCGGTAACCTTGGTTGTGCGCGCCCGGCCGAGCGGGATTACCACCAATTCGACCGCCGGCGAAGAAGCGATCCTGCCGGTCAAGATTACGCCGGTTACCTATCGTCTGGGTTCGGCGGTTGGCTATACCGCCTTTGCCGCGACCCCGGCAGAGGTGAATATCGCCGCGCTGCCACAGGCGCGCCGCCCCGGCGAAATCGTCGACCGCACGCCGTCACGCTTTGGTGCGGACATGCGGCTCGATTCGCGTTCGCTGCCCGGCACACCGGCGCGCTCGCTCGACCCAGATCGCGCTTATTCGGTGGATGTGACCGGCAGCTATCGCCTGTCGCGCCATGTTGATGTGACCGCGGGTGTCCGCCTGCAACGCGAAAATGACCGCCTCGCCCCGCTGACTGATCAGCAACGCGACAGCCAGGCGGTATATGTCGGAACCCAGTTCCGCTTCTGAAATCAGCCGCGCAACCACGCACCAATCGCTGCCCACCCCTTTGCGCCGTGGCGGCGCAGGGTGCGGAAACGCGTGGCGTCCATACCGCCGAGCGCGATGGCGACCATCCCCGCCTTTCTTGCGGCCTGCGCCAGTTGTTTGAACCTGCCAAGGCCCATGCCCGCTGCACCCACATGTGATGCGCTGGCAAAAATGGGTGAAATCAGGACATGGTGCGCGCCGGCGCGGCGGGCGGCGGCAAGGTCATAGGGGTTATGCACGGGAAAACTAAGCGGTTTTGCCCGCCCGCGTAGCCTGCCGCCGCTGGCATGGACGCCATCAAAGCCGAGCGGCGTGTGGTTGCTGTGGAGCAGCATATGCCGCCGCGCGCGGGCAATGGCGCGTAACTGGCGCAAGGTCGCGGGCGTAAGTTGCGCCGCCGTCATCGCCTTGGGGCGCACAATGATTGCACCCTTGGGCGGCAGGTTTTGCGCTGCGGCCAATAAATCATCCCCCAGCCGCGCATCAACCATCAACCAGTGACGTGCTGGACGGTTGGCGGGCGCGGGTTTCGACCGGCGTTTTGGGGGGTGGCGGGGCAGCATCGCGCCCCGTATAGCGCGGCATTATGGAGCATAAAGCAATAGAGGATGTCGTATTGACCGCGCGTCAGCGGCTCGATGCTGTCGATGCGGCGGTGGCGCGCGGGTTGGCTGATGCGCGCCGCGCGGCGGATGCGGTGACATGCATCGCCATTTCCAAGACGCATGATGCCGCACAAATTGCGCCATTGTTGGCGGCGGGGCAGCGGCATTTCGGCGAAAGTCGCGTTGCCGAAGCCGCGGCAAAATGGCCCGCGCTGCGCGGTGCATATCCCGACGTCACGCTGCACATGGTTGGGCAATTGCAATCGAACAAGGCGGCAGTGGCGGTGGCGCTGTTCGATGTCATCCATTCGCTCGACCGGCCCAGCCTGCTCGACGCGCTGGCAAGGGCGATGGATGCCAGCGGCAGGCGCATCCCCTGTTTCATCCAGCTTAATCTGGAGGGGGCGGCGCAAAAGGGTGGCTGTGCGCCCGCTGATATTGGTGAGCTGTTGGCGGCGGCGCGCGCGGCCAATGTACCGGTCATCGGGCTGATGTGCGTTGCGCCATTGGGGCTGGAGCCCGCGCCATGGTTTGCGCTGACCGCTAAACTGGCTGATGATCATGGGCTGACCGGCTTGTCGATGGGGATGAGCGGCGATTTCCCGACCGCCGTGCGGGTCGGTGCGACGCATATCCGCGTTGGCAGTGCGTTATTTGGCGACCGCGCGCCCTGAATCCTGTGGTGCTGCGAAAGCAGGAGGTGTTCTTATCTGTGCTCCTGCGGATGCAGGAGGAGTCTTATCTGTGCTCCTGCGGATGCAGGAGCCTAGGCGCGACAGAAAAGCGCGCCTGCACTGGGCCCCTGCTTTCGCAGGGGTGCTCGCTCTTGGCGACTTGGCGCGAAACAGCTTCGCCCGTGTCTCGACTTCGCCCGTGTCTCGACTTCGCTCGTGTCTCGACTTCGCTCGACACGAACGGATAAAACCATCGTCATGCTGAATTTATTTCAGCATCCATGGCCTGACATCGCCTCTGAGTCATATTTCACGCGGAGATTGCCCCCTCCCCACAAGGGGGAGGGCAATATGCCCCGCCTTTTCTACGCAACGTGCCTTTGTGAAAGCCCACAAAAAAGGGGGCGGCAATTGCTGCCACCCCCCGTTTTCATTGCGTAGATAGGTTTAGAAACGACCGCGCAGCGTAATGCCATAGGTGCGCGGTTCGGCGAGGAACATAGAGAATATCTGCCGCCCGCCGGGGTAATTGGTCGCGTCGGTGAAGGCCGCGCTCGCCCCGCCCTCTTGGAAGGGGGAGTTGAACGCCACCTGCGCATAGTCGACGTTGAACAGATTTTGTGCCCAAAGTTCAACCGCCCAACGGTCCTGATCGCCGCGAATGCCGATGCGCGCATTGACGATGGCATAACCATCCTGTTCCTTTTGCGGGAACAGGTCGCTGCCGGTGTTATAATCGCTGGTCATACGCGTATCGACATAGAAAAGGCCGGTCATCCCGCTGTCGCCAATCGGCGGGGTCCAGGTAATCGACCCCGTGGTGACGAGTTGCGGCGCGTTGGAAAGATTATCGCCCGGCAGATAACGCAGCGCCGGGTCGAGCGGGGCACCCGAACGATTGCCGACAATATCGTCGTTAAAGTGGGTGTTGGCATAGGTAACCCCCGCTGCGACGCGGAAATTGCGCACCGGCACCAAGGCTGCTTCCAATTCGACGCCCTGCGCGCGCACGCCCCAAGTGACGTCACCGGGTGCGCATGCACCGGTTGCGCCGCTCAGATCACGATCCGCGCCCGGCCCGCCGGTCAGCCCTGCACCGCCGCAACCGTTGATCGTCTGGACGAGGAAGACGGTGCCATTAAAAGTGTTGAGCTGGAAGTTGGAAAAATCCTGCCGGAACGCAGCGACCGACAGGCTGAATTCGCGGGTCGAATATTTCGCACCAATTTCATAGGCATCGACCGTTTCGCTGTCGAATTGCAGATTGCCGACAAGCGATTGTGCGCCACCCGGCGTCGCGGCAAAGGGCAGAATCGGCGATTTTAGCGCCGACCGGTCGAGGTTGAACCCACCTGCCTTATAGCCATGCGAATAGCTGGTATAGAGCATCAGATCATCGGTCGGACGCCACGACAGGATGGCGGTGCCGGTGAACTCATCCTCCCCGCGCGAATCGCCGATGGAGACATTGTTGAGCTCTGCGGTGCTATTGCCTTGGCACGACAGGCCGATGATGCCGCCTGCCACCGCCGCCAGCGCGGGGTTGGAAAGGAAGGGCACCAGCGCCGCCTGATTGGCGGTACAGGCACTATTGTCATTGCCAAAGGTGGCGTTCAACCGCTTGCGTTCATTGGTGTAACGCAGGCCCAATGTGACATCCAAGCTGTCGGTCAGGTGGACGATATTATGCGTGAAGAGCGCATAGTTGCGACTGTTCTGCCGATAGCGGTCGAGCGTCGTGCCGACGTTCGACATGCCATCCAAACGCAGCAAGGACGCGAGCAGGGTCGGGCCTGCCGCGCCGAACGCGCCTGAAAATACCGCTTGGCTGGCGACGCAACCCGCGCTGCCCGGCGAATATAGCCCGGCAAGCCCGCCGCCCGAAATCAGGCGACAGCTGGCAAAGCGGCCATATTGGCTGCCGAAACGCAGATTGTCGGTCAACGTCAGTTTCTCATTGGCGTAATAGCCGCCGATCAACCAGTCGAGGTGCCCGTCAAAGGCTTCACCCTGCAGGCGGATTTCCTGACTAAAGGTGCGGAATTGCCGGAACGCATCATCATTTTCGCCGCGATAGAGGATGTCGACCGTGCTGTAATCCGTGTCCGACGCCTGGCTTGAGCGATAGTCGCGATAGCCAGTGATGGAGGTGAGGCGCGCGCCACCCAAGTCCCAATTGACTTCGAGCGAAACGCCGCCGTCATTGGTTTCCCCGTCATAGCTGCGCCCCGGGCTGACTGACAAAGTGCGGTCATAACCATTGTTGAACGCCGCCAGCGGCTGACCCAGATCGCGCAGGACATTGATAATATTATTCTGCGCCGGGTTGTTGATCGGCGATGCCGGGCTGTTCAGATTGCCGACAAAGGGGTTGGTCATCTGATCCACATAGACCGCGCCGCAGCATGCCTCCGTCCGGCGGCTATAATCGCCAATCAGGCGCAGGCTAAGCGAATCGCTGGGTTCCCACAATAATTGGCCGCGCACAAAGAAACGGTCGCGGTTGTTGACGTCGGTGTTGTTGGTCGGGTCATAATAAAAACCGTCGCGGCGCGAATAGACCGCGTCAATCCGGGCAGCCAGCGTTTCCGATATCGGGCCGGTGAGGCCGATGGCAGCCCGCAGCGCATCATAATTGCCATAGGAAATTTCGCCATTGCCGCCAAAGGTAAAGCTGGGCTTGCGCGAATAGACGGAGATAAGGCCAGCCGAACTGTTGCGCCCGCCAAGCGTCCCCTGCGGCCCGCGCAACACTTCGATCCGGTCGATTTCACCCAGATCATTGAGGCCGATGCCCGAACGCGAACGATAAACGCCGTCGATGAACACCGAGACGGAGGATTCCAGCCCCGGATTGTCGCCAACCGTGCCGACGCCGCGAATACGCGCCGAACCATTGGCTTCGGTGCCGGTGGAGGAAACGAGCAAAGAGGGGGCGATCTGGTTCAGCTGGCGAATGTCATTGGCACCGCTGTTGGCCAATGCTTCGGACGTTACCGCCGACACGGCGACGGGGACATCGCTCAACGCCTGTGCACGGCCCTGTGCGACAACGACGATGTCGCCGTCATCCGCCGCTTCGCTGGCGCCATCTTGCGGCTGGGCGTCCTGTGCAAAGGCGGGGGTTGCCAACGCAAGGCTGCTGGCCGAAAATAAAAGTGCGCCGAACAGCGCTTTTGTGGGGGAGTATGCCATATTTCTCTCCATCATATCCGGCTCGCTCACCTTGTATGAAGATACCGGATTTCAGAAACATAGGGTTTAGGGGGGGCAAGGGGCCAAAGCAAGCCTGATAGGCCAATCGGCGATTATTTGGCCAAAACTGCGGCATTTCTGCCATAGTGGCGTGCGCGCGGCACCTGGGGATGTATCGCAAAGCGATGCATGCTGTTACCCGCACAAATCAGCGCTTCGCGCGGCCCCAAATGGTCAAATGGCGCGCTTGCTGCATCCAGCCCGCCGGTCAGCGTACCAAAAGCAGGAAGGATGATCCGCTGCCCCGCCAACAGGAAACAGGGACGGCTCAGCATCTGCCCGCGCTGGCGCAGGCGGTATTTGGGGTGATAATGGCCTGAAATCTCCCCATGGCCGGGGGCGGGCGGTGCCTGCCCCGCAATATGCACCAGCTTCAGCCCTGCCACATCCATTTCATCATATAATTCACCGGGCAGATAATCGCCAATTTGGGCGTCGGCGTCATGGTTGCCCTCCACCCAATATATTTGCGCGCGCTTGGCCAATCGTATCAGCGCATCGCGCGCCGCATGACCGAGACGCTCTGGCCCCGCAGCGTCATGGAAACTATCACCCAGCGCATATATTTTGCGCGCGTCCCAATGGGCAGCCAGCGCGGTCAGCCGTTCAATTGTGTCAACCGTATCATAGGGCGGCAGCATCTGCCCGGTGCGTGCCAGCGCGCTCGCCTTTTCAAGATGCAGATCGGCGATAATCAGCGCCTGCTCGGCCGGCCACCACAGCGCGCGTTCGGCCAGCGGATGCAAAATCTGTCCGGCAATCGATATTTCGGCCATGCGCGCGCGCTTTTTCCCTGCCGATTAACGCGCCGCGATGGTCAGGACGCGCGGCATTTCCCGTGCTGCATAGCGTTGTGCATTGTCGCGGCGTGCCCCGTCGGGCAGGTCAAAGGTGACGCGCCTGTTGGCAAAATCCACCGCTATCCGGTCAAACAGGCGCAGCGCATCCATGCCGAGCAGTAGCGCGGGGCGGCGGCCCAAACCCAGTTCGGTAAAGGCGGGCGAATCGGCATAGGCAACGGGCAGCGCGGTAAAATCCACCCCGCCGACGCTGATCCGTTCAATCTGGCTGCGCTGCACCGCCAATGTGCCGCCGGTAACGGTGCGCAATTCACCCGGTGTCAGCCCGTTGGGGTGCCGCTGCGTGCGCTGAACCAGCCGTTGCAGCGCCAGATTGCCGACGCTCGCCTGTCCGCCGGTATCGACGATAATATCCACCCGATGCCCGTCGATGCTGGCGTTGGACAATATCATCCGTCCGCCGCGCGACCGCGCGATGACGGTGATGGCATCATCATCAAAGCTTTCTTCGCGTCGTTGTTGCCGCCGCGCCTCGGATGGGCGGATGTCGATGCGCTGGGCGACAAAATCAATCACCACCTTGTGCCCCTGCAGGCTGTCGATGCCGATCAGCCCCGGCGCGCCGATGTTAAATTGCGAAAAGGTCGGCACATCCCCGGTTTCGAGCGTCAGATGTTCCAACCCCAAATCACCCGGCGCGACGAGGTTGGTTTCCACCGCCTCTGCCATGCCGACAACCCGCGCCCGCCCGACGACCGGCAGGTTTAACTGCTGCGCCACTTCGCGCGACAGGACGGTGCGTTCCGCGCCGGTATCGACAATGAAGGGAAAGGGGCCAGCGCCATTGATCCGCACCGGCAGCATCAAGCGGGCCGACTGGTCAACGGTCATCGGGGTTACCAACCCGGCATCGGGCAGGCTGGTTGGCAGCGACACCGCGACCTGACCGCTGTTGCTGGCGGGCGGTGGCGGGTTGGCGGGGGCATTTTGCGCGGCAAGCGCGCTCCCCACCATCAGCGCACCAGCGGCGGCAGCGTATAAAAAATGGCGCATGACCCTCTCTCCCGACATGCAGCCACCCGTGCTATTGCAAGGGGGCGATTGGAGCAAAGGCTATGCCCTAATTTTTGATACGGCAAGCATTGGCATTTACCGTTGCTGTATCAACCTGTTACGGACAATTTGCGCCGCATTGAGCAGGCGCAGCACATTGCCGCCCCAAATTTGCGCCACCTGTTCCTCGTTCAAACCATGCGCCAACAGCGCGGCTGTTATGCGCGGGGCGACGCGAATATCCTCAAAACCGCGCATGCCCGCCCCGCCGTCCCAATCCGCGCCAATGCCGCAATGGTCCGCGCCGACGACAGTGATGCAATGGAACAGCGCGCGCATGAACAGGTCAAAATCCCCCTCATTCACTCGTTCGCTTTGGTCGAGCGTGCGCCACGCGCTGCCCAGCGCGCGCACTTCGGCATTATTGAGCGCACCGATATTATCGAAACGATCATAAAGCGGGCTGCGCGCGCTGCTGATGTTGAGGCGCGACAGAAAGACGCTGTTGACCTGAATCACCCCGCCCTTGGCGGCGATGGCGCGCGCCTGATCATCGCTGATGTTGCGCGGGTGGTCGAAAATCGCCTTGAAGCCGCTGTGCGACAAGATGATGGGCGCCGCCGAAAGGTCGAGCATCTGGGTGAGCGCGGCATCGCTTGCATGGCTGGCGTCGATGACCATCCCCAGCCGGTTCATTTCGGCCACCCATGCGCGGCCAAGTGGGGAGAGGCCGCCCCAGCGCGCAGTCCCGCCGCTCGCCGAATCGCCGAACTGGTTGCCGCCATTATGCACTGGCCCCGCCATCAACACGCCGCGCCGCCGCCAATCGGCAAGGCCCGCCACGCTTTCACCCAGCGGATAGCTGTTTTCGACCGAAATCAGCGCGAAATGGCCGCCACGATGGGCGACCCGTGCCGCCTCCCCCGCGCTGGTGACGCGGGTGATGGTATCGCGGTGGGCGTTGAGCGTCGCCTCTATCGCGGCGAGCCGATGTTCGGCAGCGCTTGCCGCATGGGCAAAGCCATCAGCGGTCAGCGGCCCTTGCGATGTATAAAGGACGAAAAATCCGCCATCCAGACCCGCCTCGGTCATGCGCGGCAGGTCGACCTGGCTCATATCGCTGTAAAAATCATGCGCTGCGCCAAAATCCCAATCGCGCCGTTCAAAATGCACCGGCGTGTCGAGATGCGTGTCGAGCGTCAAAATCCGCGCATGGATGGTCGCGGGGTCAGCCGGGGCGGGGGCGGGGGCGGGGGTGCCCATCGGCGAACAGGCGCTGAGCGCAGCAATGGCGCCTATCGCGGGCAGCAAGGATAAAAAACGCGCACACATCAATATATTCTCCCCCACATTGCCTGCCAAGCTATGGCAATTCGCCCGCCATCGCCAGTGCAATCAGCGCCGCCTCCCCATCCTGCGTGCCCTGCGCTGCATCAGCAATCAGACTATCCTCGGTCGCCTTGCTGGCCACATTTTCGCGGCCAATTTCGATCATCACCGGCAGCGCAAAGGGGCTGACGCGGTCCAGCCGTTTATCGACCAGTCGCGCCGCCGCATTTTCGAGCAGCGCGCCCAGCCGCCCGACATCGGTCAGCCGCGCCGCCGCATCGGCCCAGGCGGCCTCTATCAACAAATGGTCGCTCTGGTATCGCATCAGCACATCATAAATAAGGTCGGTCGAAAAAGTGACCGCACGCGCGCTTTTGCGCTTGCCGGGCAATTGCCGTTCGATGAGCCCGCCGACGACCGCGACATCGCGAAAGGCGCGTTTCAACAGATGCGATTGTTCGACCCAATCGGCAAAATCATCCTCCAAAATATGGTTGGAAAGCAAGGGCTTGGGTTCCTTGACCGGCTTGGCCGACCAGATGGCGAGCGCATAATCGCTGGCCTGAAAACCCAAGGGTTGCAGCCCCGCCGCCTCCATCCGCCGGGTGAGCAGCATGGCGAGCGATTGGTGCGCATTCCACCCTTCAAAGGGGTAGAGCAGCCAGTAATGCCGCCCTTCATGCGCGAAAATCTCGGATAGTAATTCATCGGGGGCGGGCAGGTGCGATTTGCCGCGCTGAACCGCCAACCATTGGCGCACGTCAACGGGAAAATCGGCCCACTGCGCGGGGTCGGCAATCAGCGCGCGCACTCTTGCGGCCAATTGGGTGGTGAGCGCGATGCGCGTGCCCGAATAGCTGGGGATTTGCGCCGATTTGGCGGTGGCGCGCACCTGCAAATCATTGTCCGCCATCCCAATGACTTCGAGCGCGACCCCGGCAAAGAAAAAACGATCGCCCGCCACCAGCGTGGATGCAAAATATTCCTCCACCTCCCCCAATTTGCGGCCATTTTTGAAGCGCACCGATATGGTCGGCGCTTCGACGATGACGCCCGCGTTCATCCTGTGCTGACGGACAAAGGCAGGGCTGGAAATACGCCACATCGGGCTGCCATCTGCATCCTTGCCTGCGGGCGCGAGGCGGTGGAAACGGTCATAGGCGGCAAGCGCATAGCCGCCATCGCGCACAAAGCCGATTGTGCGCTGAAAACTGGTATCGGAGAGGTTTTTATAGGGCGCGGCGCGGCGGATTTCGGCCAGTAGCGCCCCCTCCCCAAATGGGGCGGCGCAGGCGCAGCCGGTGATATGCTGCGCCAAAACGTCGAGCGCACCGGGACGAAAGGGGGTCACGTCGCGTTCCCCCGCCGCAATCGCATCAATCGCCGCGCGGGTTTCGAGCCATTCGAAACGATTGCCCGGCACCACCATCGCTTTGGACGCTACATCCAGCCGGTGGTTGGCGCGCCCGATGCGCTGGATCAACCGGCTCGCCCCCTTGGGTGCGCCCATTTGCACCACGCAATCGACATCGCCCCAATCCAGCCCCAAATCGACGCTGGAGGTGGCGACCAGCGCGCGCAATTGCCCCGCCGCCATCGCCGCTTCGGTGCGCTGGCGGGCTTCGCGCGACAGCGAGCCATGGTGGATGGCAATCGGCAGCCCCTTGTCATTCACCTTCCACAATGCCTGAAAAATCAGTTCGCAAAGCCCGCGCGTATTGCAGAAAATAATGCTGGTGCGGTGCGCGGCGATAACCTCCATCACCGCCTGCACCGCATATAGCCCGCTGTGCCCCGCCCATGGCACGCGCGCTTCGGGCAGGAGGATGTGGATGTCGGGCGGCGCGCCCGCTTCGCCCAATATCAGCCGGACATTTTCGCCCGCACCATCGGGCGCCATCCAGTCCCGCCATTTGTCGGGCTGCGCGATGGTCGCGGACAGCGCCACACGGCGCAAATTGGGGCGCAGTGCGTTGAGCCGCGCCACCGCCAACGACAATAAATCACCGCGTTTTGTGCTGGCAAAACTATGCACTTCATCGATGATGATGGTGTCGATTGCGGCAAAAACATGCGCGGCATCATTGTCCGCCAGCATCAGACTCAATGATTCGGGCGTGGTCAGCAAAATGTCGGGCGGGTGGGATTTTTGCCGCCGCCGCGCCTCGTGCGGAGTGTCGCCGGTGCGTGTCGCCACCTCTATATCCAGCCCCAGATCGCCGATGGGGGACAGCAAATTGCGCTGCATATCCGCCGCCAACGCCTTGAGCGGGCTGATATAGAGGGTGGATATGCCCGTTCGTTCCGCCCCCCCCGCCAGTCGGATAAGTTCGGGCAGAAAACCAGCCAGCGTCTTGCCCGCACCGGTCGGTGCGACGAGCAGCGCATGTTCGCCCGCATCTGCTGCTGCCAGCATCGCGGCTTGATGGTCGCGCAAGGCCCAGCCGCGCGCCGCAAACCATTTGGCAAAGCGCGGCGGTAGCGGCGGGGCCATCGTTCGGCCTAATGTCCGGCTTGCGGCCCGCGTTTAATGCCCGATGCGGCGAGCTGCGCGTCAATTTCGGCAACCAGTTCGGCAAGCCCGGCTGCATCGGCTGCCTCTGCCCGCGCGACCAGCACATCCTGCGTATTCGACGCGCGCAGCAGCCACCAGCCGCTGCCCTGCGTCACGCGCGCGCCGTCGGTGCGATCGACATTGGCCCCCGCCGCGCTCAGCCGGTCGAGCACTTCGTCCACCACCGCGAATTTGCGCGCCTCATCAATCTGAAAGCGCAGTTCCGGCGTATTGACCATCGGGGCCATCGCGCCGCGCATTTCGCTCACCGAACGGCCCAAAATGCGCGGGGCCTGCAATAATTGCACCGCGGCATAAAGCGCATCGTCAAAACCATAATATTGGTGCGCGAAAAATATATGCCCGCTCATTTCGCCGGCGAGCGGCGCGCCAATTTCCTTCATTTTGGATTTGATCAGGCTGTGGCCGGTTTTCCACATCACCGGTTGCCCGCCCAGCGCCGCCACCCGTTCAAACAGCGCGCGGCTGGCCTTTACATCGGCGATAATCGGCGCACCGGGGCAGTCTTTCAGCACCATTTCGGCGAAGATTTGCAGCAATTGGTCGCCCCAGATGATGCGCCCTTGCCCGTCAATCGCGCCAATCCGGTCGCCATCCCCGTCAAAAGCCAGTCCAAAATCGAGCTGCTTGTCCGCGACGAGCGCGCGCAAATCGGCCAGATTTTTTTCCTCGGTCGGGTCGGGGTGATGATTGGGGAAATGGCCATCCACTTGCGTAAACAGCGTAAAATGTTCGCCCGGCAGGCGGCGCACCAGCGCCTCCACCACCGGGCCAGCCGCACCATTGCCCGCGTCCCAACCGATGCGCAGCGCCGGGCCGTCATATCCCGCCAGCAGCCGGTCGACATAGGCATCAAGGATGTCGACATTTTCTGCCGCACCCGCGCCATCCTGCCAGTCGGCCGCCGCCGCCATGCTGCCCAGCGCCTTAATCTGTTCGCCGTAAAATGGCGCGCCGCCCAGTACAAATTTGAAGCCATTATAATCGGGGGGGTTATGGCTGCCGGTTACCTCTATGCCGCCATCGGCGGATAAATGGTGGGTGGCGAAATAGAGCATCGGGGTCGGTGCCTGCCCGATGTTAACGACATCACAGCCGCTCGCCCGCAGCCCGTCGGACAGGGCCTCTGCCAAGCTGGGGGAGGATAAGCGCCCGTCATAGCCAATGGCAACGCGGCTGCCCCCGCTACGCCGGACAATCGTCCCGAAGCTGCGCCCGATTGCAAAGGCGTCGGCTGCATGCAGCGTGTCGCCGACCACCCCGCGCATGTCATATTCGCGCAGCAGGGTCGGGTGGAAAATATGGTGCACCTTGGTCAAACTCCCATCGATAATTGCGGGTTAAAGCCGCTCGTCGGCAGCGCCAATGCTGCCATCATTTCGCGCAATTCCTGTCGCGCCGTCAAATGGCTGGTGCCCAGTTCGCCCAAATGCCCCCGGTCGAGCAGGGTGAGGCCGGAGGGGAAAAGTTCGCGAAAAATGACGCGCTCCGACAATCCGGGCGCGGTGCGAAAACCGATGCGTTTGGCCAGATCGTCGAGCGCGCTCGACACGCGGCGCATGTTGCGCGCATCCTGATTTTGCAAGCGGTTGCGCAGCACCACCCAATCGATCGTCCCGCCGTCGACCAGCGCGCGCGTCTTGCGCGCTTCCCAAATCGCCTCGGCATAGAAACTGGGGCGTTTGACCTTGAAACTTTCGCCATCGACCTGCCCGATAAGGTCGAAATCGACAAAACTATCGTTGATCGGCGTCACCAGACTATGCGCCAGCGTCACCATATGGCGCGCCAGCCGGTCATCGCGCCCCGGCGTATCGACGATCAGGAAATCTGCCCCGTCCGCGAGTGCGACAACCTTTTCCTGCAATTTTTCGATGCTGCCCGCGCCGAATACGTCAAAGCGCGGGGTGGCAAGGCTGATGTTCCGGCGGGCCGCGGTTTCACCCCGATTTTCGAGGTAGCGGTGGAAACTGCGCTGCCGGTGGTCAAGGTCAATGCCCGAAACGCGCGCGCCCATCCGCGCCAGCGCCACCGCGACATGGACGGCGCAGGTCGATTTGCCCGTCCCCCCCTTTTCATTGGCAAAGACGATGATGTGCGGGCTGTTGGCTGTCATGCGCGGCGGTTTCACTATTCATATTGTTGGCGGGCGAGCTTGCCGCTTTCGGTTCGCCCCCGCCTCTATTATGGGTGCTGCCATCATGCAAATCATCCGTAACCTTGCCGACCTCCACGCCCATATCGCCGCGCTGCGCCAACAAGGGGGCGGTATTGGCTTTGTCCCGACGATGGGCGCTCTCCATGCCGGGCATCTGGCGCTGGTTGCGGCGGCAAAGGCGCGCGCGCGCCATGTCGTCACCTCCATCTTCGTCAATCCGGCGCAATTCGGCCCGAATGAGGATTTTGACGCTTATCCGCGGACAGAGGCGGCGGATGCGGCAAAATTGCTCGATGCCGGGGTCTCGCTGCTGTGGGCGCCGCCGGTTTCGGTCATCTATCCGGCAGGGCATAGCACGCGGGTCAGCGTGGCGGGGTTGGACAGTGTGCTGTGCGGCGCGGCGCGGCCGGGGCATTTTGACGGGGTGGCCACCATCGTCACCAAGCTTTTCCATCAGGTTGCGCCCGATTTTGCGCTATTTGGCGAAAAGGATTGGCAGCAATTGGCGATCATCCGGCGGATGACCCGTGACCTTGACCTGGCGGTCGAAATCATCGGCGTGCCGACGGTGCGCGAAGGTGACGGGCTCGCCCTATCCTCCCGCAATGCCTATCTGAGCGAAGGTGACCGCGCCGCTGCCGCCGCCCTGCCGCGCGCATTACGCACCGCAATTGCGGCGATTGTCGCAGGCGAAGAAGTGGGCGATGCACTGCGCGCGGCCAAGGCAGCGATTTTGGCAGCGGGCTTTGCCAGCGTCGATTACCTCGACCTGCGGGATGGGGAAAGCCTCGAAAGCTGTGACAGCGCAACCAAAAATGCGCGCATCTTTGTCGCGGCAAGGATCGGGGCGACGCGGCTTATCGATAATATGAAAGTAACCTCCTGATTCGAAATTCGCTTTTCGGCGAATTTCGGCACGGCACCAGCCCGCTCCCCCTCCCGGCCACCCACGGGATCGTATCTTATGGGTGGCCGGGAGGGGGAGCGGGCCGGAGCAGCACCCCGAAACGATAGTTTCGGATACAGATTCACATTCCCAGTAATTTGGCCAATATTTTTGCGTTAACCATTTGTTGACCATCTTTGCCCAACTTGTCCCCATCGGATGCACAATTTGCATTTAGGGGACAGAAAATGGCGATGTCACAGGAACGCGCACAACGGCTTTTTGACGACGGGTTTGCTGGCCATCTGGCGGGCGCGGAACGCGGCGATGCGCAAAGCTATTTTGAACTGGGCATGGCCTTTTCCACCGGCAGCGATGGCTGCGATGTCGATATGATCGAAGCGCATAAATGGTTTAACCTCGCCGCGCTCGCCGGTTTGCGCGAAGGGGCGGCGCTGCGCGCCGAAATCGCCAGCGAGATGGAGCGTGAAGAAATTGCAGAGGCACAGCGCCTCGCCCGCGCGTGGCTCTCCACCCTTTCCGGTTCGTCCGGCACCGCGTCGCGCGCGGCGGCCTAGGCCGTAAAACCACACCTTGCGTGTCTCGACCTCGCGCGACACGAACACCCTCTCAAACTTCGTCATACTGAATTTATTTCAGCATCCATGGGCAGGCGGTGCGTTTGAACCATGTTTCGCGGGAGAGGCGCAGATATTCTAACCCCTCTCCCAACCCTCTCCCCTAAAGGGGCGAGGGCTATTTCCGGCCTTTCCCGCCGGTAAACCGGCGCGGCGTTGACAGCCCCCTTCCCCCTGCCTAGAGCAAGGCAACCGGCCAACGGGCCGGCAACCATATCCAAACCAACGCGCCGGATTCTCCATCCCCTATCGACCCAATTTCAGCCATGACGCTGCCGGGCCAAGCGCGATTTTCCACCGGAATTAGATTATGCATTTGAAAGATTTGAAGAAAAAGGCTCCCGCCGAACTGGTGGAAATGGCCGAAGAATTGGGTGTCGAGGGTGCATCGACCCTGCGCAAGCAGGATCTGATGTTCTCCATCCTGAAAGCCATGGCCGAAGATGGCGAAGAAATCATCGGTTCGGGCACGATCGAAGTATTGCCCGACGGCTTTGGCTTTCTGCGTTCGGCGGAGGCCAATTATCTGGCTGGGCCAGATGACATCTACCTCTCCCCCAATCAGGTGCGCCGCTTTGGCCTGCGCACCGGCGACGCGGTGGAGGGCGAAATTCGCGCGCCCAAGGATGGGGAACGTTATTTTGCGCTCACCCGTCTGATCAAGGTCAATTATGACGAACCCGAAGCGGTGCGCCACCGCGTCAATTTCGACAATCTGACCCCGCTTTACCCCGATGAGCGGCTGCGGCTCGACACGCTCGACCCGACGCAAAAGGACATGTCGGCACGCGTCATCGACATCATATCCCCGCAGGGCAAGGGGCAGCGCGCGCTGATCGTCGCGCCGCCGCGCACCGGTAAAACCGTGCTGCTGCAAAATATTGCCAAGGCGATCACCGACAATCATCCAGAGGTTTTCCTGATCGTCCTGTTGGTCGATGAACGCCCCGAAGAAGTCACCGACATGCAGCGCAGCGTGAAGGGTGAAGTCATCAGCTCCACCTTTGACGAACCGGCCAGCCGACATGTGCAAGTCGCTGAAATGGTTATTGAAAAGGCAAAGCGTCTGGTCGAGCATAAAAAGGATGTGGTCATCCTTCTCGATTCGATTACCCGGCTTGGCCGCGCCTACAACACGGTGGTTCCATCGTCGGGCAAGGTGCTGACCGGCGGGGTGGATGCCAATGCGCTGCAACGGCCCAAGCGTTTTTTCGGTGCCGCGCGCAATATAGAGGAGGGCGGGTCGCTCTCCATCATCGCCACCGCGCTCATCGACACGGGTTCCAAGATGGACGAAGTGATTTTCGAAGAGTTTAAGGGCACGGGTAACAGCGAAATCGTCCTTGACCGCAAGGTTTCGGACAAGCGCATCTTCCCGTCGATTGACGTCGGCAAATCAGGGACGCGCAAGGAAGAATTGCTGGTCGAAAAGGATAAGCTCACCAAAATGTGGGTGCTGCGCCGCATCCTGATGCAGATGGGCACCGTCGATGCGATGGAATTCCTGCTCGACAAGATGAAGAACAGCAAAACCAACGAAGATTTCTTCGACACGATGAACCAATAGGGAACCTGTAGGATCCATCCGATGTTTGATATGCTTGCCATCGCAGCCCACGCCGCCGCCCCAGCCTTGGGCGGCCCGGCCGAAATCTGGGCGGCTATCGTCCATGATTTTTCCAATATCACCGAACCAGCGGCCTTTGCGGCGTTCATGCAGGTTTTGCTGATCGATCTGGTGCTCGCGGGCGACAATGCAATTGTCGTCGGCGCGCTTGCCGCCGGTTTGCCCGCCAAACAGCGCAAACAGGTGATTTTGATCGGCGTGCTCGCCGCGCTGGTGCTGCGCATCATCTTTGCGCTGATGGTGACCTGGCTGCTCGGCATCGTCGGGCTGGTGCTGGCGGGCGGGTTGCTCCTCCTGTGGGTGGCGTGGCGCATGTACCGCGACATCAAGGGGCATGGCGCGGGCGATTCGCCCGGTTCCCCCGAAATATCGGGCGATGAGCGTTCGGGCTTGCCCGCAGGCAAAAGCTTTGCCGCTGCCGCTTGGGGGGTCGCGGTCGCCGACGTGTCGATGAGCCTGGATAATGTGCTCGCCGTTGCCGGTGCCGCACGCGAACACCCCGGCATATTAATCGTCGGGCTGATTTTCGCGGTCGCGCTGATGGGCATCGCGGCCAACATCATCGCGCAATATATCGAACGTTATCGCTGGATTGCGTGGTTCGGCCTCGTCGTCATCCTCTATGTCGCGCTTAAAATGGTGTGGGAAGGCTGGCACGAAGTGCAGCCGCTCGTCGTCGCGATACTATAGGGCGCGGGATGCGCGTGGTGCTATTTCGCCCCCGTCATTGCATGCGAGTGAGCATTTGGCGTGCTTCGCTATCCTCTGGTTCCATGACGAGATAGTCGGCATAGGCTGTCCGGGCGTTGCCAATATCACCGGTGACGCGATATGCGGTGGCGAGGTTCAAGACTGCCTCCGACGATTGGGGAAATAATTCTCGATTGAGCAACAGCAACGCCATGCCGGCTGCATTCTCCCCGCGATGCAGCGCCTTTTGCCCGGCGAGCGCGATGACAATTTCGCGCAATTCCGCGCTCTGCGCCGCCGCAGCCCGGCCTGCGGCTTGCCCACCGGCTATCGTGGTTTCAATCACCGCACGGCTTTGCCAATAGGCGCGGGTGGAGGCGGTTTCGCCGACCAATTCGCGTTTCAACCAATTGGCGATGGCGAAATAGGCATCGACATCACAATTGGTCAGGATGATTGCGGTTATCCCCAGATCTTCAAAAATCAGCAGTTCGTCGGCAATGCCGTAATGCCCGCCGCTATGGCCATAGATACGGTGTCCATTCGCCATTTCTTCACTGACGCCATAGCCATAAAGCCCCTTGCTATAGGGGTAACGCCCCATCGTCATTTGACGGGTGGTTTCGGGACGGAGCAGCTGGTTGCGCTGTAGCGCGCTGGCAAAACGAAGCATGTCCGGGGCTGTCGAATAGCTGCCACCAGACGGGTCGCCGCGCCTGCCCAGTTGCAGGATATTGCTCTGCCATTGGCCGGGAAATTCAACCGCACGCAAATAGCCGGTGGCGACATTCGATGCTGAAATGTCGAGCCGCAAAAAGTCGGTGCCTGCCATGTCCAAGGGGGCAAAGATCGTGCGGCGGATATGCCGATCCAGTGATCCGTTACCTGACGCCCTGACGGCGGTCGCCTGTTCGTCGCTGGGTGTTGGATGCGTTGCCGCTGCGCCACGGTGAGTCTTCATTAACGCGACGCCTTTCATCATGAATCTCAAACAGTTGCGACGCTACTCTCGCGCGGGCTTTTTGCTACCAAATTGGCGTTTATGTTTGCCATAGTCGGCCGTTCATGCGACATTTCTTCATATAAGGTTGCCCGGAAGCCATTATCGGTTGCCGGGCTTTTCGACTCGAAGGACCGCATCATGACCAAGCCCATGCTCCAGCCGAGTCAGCTCGGTGAAACTTCCACGTGGAAGTCGCCAATGTGCCACGGCGTCATTGCTGCCTTTTTGCTCGCCCGATCCCCATCGTGGAAGTCGCTGCGGAGGCCGACGCCATGGTGACGGTGTTCGGCATTCTGAATCTCACCGAGGACTCCTTCTTCGATGAGAGCCGGCGGCTAGACCCCGCCGGCGCTGTCACCGCGGCGATCGAAATGCTGCGAGTCGGATCAGACGTCGTGGATGTCGGACCGGCCGCCAGCCATCCGGACGCGAGGCCTGTATCGCCGGCCGATGAGATCAGACGTATTGCGCCGCTCTTAGACGCCCTGTCCGATCAGATGCACCGTGTTTCAATCGACAGCTTCCAACCGGAAACCCAGCGCTATGCGCTCAAGCGCGGCGTGGGCTACCTGAACGATATCCAAGGATTTCCTGACCCTGCGCTCTATCCCGATATTGCTGAGGCGGACTGCAGGCTGGTGGTTATGCACTCAGCGCAGCGGGATGGCATCGCCACCCGCACCGGTCACCTTCGACCCGAAGACGCGCTCGACGAGATTGTGCGGTTCTTCGAGGCGCGGGTTTCCGCCTTGCGACGGAGCGGGGTCGCTGCCGACCGGCTCATCCTCGATCCGGGGATGGGATTTTTCTTGAGCCCCGCACCGGAAACATCGCTGCACGTGCTGTCGAACCTTCAAAAGCTGAAGTCGGCGTTGGGGCTTCCGCTATTGGTCTCGGTGTCGCGGAAATCCTTCTTGGGCGCCACCGTTGGCCTTCCTGTAAAGGATCTGGGTCCAGCGAGCCTTGCGGCGGAACTTCACGCGATCGGCAATGGCGCTGACTACGTCCGCACCCACGCGCCTGGAGATCTGCGAAGCGCAATCACCTTCTCGGAAACCCTCGCGAAATTTCGCAGTCGCGACGCCAGAGACCGAGGGTTAGATCATGCCTAGCATTCACCTTCCGGCCGCCCGCTAGCGGACCCTGGTCAGGTTCCGCGAAGGTGGGCGCAGACATGCTGGGCTCGTCAGGATCAAACTGCACTATGAGGCGGCGGTTCATACCGCGCCAGGGGAGCGAATGGACAGCGAGGAGCCTCCGAACGTTCGGGTCGCCTGCTCGGGTGATATCGACGAGGTTGTGCGGCTGATGCACGACGCTGCGGCGTGGATGTCCGCCAAGGGAACGCCCGCCTGGGACGTCGCGCGGATCGACCGGACATTCGCGGAGACCTTCGTCCTGAGATCCGAGCTCCTAGTCGCGAGTTGCAGCGACGGCATCGTCGGCTGTTGCACCTTGTCGGCCGAGGATCCCGAGTTCTGGCCCGACGCCCTCAAGGGGGAGGCCGCATATCTGCACAAGCTCGCGGTGCGACGGACACATGCGGGCCGGGGTGTCAGCTCCGCGCTGATCGAGGCTTGCCGCCATGCCGCGCGAACGCAGGGGTGCGCCAAGCTGCGGCTCGACTGCCACCCGAACCTGCGTGGCCTATACGAGCGGCTCGGATTCACCCACGTCGACACTTTCAATCCCGGCTGGGATCCAACCTTCATCGCAGAACGCCTAGAACTCGAAATCTAACGTCCGTTCGGGCATCGAGGTCCATGTCGGGGTGGGACGGGCCCGTGGCTTCAAGATCACTTGCAGTCCGACCGCGATGTCTTGGTTGCGCGAGAGGTTGTCGATATCCTCCACTTCCATCATCAACCCTGGATAATGCCGCCGCCGTCATCGCCGCCGACGCCCGTGCCGGGCTTTTCGGGCCTGTCAGGCTTGCTCGGCCTTCAGCCTGCCTGGGCGAGATCTCCGGCGGACGGATTAACGGCGGAGCTTCGCCGCCTTTCGTGCGTGTGAAGGCCGAAGATAGTTCTCTCAAAAACATCCGTTTATGAGAGATACCAAATGTCATTTTCAGAAGACGACTGCACCAGTTGATTGGGCGTAATGGCTGTTGTGCA
>CALFXW010000240.1 GCA_937957805.1 uncultured Sphingopyxis sp.
ACTGAATCAGAACTCACGCCGCTTGGGAATCCTGTTTATGGGTATGTGACCTAGGCCCCTGCGTTCGCAGGGGCATTAGATTCGCTCGTGCCTCGTCTTCGCTCGTGTCTCGTCTTCGCTCGACACGAACGGATTAACGGATAGGCCCCAATTCCGTTCGTATCGAGCGTGTCGAGATAAGAACGGATGCCGCCCCCTTTGTCATTCCTGTGGACGGAAACAAGCGTGGGCCGTCCCCAGCAGTCCCCGACAGTAGAGTTCCAGTTCGGGGGTCGGGACGACCATATGCCGATCCAGTATCAATAGCACCCACCCCGGTTAGAAATAACCCCACCCCTAACCCCCTCCCGTAAACGGGAGGGGGATTTTCCCTCTGCGCCTCTGTGTGAAACATGGGTTCAAGCGCACCGCCCCCGTTCCTATCTCGACACGCTCGATACGAACGGGGCGGGGTTCAAACACACCTGACTATGGATGCTGAACCAAGTTCAGCATGACGAGGCTGGGCGATGGATACCCGTATCCCCGCCTCTGCGGGGATGACAATTCGACTTGCTTGTTCCACGTGGAACATTGGCGCTACACCGCGCAAACTGTCATTTTATCCTTATTTTCCAATGCAAAAGCGCGAAAATAGCGTGTCGAGCATTTCCTCCGTCCCTGCCTGTCCGGTAATCGCATCTATGGATATGCGCGCGGCGCGCAGCGATTCGGCAAGCAATAATGGATCATCCTGCCGCGCATCAGCCAATGCAGCATATGCCGCCGTCAGCGCCGCATGGTGGCGCGCGTTCAGCGCCACTTCGCCTTCGCGCGGCAATAAATCCGCCGCTTGCGCCACCAGCCAATCGACCAATGCCCCCATCCCATCGCCGGTTTGCGCCGAAAGAATAATATCTGCCGCCCCGGCCTTTTTTGGCCAATTAGCGTCATTCTCGCGCAAATCAGCCTTGGCCGCGACAATTGCCCGCGCGCGATGTTCCGGCGCATCGGCGCCATCACCCAGCCACAGCAACAGGTCGGCCTGATCAATGAGGGTGCGGGCACGCGCCATCCCCTCCGCCTCAATCACATCATCGCTGCCCATGTGCAGCCCCGCGCTATCCGCAAAGCGAAAAGCGACGCCCGAAAGCGCCAGCGGCACTTCGATTATGTCGCGCGTTGTCCCGGCGATGGGGGAGACGATCGCCGCATCGCGCGCCGCCAGCGCGTTGAGCAGGGTCGATTTGCCGGCATTGGGCGGCCCGGCGATGGCAACCAATATGCCATCGCGCAACCTTTCGCCGCGTGGGCGCGCCAGCCATTGCCGCCATGACGTCGAAATTTCATCTATTAGATTGTTTATATTGGACATTTCTGCATCGTCAGCAGCAACATCCTCCTCATCCGCAAAGTCGAGCAGCGCCTCCACCCGCGCCGAAAGCATTAGCAATTGCGCCTGCCACGCGCCCACCGCGCGTGCCAATCCCCCACCCGCCAGTAGCATTGCGGCGCGGCGCTGATTCTCGCTTTCCGCTGCGAGCAGATCGCCCAGCCCC
This sequence comes from uncultured Sphingopyxis sp., assembly GCA_937957805.1. Taxonomy (GTDB): domain Bacteria; phylum Pseudomonadota; class Alphaproteobacteria; order Sphingomonadales; family Sphingomonadaceae; genus Sphingopyxis. The sequence continues at coordinate 1,539 of CALFXW010000240.1, forward strand.
TCCGCCTCGGTCAGTTCGAGCCGCCCATTTTCGAGCGCGCGGCGCGTAAATTCGCCCGGCTGTGCCGCGCGCAGCCCCGGCATGGCGGCGAGCGCCCGCTCCACCGCGCGCACCACCGCTCGCGAACCATGGAGGTGGAGTTCGACCACATCCTCCCCCGTCGCGCTATGGGGCCCTGGAAAATGCAGCACCAGCGCGCTGTCGAGCAGAGCGCCGTCCCAACAAAGATTGCGCAAGGCCGCGCGGCGCGGCGCGGGCAATTTGCCGCATAGTGCGCGCAAAACGACGGTTGCATGCGGCCCGCTCACCCGCATCAATGCCAGCGCGGCGGGCGGCGGCCCCGATGACAGCGCAAAAATCGTATCGGTCATACTGATTTAACGCTTGGCGCTACCCATCTGGCTCAGGAAGTTTTGGAACATGCCCATCCCCGCATCGCCCAGCGTCGACCAGCTTTTGACCATCGCGGCCACCATATCGGGTGTCACCCCATCCTTCACCATTTCCTCCATCCGCGCGACATAGAGCGCATGGAGCGGCGTAACATCCGGCAGGCCGAGGAAGGCGCGCGCCTCCGCCGGTGTGCAGTCAATGTCGATCTTTATCTTCATGACGTCATCCTTCCCGCCCGGTCGTGACGCAAAAATGGCGCAAATGCGCTGTTTCCGCCACCATCTGGTCATTGCATAAGGCGAAGCGTGCCATAGCGCAAATGCGCCGATATTGCCCCGCCCCGCGCTTTGCGGCACCATGGCGCGATGGCAAGCGATGCGCCCTTTATCCGCCGAATGGCAAGCCCCATCGGTGATATTTTGCTGGCGGGCGATGCAGAAATGCTATGGGCAGTGCACATCGCCCCGTGCAGCGATTATTGGGCGGCAAGCGATGCGCCAAGCGCGCCGATCAGCGCCGCCGTGCAGCAATTGCGGGAATATTTCGACGGCAAACGCCAAATTTTCGACCTGCCGCTACGCCCCGCCAAAAGCGCGCGCGGTACAGTGTTGCGCGATGCGATTGCCGCCATCCCCTATGGCGAAACCCTGACCTATGGCGCGCTGGCACGGATGTGCGCCAGCAGCGCGCGCGCCATCGGCGGGGCCTGCGCACACAACCCCTTTCCCATCCTCATCCCCTGTCACCGCGTGTTGGCAGCGGGTGCGGGGGAAAATTATTCCGCCGGGCGCGGAGTTGAAACAAAAAGCTGGCTCTTGGCCCATGAAGCGCGCATCTGTGGCAAGATATTGATATAATGTAGGGAAAATCATGTTTAACCTTGGATGCCCGACGCTGAACCATCAGGCGAACCGCGCATGAGCCGCGCGCGCGAAGGGGTGGCCCGCTGGCACAAATATATGGCCGATGGCAAGGGTGCGGACGGGCTGATGGCCTTGCTGGCCGAGGATGCGGTCTTTCATTCGCCGGTCGTCCACACGCCGCAGGTCGGGCGCGCCAAGACCTTCGCCTATCTCGACGCCGCATCGCGGGTTTTGGGCGCGCAGCGGGATTTCACCTATGTCCGCGAAATCATCGACGGTGATTGTGCGATGCTCGAATTCACCCTCACGCTCGACGGCATTTTCATCAACGGGGTGGACATCATCCGCTGGAATGAAGCCGGGGAAATCAGCGATTTCAAGGTGATGATCCGCCCTTTGAAGGCGGTGAACAAAATTTGGGAGGGGATGGCGGCGATGCTTTGAGCACGGGTGGCACCGATAATCCCCCTGTGTCGGCACAAACATGGCGACGGAGAGGGAAGCGGCGGACGTTTCGTCACGCCAGCGATGTTCGCTTCATCACCCGATCCACCAGCGATTGACGGGCCAGTGCATCTTCCAGCGCGTCCAGCGTCGCCACCAGATCGCCCGATTCGGCATTCAGTGCGCGTGCTGCATCGTCCATATGCTGCCAAATCGGCATCAAATGTTCGACCAGCGCCCGCCCTTGCGATGTCAGGGACAGGATGCGCCGTCGGCTGTCGTTGATATCTGTTTTTGACTTGATGAACTGTCGCGATTCGAGCGACGCGCGCGCTTGTACCACCGCGACATGGCTGATGCACAGCGATGCCGCAATCTCCCCCACCGTCAGTCCGCCAAAACGGTGGAGGAGGTTGAGGATGCCATACCATCTCTGTTCAAATTCGGTGCCAAACATTTGATAAATGAGCGTCGCTTGGCGGTCGATCACCTCCGACGCGCGGCGCAGACGTGCGCCCAATGCTGCGCCACCGCAGCTTTTCGAATAGTCCAGCGGGACAGAATTTGCGGATCGGCTTGACATATGTAAGTGCCTACATAAATTGCTGCGCGATTTGGTCAAGCAGAATCGGGGATTTTATGGTGAAAGACGACGGGCGCAACGCGCGGCATGGCGGGCTGAACCGCCGCACCCTGTTGGGGGGTGCGCTTGCGTTGACGCTCACACCGCCAATCCGGGCGGCGGCTCGACCGGTTGCGGCCAATGCTATGGTCGCCCGATTGGGGACGTTCCTCCGCAATCTGGAACAGCAGGATGATTTTGCCGGCACCATATTGCTGGCGCAAAATGGGCAAGCCATTTTCCATCAGGCATATGGTATGGCCAACCGCGAATTTCGGGTGCGCAATCGTGGCGATACGCGGTTCAACCTTGCCTCCATCGGCAAGATGTTCACCGCTGTGGCAATCATGCGGCTCATCGAATCGGGTCGGGTCGCGCTCAGTGACCGGTTGGTCCGGCATCTCCCCACCTATCCCAATCAGGCGGTGGCAGAGGGGGTGACCATCGAACAACTTTTGACGCACCGTTCGGGCATCGGCAATTTTGAAGAGGGGCACGACAGGGCGAGCAGCATCCCGCTCGATAGGCTAGTGGATTATTTGCCGCTGTTTGCCAACGACGCCCCGATGTTCGCGCCCGGCGCACAATTTGGCTATAGCAATGCAGCTTATGTCGTGCTCGGTCTGGTAATAGAGGCGGCGACGGGCGAGGAATATTTTGACCATAGCCACCTGCGTGGCCTGCGAAAACACGGTCGAGCAGTTGGTGCAATAGACCGTGATCGCGTGCGCCGGAGGCGGCGCGGCAACGAACGAAGCAACACCAAAAGTAAGAGCGGCGGCCATCCACGCCGCAGCGTCGTGCATCAGCCGCACAAC
>CALFXW010000241.1 GCA_937957805.1 uncultured Sphingopyxis sp.
GGTAGCCCCATTCGGCGGCCACGAACTCGCGCACCGACTGGAGCGCGCGGCTGAAGCGCAGCACATCCTCGCTGCTGCGCGCGATCACGCCGAGGCGCACGGCCCCCTCGCCGCCCGCGCGACGCAAGCGGATGGCGGCGGCGCGTTTCGGAATAGCGGCGTTCCAATTCGCTGCCCGCGCAATCGACGAACAAGGTGGCGAGCGGGATGCCCGCATTGTCGCGCAACTGCTTGATCGCGCGGACGATGGCATCGGCGCTGAACCCGCGCGTCCGGCTGTCCACCCCGATGGCGAGCGGGCGTGCAACCTCCCCCTCCGCCATGCCATTGGGGGTGGCGAGCAAGGGGCGGAGCAGGCGCAGCGGCAGATTATCGACGGTTTCCCAGCCCAGATCCTCCAGCGCGCGTAGCACGGTGGATTTGCCAGCCCCCGACAGGCCGGTCACCAGCATTATCTGTCCATGGGCAGGAGGGGCGAGGGCCATGGGTTGACCCTACAGCCCCCATTGCTCCAGCGCCACCTCTATCATGATGGCACCATCATGGCGGTGCGGTGCCAAAGTGACACAGGGCAGCATAGTGCCACAAATCGGCCCAAAGCCGCCAATCGCATCGTCGGTTTCATCAGCCAATTGGATGACGATCGACAAGGGGCAGGGCGCAATTGTCGCCGGACGGGTGATGAGGCCAAGCCCGCGCAGCATCAGCTTGCCCGCCTGACGTTCTGCCGGGACGGCATGCGGCCAACCGCCCACCGGGGATATTCGTACCAGATCATCGCTGATCAGCATCGCCCCACGGTCGATGAGTTGCAGGGCAAGGCTGCTCTTGCCGCTGCCCGGCGCACCGGCGAGGATCAACGCCCGCCCGTCGATGGCGACCGCGCTCCCCTGTATCGTTGCGCCGTTAGTCATTCGATCGCGGCAGGCAGGCGCAGTTCGAAACAGGCACCCTGCGCATTGTCGGGCCGGTCGAGCGCGACAATCGAGCCATCATGTGCCTCTATGATCGTTCGCGCGATGGCGAGGCCGAGGCCCGAATGGCGGCCAAATTCCTCCCCCTTGGGGCGCACCGAATGGAAACGGCGGAAAATATCTTCGCGCGCCTGTGGCGGGACGCCCGGCCCCTCATCCTCCACCCGCACGATGACATCGCCATGCGCCAGCGTCGCGTCGATACGCACGATGCCGCCCGGCGGGGAAAAGGAGACTGCATTGTCGAGCAGATTTTCGATAACGCGGGTCAGGCGAAATGCTTCACCCAACACCATGGTTGCACCGATACGCGGGCGGGCAAAGGCGAAATCGGGCGCGCCATCTTGCCGGAGCGACCGGCGCGCCGCCACAATATCATCAATCAACGCCCCCATATCGACACGTTCAAAACGGGTGCGCGACAATTCGGCATCGACCCGGCTCGCCTCTGCAATATCGCTGATCAGCCGGTCGAGCCGCCAGACATCATCGCGCGCGATGGCGAATAATTGCTGGCGCAGCGCGGGCTTGTCCACCCGCTCCAACCCTTCCAGCGCGCTGCGAAGCGAGGCTAACGGGTTTTTAAGCTCATGCGCAACATCGGCGGCAAAGGCCTCCCCCGCGTCAATCCGCGCGTGCATGGCGTCGGTCATGTCGCTCAAGGTGCGGGCCAATTGACCGATTTCATCGCCTCTGCTGGGCAGGCGCGGCACGGCAACATCGCGCGCGCGCCCCAATCGCACCCGGGTCGCGGCATCTGCCAGCAATCGCAACGGCTGGACGATGGTGCGCGCCAAAAATAACGATAGCAGCGTGGATAATATCGTTACCGCCGCCAAAATCAGCCCCAGTTCAAATCGTTCGGCGCGCACATTGCGCGTCACATCGCGCGCGTTGACCAGCATCAATATGTCACCGCGCGGGCTGGCGATGGCGACCGACAGCATCGGCGTGCGGTCGGGGGCAAAGCGATAACGCATGGCGATCCGCCCCGGTGCGCCGTTGGCCGCGCGCAATTCGGGCCAGTTGCGCGCAACATCTGCCGCCGGCTCGATATATTGTTCGGGCGGCAGCGCGCGCACCACCCAATCGAGGATGCGGTCGAGCGCACGTGCCGCATGGCGGTTCAGCCCCTGCGCCGCCGGATCGCGCAGCGCATAAGTTGGCGGGCCCATGGCAAAGCTGTCGAGCCTGAGGGCGCCCGTCCCCTCGTCATAAAGGCGGATGCGCGAATGGGTGACCGACGCATAGCGCCACAAAATCGCACCGTGGCGCGCCACCGGAGCGTCGAGCAATGCCTGATTGAGCAGGAGCAAACTCTGCGTCAGCCGCTCCTGCCGTTCCTCGATCAAATGGCGGCGATAGCCGTCGAGGTAGAGGAAACCGCCGACGAGCAGCGCGATGACGAAAATATTGACCGCCAAAATCCGCCAGTGCAGCGGCACCCACCAGCGGCGGCGGGCGGCCCCGTCCCTCATCCTTCTTCACCAAAACGGTAGCCCGCGCCATAAAGGGTTTCGATGCCGTCGAATTGCGGGTCAACGACACGAAATTTTCGGCGGATGCGTTTGATATGGCTGTCGATGGTGCGGTCATCGACGAAAATATCGTCATGATAGGCAACATCCATTAACTGGTTGCGGCTTTTTACAACGCCGGGGCGCTGCGCCAATGCCTCCAGGATCAGAAATTCGGTGACGGTGAGCGAAACCGGCTTTTCGTCCCACAATATTTTATGGCGCGCAGCATCGATGCTGAGCCGCCCGCGTTCAAGCACTGCCGTTTCCGCCGCCGGTTCGCTGACCAGCCCGTGCGTTTGCTGATATTCGACGCGGCGCAAAATGGCTCGGATGCGCGCGATCAACAAACGCTGCGAAAATGGTTTGGCGACATAATCATCCGCGCCCATGGCGAGGCCGAGCGCTTCGTCCAGTTCATCATCCTTGCTGGTCAGAAAAATGACCGGCATCGCGCTTTTTTCGCGCAGCCGCCGCAACAATTCCAGCCCGTCCATCTGCGGCATCTTAATGTCAAAAATGGCCAGGTCGGCGGGACTGGCGCTCAACGCCTTGAGCGCGCTTTCACCATCGGTGTAGAGCCGGGTGGCGAATCCCTCCGCCTGCAGCGCAATCGACAGCGATGTCAGAATGTTGCGATCATCATCGACCAGGGCGATGGTGGCGGTCATTGGTATCCTTGACGAAAAGGCGTTAGGGCCGGGTGGCAGCGCGATTTAGCGCATCGATACGGGGCGCGGCAAGGGGGCGTTGCTGCGCCGATTTGGCCGCATTTTTGTGTCGCTTATTTGACCTTGGCCGCCCCCCCCTCTATCGGGCGCATGAGTCGTCGCGCATCTGCGCGCGGCAGACCAATTTTCCGTATGTTAGAGGAGTATCGACATGGGCCTGACGGTCGCGGGAGAAGCCATAGCCACGACGGCGCGGCTGTTGACGGACCTTGGCACAGCGCCGCTGATTGAACAGGCGATTGCCAATCAGGAAGGGCAATTGTCGCGCGACGGTGCCTTTGTCGTCGCCACCGGCAAGCACACGGGCCGTTCGGCCAATGACAAGTTCATGGTGCGCGACGCGACCACCGAAGAAACAATCTGGTGGGGCAAAACCAATGTCGAAATGAGCCCCGCACATTTTGCAGCGCTCAAGGCGGATTTCCTGACCGCGCTCAATGGGCACGAAAAACTCTATGTCCAAAATCTGTTCGGCGGTTCGCAGGCCGAACATCGCGTCAATGTGCAGGTGATTACGCAATATGCGTGGCACAGCCTGTTCATCCGCACCATGCTTTGCCGGCCGAGCGCGACGGAACTCGCCAATTTCATCGCTGAATATACGATTATCGACCTGCCCAGTTTCCGCGCGGACCCTGCGCGCCATGGCACGCGTGGTGAAACCGTCATCGCGGTCAATCTTACCGAAAAGCTGATCCTGATCGGCGGCACGGCCTATGCCGGTGAAATGAAAAAGAGCGTCTTTGGCCTGCTCAATTATCTGCTGCCGCCAAAGGGCATCATGCCGATGCATTGTTCGGCCAATATCGGCCCCAAGGGGGATACGGCGGTATTTTTCGGCCTGTCCGGCACCGGCAAGACGACGCTCAGCGCCGATGCCAGCCGTACGCTGATTGGCGATGACGAACATGGCTGGTCGGACACGGCGGTGTTTAATTTCGAAGGCGGCTGTTATGCCAAGATGATCCGCCTGTCGGCCGAAGCGGAGCCGGAGATTTACGCGACAACCAAGCGGTTCGGCACCATCCTCGAAAATGTCGTCATGGACGGCGACACGCGTGTTATCGACCTCGACGATGCGACGCTGGCCGAAAATAGCCGGGGCAGCTATCCCATCGACTTCATCCCCAACGCCTCGGCTGATAATCTGGGGCCGGTGCCGCAGAATATCATTTTCCTCACCGCCGATGCCTATGGCGTGTTGCCGCCGATTGCCCGGCTGACCGCAGAACAGGCGATGTATCATTTCCTGTCGGGCTATACCGCGCGCGTTGCGGGAACCGAAATCGGGGTGACCGAACCCAGCGCCACTTTTTCGACCTGCTTTGGTGCGCCCTTCATGCCACGCCACCCCAGCGTTTACGGCAATTTGCTGAAAGAACGTATCGCCAAGGGCGGGGTGAAATGCTGGCTGGTCAATACTGGCTGGACGGGTGGCAGCTATGGCACCGGCCATCGTATGCCCATCAAGGCGACACGCGCGCTGCTCAACGCGGCGCTCGACGGCAGCCTGAATGGCGCAGAATATCGCACCGATCCGACCTTTGGTTTTGATGTGCCGGTGGCGGTGCCGGGGGTTGACAGCGCCATTCTCGACCCGCGTGGGACTTGGGCGGACGGTGCGGCATATGATGCGACGGCGCACAAGCTTGCCAGCCAATTTGTCGACAATTTCGTGCAGTTCGCTGACCATGTCGATGCAGCGGTGCGCGGCGCTGGGCCGACGATTTAGGCGCTCGACGATATAAGATTTGAGCACAAAAAAGGGGCGCCGGTACAAGCCGACGCCCCATTTTTTGTGGCTATTGCTGATTAGTCGAGCATCTGCGGCGGCACGACGCCGCCGTTGACGGCAATCGCCTTCATCACCGCGCGGTGGAGGCGGATGTTCATGTCGGCGCTGCCATCCAGCGGGCCTTCATAGCCCAATTCCTGTGCCAATGCCTTGCGGTTGTCGAGGCTGGAATCAATCCCGACCAGCTTCATCAAATCGACGATGGACGTCTGCCAGTTGAGCTTGTCTGCGCCCGGTTTGGTCGCCAGCACTTTAAGGACATCGACGCTCTTGGTCGACGCGACAGGGTCAGCGCTTTTGTCGAGCGGGGCGGCTGCGGGGGCCGCTGCCGGTGCGGCAGGTGCCGATTCGTCGTCGCTGCCGAAAATGGCGTTGCTGATGCTGCTGAAAATACCCATATTTTTTCTCCATTCTAAGCAAAATCTTGTCGGACGGTTGCGTCAGGCCGTCGCAACGCACATTATGGCGCATCACATGCACCCCGCAAGGGTCGATGCCGTTTTGACAGGAGAATGTGGATGGATATTGCCGAAATGCTGGCGAGTTCGGGTGCGCTCAACGCTGCAGCGAATGAATTGGGCATTCCGCCCGCCGTTGCATCGGCGGGGGCGGCGGCGCTGCTTCCGGCCATTTTGGGCGGTTTCAAAGGGCAGGCAAATGCTCATCCCGAAGGTCTGTCGGGACTAGGTGGCTTGCTCGGCAGTCTTGGGGGTGGCGGCTTGCTCGATGCGGTTGTGGGCACACAGCCGACGCCGGTGGGACAGGGCAATAATGTGCTCGCCGCCATTTTCGGGAATAAGGATGTCAGCCGGACCGTCGCGGATCAGGCGTCGCGTGTGACGGGCATCGATTCAGAAACTTTGCAACGCCTGCTCCCCATCGTCGCGATGCTGGTCGCTGGCTATCTGGCGCGGCAAGCGGGCGGCGCGGCGGCAACCCCGGCTGCGCCCGCAGCGCCGGCTGGCGGATTGGGCGGTGCGCTCGGCGATATTTTGGGCAGCGTGCTGCGCGGTGGAGCAGCAGCCCCTGCGGCAACACCTGCTGCACCTGCTGCGCGTGCCGCGCCCGCAGGCGGTTTGGGCGGTTTGGCCAGCATCCTCGACATGGATGGGGATGGCAATCCGCTCGATGATATTATCGGCATGGCATCGCGGCTGAACCAGTAACGAAGGAATATATGATGGGACTTTTGGACGGTATTTTGGGCAATTTAGCGGGTGCTGCTGGCGGCGCTGCTGCAGGCGGCATAGATATTGGCGCAATTGCGGGTCAATTGGGCCTTAGCGAAGATCAGGTGCGCGCCGCGACCGCTGCTTTGGGTCAGGCGCATGCGGCGCCGGGCGATACGATTTCAACCGCATCGGCTGCGACGGGGCTTTCGGTCGAAAATCTGCAGGCTATCGTTGCGCAATTGGGCGGCGAAAATGCACTGGGGCAGATCGCCAATCTGATCGACCGTGACGGCGATGGCAATCCGCTCGACGATCTGGCGGGCTTTGCCGGCAAATTATTCGGGCGATAGCCGGACGTTATAGCGGCTCGACCGTCAGGACATTACCCTTTGCCCCGGTGACGCGCATCTGGCTGCCCACCGGGGCATCGCTGCCCTGTACGCTCCATTCGCTGTCACCGACGCGCGCGCGGCCATGCCCGCCGACAATCGCTTCAACCAGCACCACCTGACTGCCAATCAGGCGGCCGATCCGGTCGTTGAGCAGCGGATCATCGCTTGCAATCGCATTGCTCGACGTCCAGCGCCGCCCGACGAAAACCGACGCTATCGCCAGCAGCGCAAAGCAGGCGAACTGCCATTCGATGCCAATGGGCAGCGCCCATGCCATGGCACCTGTCAGCAATGCGGCAATCCCGATGTAGAGCAAATAGAGGCCCGGCAGCAGCATTTCCGCCGACACCAACAGCAGCCCGGCTATCAGCCACAGCGCGTAAATGGGCAGGGTGGACAGGAAATCGCCCATCATTTTTTCTCCAGCGCGTCGCGGGCCAATTCGCCAATCCCGCCGATGGTGCCGATAAGCTGGGTCGCTTCGACCGGGAAGAGGATGGTCTTGGCGTTGGGTGAGGTGGCAAATTGCGACACCGCCTCCACATATTTTTGCGCGATGAAATAATTGATCGCCTGCGAACCTGAATCGGCGATCGCTTTGGACACCATTTCGGTGGCCTTACCCTCTGCCTCCGCCTCACGCTCGCGGGCTTCGGCATCGCGGAAAGCCGCCTCGCGCCGCCCCTCCGCCTGCAAAATCTGGCTTTGCTTTTCACCCTCTGCCCGCAAAATTTCAGCAGCGCGCAGCCCCTCCGCCTCCAGGATGACCGCGCGCTTTTCACGTTCCGCCTTCATCTGGCGCGCCATGGCGTTGGAAATGTCGGCGGGCGGGCGAATATCCTTTATCTCGACGCGGGTGATTTTGACGCCCCACGGTTGGGTGGCATGGTCAACCACCGACAGCAGCCGTGCGTTAATCTCATCCCGCTTGGACAGGGTTTCATCGAGATCCATCGACCCCATGACGGTGCGTAAATTGGTGGTGGTCAGCTGCATGATCGCGAAATAAACATCGCTGACTTCATAGGCCGCCTTGGCCGCGTCGAGCACCTGAAAAAATACCACCGCATCAACCCCCACCATCGCATTGTCGCGGGTGATGATTTCCTGCCCCGGAATGTCGAGCACCTGTTCCATCATATTCACCTTGCGCCCGACGCGTTCGATGATGGGAATGATGATGGTGAGGCCGGGGTAAGCAACTTTGGTAAAACGGCCAAAGCGTTCGATGGTATAATTATAGCCCTGTCGCACCATTTTGACCGCCGCGAACAAAAATATGACCGCGAAAAGGGCAAATATTGGCAATACCGCGTACATGAATCTTCCCCTTGCTCATTCCAGCATTCAGCAAGGCTAAGCCTCTGGATGGCAAATGCAACCGTCGCAATCTGGTCGCCAACTTATGTAGATATTGCAAGCTTGTGAAATCATCGGCATGAAGCGCGTCGATGAAAATGGCATCCCATATCCTGCTCGCCGCCGCGCTGGTCGCTGCAACCCCCCTTCATGCGCAAAATGCTGTGCCCGACACGCCAGTAACCGAAGCGGAATTGCGCGCGGATATCGCCGCGCTCGCCGATGATGCTATGCTCGGGCGATTGCCGGGAACGGCGGGGGAAACGCTGGCGGCGCAATATATTGCGCGAGCTTTTGCTGCAGCGGGCTTTGTCGGTGGCGCGGATGTGTCGGGCGGCTGGTATCAGCCGGTGCCATTGGTGACACTGGGCTATGTCGATGATCTGACCATGGTGCGCGACCGTGCGGGACGCATGGTCGATGGTCTCCACATCATCAACCGTGCCCCTGCGGGTGGACGCGTCGAACTGGACGATGCGTCGCTGATTTTCGTGGGGCATGGCGTTGGGGCTGATGGCCATGTGCTGGGGGATGTGCGCGGCAAAATCGCCATCATGGTGACCGATGACAGGCCCGGCGACAATGCGCTGAGCGCCGAACAGCGCCGCGCCGCGCTGGCCGCAGCAGGGGCGGTGGGCATCTGGTCGGTGCCGCCAGCCCGTTTTCCCTTTGCCGTGATTCAGCGCCAATATCGCGGCGGGCGGATGCAATTGGCGGCGCGCATCCTGCCGCTGCGCATCGAAGGGGTGATAGACCACCCGACGCTCGCGCGCTTATTCAGCCTGTCGGGGCGGGATGGGGCGGACGTGCTGGCCCATATGGCGGCAGATGATTTTGCCGCCATAGACCTTGGCCCGCGCGCCAATGTGCAGGTGACTACGCTGCGCCGCGATTTCAACAGCTATAATGTCGTTGCGCGCCGCCCGGGCAGCCATAGTGATGCGGGCGCGGTGCTGATTACCGGCCATTGGGACCATCTGGGCGAATGTCGTCCGGCGGGCAGCGAAGATCGCATCTGCAACGGTGCGGTCGATAATGCGAGCGGGATTGCAACGATGATCGCGGTGGCGCGCCGTCTGGGGCAGGGCACGCCGATGGACCGGGATGTCATCCTCATCGCCACAACGGCGGAGGAACAAGGCCTGCTCGGCGCTTATCATTATGCGGCGCACCCGACGGTGCCGCTCAATAAAATCACCATCGCGCTTAACATCGATACGGTGGCTATTGCACCGCGCGGCGCGCCGATGGCCATCGTCGGGCGCGGTGCCAACCCCTATGATGCCGAAATCGACGCTGTGGCGCGCGCGCTGGGCCGCGCCGTGGACAGCGACTTGGACGCCAACGCCTTTATCCGGCGGCAGGATGGCTGGGCATTGGGCGCAGCGGGTGTCCCCTCCATCATGGCGGGGGGCAGTTTTTCGGACATGGCCCCGCTCGAAGCCTATCTGGAGGGGCCATATCATGCCCCCAATGACGAACTGACCGATGCCGTCCCGCTCGGCGGCGCGGCGGATGATGGCGACTTGCACATCGCGCTTGCACGGCATTTCGCCAATCTGGCGACCCATCCGGCCAGCAATAGCGCAGACTAGCCGCCAGCGGCAGCACTAGATAATCGGCGGCCATGCGTTTACATGGGCCGCCACCTTGGCGATTCGGCGTTATGGCCGCACCGCCGCACCGGCGCATTGGGATGCGCCCTGACGGACAGAAAGTGGCAAAATGGAAATTCGGCTCGGCCTTACCTTTGATGATGTGTTGCTGGTTCCCGGCGCGTCGGATGTCCTGCCGTCCTCGGTCGATGTAGCCAGCCGCCTCACCCGCCAGATTCCGCTGGCAATCCCGATTATTTCGTCGGCGATGGACACGGTGACCGAAGAAGCGATGGCGATTGCCATGGCGCAATTGGGCGGCATCGGCGTGCTGCACCGTAATTTGACGGTGGAGGAACAGGCCCAAGCGGTGCGCCGCGTCAAACGCTATGTCGCGGGCATGGTGGTCAATCCCATCACCATCACCGCTGATGCGCCGCTTGCCGATGCGCTGGCGCTGATGGAACATCACCATATTTCGGGTATCCCGGTGGTCGAGGATGATGGCCGTCTGTGTGGGATTTTGACCCACCGTGACGTGCGCTTTGCCGAAAACCCAAATGAAAAAGTCGCCGCGCTGATGACGCGCGACAACCTCGCCACCGTAACCAGCGATGTGACGCAGGAGGATGCGCGCCGCCTGCTCCACCAGCGGCGGATCGAAAAATTGCTGGTGGTGGATGGGGAATATCGCTGCGTCGGGCTGCTGACGGTCAAGGATATGGACAAGGCGATTGCCTATCCCAACGCCACCAAGGATGCGACCGGGCGGCTGCGCGTGGCGGCGGCAACGACCACTGGCGACAAGGGGTTGGAACGCGCACGCGCGCTGCTCGATGCCGAATGTGACTGCATCATCATTGATACCGCGCATGGTCACCAGTCGATGGTGGCAGACGCCGTGCGCGCGGTGCGCGCCATGTCGGCGGACGTTGCCATCGTCGCGGGCAATGTCGCCACCGCAGCGGCAACCCGCGCGTTGATTGATGCGGGGGCGGACTGTGTAAAGGTCGGCATTGGCCCGGGTTCCATCTGCACCACCCGCGTCGTCGCGGGGGTCGGCGTGCCGCAATTGACCGCCGTTATGGACTGCGCGGCAGAGGCGGCAAAATCGGGCGTGCCGGTGATCGCCGATGGCGGGCTGCGCACGTCGGGCGACATTGCCAAGGCGCTGGCCGCTGGCGCGTCGAGCGTGATGGTGGGCAGCCTGCTCGCCGGAACAGAGGAAGCGCCGGGGGAAACATTCCTCTTTCAGGGGCGCACCTACAAGGCATATCGCGGCATGGGCAGCGTCGGCGCGATGGCGCGCGGCAGCGCCGACCGTTATTTTCAGCAGGACATCAAGGATCAGCTGAAATTGGTGCCAGAGGGGATAGAGGGCCGCGTCCCCTTTAAGGGCAGCGTGCGCGACATCGTCCACCAATTGGTTGGCGGGGTAAAGGCGGCGATGGGTTATTGCGGCGCGGCGACCCTGCCGCTGCTGCGCGAACGCGCGCAATTCATCCAGATCACCAATGCTGGATTGTCGGAAAGCCATGTGCATGATGTAACGATCACGCGCGAAGCGCCCAATTATCCGACACGATAGGGGCGCGGAACATCATGCGGCCTGATGCGCGCGTCCAATCCGCCATTGACCTGCTCGACGCGATAATTTTGGCGGCGCGCGACGGCGGGGCGGCGGCCGATGTCATCGCCAGCCGATTTTTCAAGACCCGCCGCTATGCAGGCTCGGCTGACCGACGCGCGATCCGCGACCTCGCATGGGCGGCGATCCGCCGTTTTGGCGAACGTCCCGCCAATGGCCGTGCCGCAATGCTGGCGCTGGCGGATGGGGATGCTGCGCTTGCCGCGCATTTTACCGGGGCGGCACATGCCCCCGCAACGATTGATGGCGGCGAAGCGCGCGCAACCGGCGCGGCGGTGCCGCAATGGCTGATGCCCCATATCGACCCGCGCATCGATGCTGGGGAACAGGCCGCGCTGCTCGAACGGGCGCCGCTCGACCTCAGGCTCAATCGTGCGCGGCTGAGCGATATTGTCCTGCCCGAAGGGGCGGCATTGGGCGCGCCGATTGATGGGCTGCGCCTGCCGCATGACAGCGACGTTGCCGCCCATCCGGCGGTAATTGCGGGCGCGGCGGTGGTGCAGGATGCGGCGAGCCAATATGTTGCTTCATTGTGCGACGCGCCGCGCCACAGAGTCATCCTCGACCTGTGCGCGGGGGCAGGCGGCAAGACGCTGGCGCTGGCCGCCGCCAACCCCGACGCGCACATCATCGCCTGTGATATTGACCGCTCGCGGCTCCAGCGGCTTGCACCGCGCGCCGAACAAATGGGCGCAACCAACATCGAAACCCGCCTGCTCAACCCCGGGCAAGAATTGGCTATGCTGGCCGATCTGGTTGGCAGGCTCGATCTGCTGCTCATCGATGCGCCCTGTTCGGGCAGCGGCACATGGCGGCGCAACCCGGAAGGGCGCTGGCGGCTCACCCCCAAACGCTTGACCAGCCTGACCGATGCGCAAGCCCGCCTGCTTGATATAGCTGGAAAATTGCTGGCAGGGCGGGGCACCCTCGTTTATGCGGTATGTTCCTTGTTGCACGATGAGGGGGAGGGACAGGTGCGCCGCTGGCTGAATGCAAATCCCGATTGGCAGGGCGACTGGCCGCAGGATTGGGCGCTTGGCCGGGTGAGCGGAGTCGGGCGCATTTTGACCCCCCATCATGATGGATGCGACGGATTTTTTGTGGCGCGGCTCAGGTGTCGATAGCGACCAGCACCCTGCCCATTTGGAAGGAGGCGTTGATGCGCTATACCCCCCTGGCAGCGGCTGTGGCGCTCTGCCTTTGTGCGACGAGCAGCATGATTTTGGGGGCGCCGCGCGCCGAAGCGCCACTCTCCCCCCTCTCACTACAGATGCAGGCGACAGGCGATCAGGCGCGCGCGGCGAGCCAATGGAGCGCGGCGATTGATGCCTATGAAAGCGCGCTGGTGGCCGACCCGCGCAATGCCGGTGCGCTGATCGGTTTGGGGGATGTGGCGCGCGCCCAAAATCTGCCGGGCAAGGCGATTGGCTATTATGATGACGCCTTGCTAATCCGCCCGGACACGGCAGCAGCGCTCGCCGGCCTTGGCGAAGCCTATGTCGCGCGCGGGGCGATTGACCGGGCGCGCGATACGCTGGCGCAGCTACAGCGGGTGTGCGGCGGCGATGGCTGCGCGGAAATCGCGACGTTGACCGGCGCAATCCACGCGGCGGGAGAACAAACCGCGATGCGCCCCGAAGCGGTTATGCCGCGCCCCAGCGTCGAATTTGCATCACCCGGAAACCACTATTTAGGTCACAAACTGCGCGCCAGCGCCAGCCATTCATCCATATCCAGCGTTTCGGCGCGGCGCGTCGGGTCAATGCCGATGCTGCCCAGCGCATCCAACGCGCCAGCCACCCCTTTGAGCGATTGGCGCAGCATCTTGCGCCGCTGGCCAAAGGCGGCAGCAGTCAATTTCGACAATGTTACAGCCTCCACCCCCGCTGGCTGCGCCTTGGGGACGATATGGACAATCGCCGACATCACCTTGGGCGGCGGGGTAAATGCCGACGCATGGACGCGCATCGCTATCCGCGCATCGCTGCGCCATTGGGCGAGTATGGCGAGCCGGCCATAGGCGCTGCTGCCCGGGCTCGCCACAATCCGTTCGGCCACCTCGCGCTGGAACATCAGCGTCAGCGATTGCCACAGCGGCGGCCAGGCCGGTGCCTCCAGCCAACGGGTGAGCAGCGCGGTGCCCACATTATAGGGCAGGTTGGCGAGGATGTGGTAAGGTTCGCCCATCTGCGCATCGGCATCAACGCGCAGCGCATCATCGCCAATGACGCGCAATTGGCCGGGGAAATGCCCCGCCAATTGTTCGAGCGCGGGCAGGCAGCGCGCGTCACGCTCGACCGCGGTTACCCGTGCCCCGCTGCGCAACAGGGCGCGGGTCAGGCCGCCGGGGCCGGGGCCAACCTCAAACACTGGGGTGCCGTCGCCCAAAGGGGCGATGGCCGCAATCCGCGCCAATAATTGTTCGTCGAGCAGGAAATTCTGGCCGAGCGATTTTTGTGCGCTCAGCCCGAATTCGGCGATTGTCTGACGCAGTGGGGGCAGTATGGGTGCGGGCACGCGCGCTTAATCACATGCGGCACGATTGCGGGCAAGCTGGCCCGCCAGCGCAATCGCGGATATCATTGGCCCCGCGCTGGCGATATGCTTGCCGGCAATGTCAAACGCCGTGCCATGGTCGGGGGATGTGCGGATAATCGGCAGCCCCAACGTCACATTGACCCCGGTTTCAAAGGCCAATGCTTTGAGCGGGATTAGCGCCTGATCATGATACATGCACAAAATCGCATCAAATCGTCCGCGCACTTGCGGCGCGAACAGCGCATCGGGGGACATCGGCCCGGCGACATCGACCCCGTCCGCACGCAATTGGTCGATGGCGGGGACGATGATGGTCGCTTCCTCCTGCCCGATATTGCCATTTTCGCCGCCATGCGGGTTCAGTCCGGCAATGGCGATGCGCGGGTGTTCAATGCCATATCCGCGCGCAAGGCCGCGCACGCAGCCCATCGCCTTGGCATGGATAAGGTCAATCGACAGCGCATCGGGAACATCGCGCAGCGGAATATGGACGGTGATGGGCACAACGCGCAGCGGCGGCACTAGGGCTTCGGACGCCAGCATCATCACTGCATTACAGCGCGCAACCCCGCAGCGGTCGGCGATAAATTCGGTCTGCCCGGCCTGCGTAAAGCCCACCTGATATAATTGTTCCTTGCTGACCGGCGCGGTGATGAGGCCGCTCGCCTCCCCCGAACGGGCGAGGCCAACCCCCAGTTCCAGTGCGTGGAGCGCGCAATGTGCGCCGCCGATGCTGGGGCTGCCGGGGGTGATGGCACCCGAATCTTCGACATGCCAGACGGGCAGAGCATCGCCAAAGGCGGCGGCCCCTGCGGCCAGCGAATCCACCCGGGCTATCGGCCCTGACCAAACCATGCGCAGCGATTCGACGTCGCCCAGCGCGACAAAGGGTTGCAGATTGTGCGCCACGCGCGCTTCCCATGCACGCGCCGTCACTTCCGGCCCGATACCCGCCGGATCGCCCAAGGTTACGACAAATGGCACCGGTGGTGCTGCTCCCAAATCAGGCGCCTGGCTGTAGGCTCTGCCCGTAATCAATCACCGCATCGCGCCGCAAATCGCGCAAATAGCGTTCGGCGCGCCGCTGTACCCGTTCCTGCCGCAACTGGTCGGCCACCTGATCAGCGGACGGGGTTGCCGCTTCGGTCGGCATGTCACGCCCGCACAGCACCAGCACGCTGACGCCGGTTTGCGGTGAACCAAACATCGGTGTCACCTGCCCGATCTGCATCGCGGCGAGCGATGATTGTAGCGGGGCTGGCAGATCGCGCAGCGCAATTTGGTCACGGCTGATAACTTCCGCCCCCAATGCAGCCGCGACCGTGTCCGCCGCGCCGCACCCGGCGATGGTGCGCGTCTGAGCCGAAAAATTGGCCGCAACTTCGGCAGCGCGCGTCGGCGTGGTGCCGACGGGAAAGGCGTAGGTGATTTGTTTGAGGCTGAGCACCGCATCGCGCGGATCGGCGGTGAGCACGCGGCGCGTGTCAATCAGATAGAGGATGGAAACGCCGCCGGGGCTTTCCAGCGGGCCGGCCAATTGCCCCGGCTGCATCGTCTGTACCGCTTCGGCGAGCGAGGCGGGGAGCTGGCTGAGGCGCAGCCAGCCCAAATCCCCGCCGACGGAGGCAGAGGTGGTCTGCGAAAAGCGTGTCGCCATGTCCTGAAAACTGACTTCGCCGCTCGACAATTGTTCCATGATCCGGCGGCCATTTTCAGCCACTGCCTGCATGTTGGATGCATTGGCGGGCAGATAAATTTCACCGACCCGATATTCGGCCTGCCCCCGGTTGCTCTCCAACCGTGCCAGCGATGCCTCCACCTCCTCCTGACTGACGTTGGTGAAGGGGTCGATGTTGCGTGCGAGCAAATTTTGCCACGACAGGCTGGCGCGGATCTGTTGCCGCATCGATGCGACCGAACTGCCCGCCGCCACCAGAAATTGTGAAAATTGTTCAGGTGTTTGGCGCAATCCGGCAGCAACCCGTTCAAATTGCTGGGCTATTTCTGCATCCGTCGGCGCAATTTCGGCTGCGCGCGCTTCCTGAATTTGCAGCATTTCATCGATCAACTGACCGAAAATCTGCAAACGCAATGCCTGCAATTGTTCGGGCGGGATTTGACCCTGATTGGCCATGCGCACCAGCGCCAACCGCTGTTCGACATCGGTCGCGGTGATGATTTCGCCATTCACCGTTGCGGTCGGGCGATAGACATTGCTGTCGCTGTTACCCAGCAATTCCACATTGCCGGGAATATCCAGCCCATCGACCGAAACGCTGTTGCCGGCATTTTGCGCCAACACGGCGGTCTGCGGCAGCAACAATGCCGCGACGGCAATGCTGCTGCGGAAAATCGGTCGCCGTTTTTTGGTCAAGCCATGGGGACGGTTCATCATGGTCACGCGCTAAACATCCTATCCTGTCGTTCTGACAGCTTTGCTGCCGGGCGCATCCTGCCCATTATCCCCTGAACCGGTGCTGACGCATATCGCACGGCGTTGCCCATGTGCAGCGGCACGCACCATTTGTCTATACACCCAGCGCCTATACACCCAGATTGCGGAACGCCAAACGCAGCAGGAAACTATTGCCGCGCCGGGCATCACCCGTATCCTGATAATCGCGCCGCCATGTCAGCCCGATGGTCAGGCAATCATCCTCATAGGTAAAGCCGATGCGATGGCGAATGGGCACAAAACCGTCGGACATATTCGACGGGTCTTCGCGCCGGTCGGTCAAATCGACGACGGCCGAACCAAAAATCGACCAGTAACGCGCGACCTGAATCCGCCCGCCAACGCGCACCTCCTCCCTGTCGGGCAGGTCTTCACCCAATTGCTGGATGTCGCGGTTGAGCCGCAGATAGCCCAAAATGGCATAGGTGGTGCGGCTGCCAATCGTCGCGTCAATTTCGTTGCGACGGATGGCGCCATTGTCCTTGTCCAGCCGGAAACGGTGGGTCAGGCGGACAAAATCACGCCACGCCACGCTGGTGCGCCCGACGATGTCCGAAGTCCGCTGGTTCAGCCCGCTGCCCGGCACGAAAAGCAGGCTCGGCCCCGACAGACGATAGCTTTGGGCGAGGCTGGTATCGATGGAAAAGCCCCGCTGTTCGAGCCGATATTCCAACCCATAGGTGAGGCGCGTCGTATCTTCAAAACGGTCATAGCCCGGAAAGCGATTGAGCGCGAAGATATTGCCGTCTTCCAGTTCAAAGGCCCGACTATCCTCGTTCGGGATATCGACATTGTCGACCGGGGTCGATGCAACCAATTGGATGCGCGGGGTCAACAACTGCCGCCCCCCATCCAAGCGGGAGATAAAGGGCCATGCGATGTCGACAGCCGCCGCGCCAAAGGCGCGCGCCTGCCAGCCCGAAGTGCCGCGATAAGTGGGCACCGGCGTCGCATTGACCATGCTAGTGTGATAAATATCGCCGCGTCCCAGCACGGTAAAGCTGACCTGCTGACCAAGCGGGGTTAACCGGCGCAAGTCCCAGCGGGCGCTGGCAAACATGCGTTGGGTATCCTGCCCATCGGTGCGCAACAGCGACAGCGAATTGGCCTGAAACAACCATTGCCCACCCAGCAGCGGGTCATCCATCCGCTGGCGAAAATCAATGGCAGGCAGCGCGATGGGCTGTTGCCCCTGCGGGTCGGCGACACGCAAGGTCTGCATCGCCCACCCCGCAATGGTGAGGTAGGACGAGCCACCATTGCGCGCGACCATGACCATATTGCGCAGACGGTCATCGCGGCTGATGTCATAACGGCGCAGGAACGTCCGGTCGGTGGCAAGTCGCCCCGAAAAGCTGAGCGACCAGCGGGGGTCGAATTGAAAACCGCCGCTGGTGTCCAAATAGCCGCGAAACTCATCGCGCGCCGGTGTCACGGTCGAGCCGACCGGCACCAGCCGACTATAGGTGGCATAGCCCTGCACCCGCCATGCGCCACGATCGGTCAGGCCGCGCAATTCCGCCTCCGCCATCGGGGCGGCATCCGAATAAATATGCGGGGTCAGCGTCAGGTCGCTGCGCGGAGAAAAGCGCAGATAATAGGGCAGGGCAAATTCGACGCCATTGGTGCGGTCGATGCGGATATCGGGGACGAGCAGCCCGCTGCCCGGCACGCCGATCGCCGGGTGCGATAATAGGGGCAGCGGGATGATCGGCAGGCCGAATAATTCGATCCGCGCACCATCATAACGGATGCGATTGCGCGCGCGGTCATAATAAACGCGGGCCGCGCGCACCTGCCAACTGGGGCTTTTGGGGCACCCGTCGGGGTCTTCGACCGCGCACGGGGTATAGGCGGCGCGGATCAATTCCATATCGCC
>CALFXW010000242.1 GCA_937957805.1 uncultured Sphingopyxis sp.
AAGACGCCTTTGCCGCCGTTGAGGCGCGCGCGATCAAGGAAGGCTCGGTCGTCGTCATCCGTTATGAAGGGCCGAAAGGCGGGCCGGGGATGCGCGAAATGCTCTCCACCACCGCCGCGCTTTACGGGCAGGGCATGGGGGAGAAGGTGGCGCTCATCACCGACGGGCGTTTTTCGGGCGGGACGCGCGGCTTTTGTATCGGCCATGTCGGCCCCGAAGCGGCGGTCGGTGGGCCGATTGCTTTGGTGGAGGATGGCGACATCATCTCCATCGACGCGGTGGCTGGGACCATCGACCTCCTCGTCGATGATGCGGTGCTCGCCGCCCGCCGCGCTGCATGGCAACCGCGCGCGCATGATTATCAATCGGGCGCGCTGTGGCGTTACGCGCAAAATGTCGGTCCGGCCGCAAAGGGCGCCTTGACGCACCCCGGCGCTGCCAAGGAAACGCATGTTTATGCGGATATTTAATGGCGCGGCGCTGGCGGCGCTGGCGATGCTTTCTGCCTGTTCGCGCGAACCCGACAATGGCGTCATCGCGGCGGAGGAGGCGTCACAGGTGCGCGACGCGGCGGCGGACGGGCGCATCTGGTGCGCGCTGGCGGGCGATGCCGATTTCCAGCTTAATTGCAGCATGGACCGGATGGCGAGCGCGGATGGCCCCATCCTCATCCTCGGGCGCAGTGACAGGGGCTATCGCCGTTTCCGCATCACGCAGGACGGGCGCGGCGTGGTTGCCGCAGATGGGGCGGAGACGGCACAGGTGCGCATCCTGACCGGCGGGTTGATAGAGGTCGCGGTGGCGGGCGACCGTTATCGCTTGCCAGCACGGGTCGGTCGCGCGCAATAGCCGCCATATGGCCAATTTACCCACCGATGCGATTTTAACCGTCGCGCAAATGCGCGCTGCCGAAGCGGCGGCGGGCGCGCCATTGGCGCAATTGATGGCGCGTGCAGGCGGCGCGGTCGCGGAAATGGCGCGGCGGCTGGCGGCTGGGCGGCCGATCCACATACTGTGCGGCCCCGGCAATAATGGCGGCGATGGCTATGTCGCGGCGCAGATATTGGCTGAAATGGGTGAAAATGTTCGCCTGTCGGCGAGCGCCCCGCCGATGAGCGACTTGGCGCGCGATGCGGCTTCGCGCTGGACAGGCGCGGTGGAACCTGTTGATGCGGCGCCGCTTGCCGGTGCGTTGGTGGTTGATGCCCTCTTTGGCGTAGGCCTCAACCGGCCATTGGATGGCGCGCTGTCGGCGACACTGGCGCGGCATGCGGGCGGTGCATGGCGCACGCTGGCGGTCGATTTGCCAAGCGGCCTTGGCAGTGATGATGGCAGGGCGCTCGACTGTCCCTATGCGGCGGATGTCACACTGGCGCTGGGCGCATATAAATGCGCGCATATGCTTTTTCCGGCGGCGGCGCATGTCGGCCAATTGCGGTTGGCAGATTTGGGGATTGCGACAGATAGCCAGACCCGCCGCGCGGTGATGCCGCAACTGGCCCCGCCCAATTATGTATCGCACAAATATCTGCGCGGGATGGTCGCGGTGGTGGCGGGCCACATGGGGGGAGCCGCCGAATTGGCCGCCCGCGCCGCGCAACAAGCTGGCGCAGGCTATGTCCTCCTCACCGGTTCCACTCGCCCGCCAAGCCCGCCGCACGCCATTGTGCGCGCGTCATGGAATGATGGTGCAGCGCTCAACGATCCACGCATTGGCGCGGTGGTCATCGGCTGCGGCCTTGGCGTGGGCGAGGGGGCAGAGGCGCGCTTTTCCGCCGCTCTGGCGCGCGGCGCGCCGTTGGTGGTGGACGGTGATGCCATCGTCATGACGTCACCCGGCGCGTTGCCCGCCAACAGCATCATCACCCCGCATGCGGGCGAATTTGACCGCATCTGGCCGGGGGTAGGGGATAAAATCAGCCGCACCCGTGCGGCGGCGGCGCATTTTGGTGCGGTCATCGTCCACAAGGGGGCGGACAGCGTCATCGCCGCGCCAGACGGGCGGGTGGCGGTGCACAGCCCCGGCAATCCTTGGCTGGCGAGCGCGGGAACCGGCGATGTCTTGGCGGGGATATGCGGGGCGATGCTGGCGCGCGGAGATTTGGACGCATTTGCAGCAGCGCAAGCGGCGGTGCTGCTCCACCAACGCGCGGCGGCGCGCGCAGGGCCGGGGCTGCATGCCGATGCCTTGGTAGCATCGGGGATATGGCCATGACAGGGGATAGCATCATCCGCATTGCCGCGCGCGGCGATGGTGTCACCGCCGATGGCCGCCATGTCGCGGGCGCGGTGCCGGGGGATGTGGTGGCGGCGGATGGCAATATCGCGCACGGCCCCCACCATATCGCGCCTGTCTGCCGCCATTTTGGCAAATGCGGCGGCTGCCAATTGCAATTTGGCGATGAACAGATTTTGGCAGATTTTATCCGCGACCGGGTGGC
Organism: uncultured Sphingopyxis sp.; assembly: GCA_937957805.1. GTDB lineage: Bacteria > Pseudomonadota > Alphaproteobacteria > Sphingomonadales > Sphingomonadaceae > Sphingopyxis. The sequence goes on from CALFXW010000242.1 coordinate 2,442, forward strand.
GAACGCGCTTAGCGCCCAAAAATTGGTGGCGGCCAATATCCTGCCGCCGCACCTTTCCCCCGCGCGAACGCGTCGCCGCGCGACATTACGCGCCTTGCGCCCCGGTAAGCCGGTGCTGCTTGGCTATATGGCGGGCGGCAGCCACCGGCTGATTGACCTTGGCGAATGTCCGGTGCTGCACCCCGCGCTGGCTGGGCTGATTGCCCCGCTGCGCGCGCTGCTCAGCCGGTTGATGGCCCCGCGCAGCGATGTGCGCATCACGCTGACGCTCGCCGATCAGGGTGTAGATGTGCTGCTGTCGGGTGTGGAGGCACTGGGGCTGGAAGCACATGATGCACTGATGGATTTTTGCGGAAACCACCCCATCGCGCGATTGGCGATTGATGCGGGCGAGGGGCCGGAGGATCGCTGGGCACCCGAACCGGTGACGGTGACGCTGGGCGGCCATGCCGTCGCCTTGCCCTATGGCGCATTTTTGCAAGCGACAGCCGATGGGGAAGCGGCTCTGGTTGCAGCGGTGCGGCGCATTTTGGGGGATGCGCCGCGCGTTGCAGACCTGTTTGCGGGGCTGGGCACCTTTGCGCTGTCGCTGGATGGCGCGCGCGACGTTCTGGCGGCAGAGGCGGCGCGCGATGCAGCTCTGGCGCTAAAGGCCAGTGTGAACCGCGCAACATTGCCAATCCGCGTCGAACATCGCGACCTGTATCGCCGCCCGTTGACGGCAAAGGAATTGGCCGAATTTGATGGCGTCATCCTCGACCCGCCGCGCGCGGGGGCGGAGGAGCAAGTGCGCGCATTGGCAACATCAAGCGTGCCCAAAATTGCCTATGTCAGTTGCAATCCGGCAAGCTTTGCGCGCGATGCGGCGATTTTTGCGGCGGGCGGCTACCAGATTGGCGACATTTTACCGGTCGGCCAGTTTCGCTGGTCAACCCATGTCGAATTGGTCGCCGCCCTCCACCGCTAGCTATGTATGCAACCAGCCCATCAAGGCATGGGCCACCAGCATGATCAGCGCGATTGAGGATGCAACAAAGATCAAGAATCGCACCATGATGCGGTTGACCAGCGCCTGCACCAGCGAATGGGCGATGCGCAACGCGACATAGACCCACGCAATGGTGGCATTCAGCCCGTCACCCATGCCCATTATCGCCAGCGTCAGTGCGATTGCATAAAACACCGTAGGTGCTTCGTGCAAATGGTTGTAATTATGGGCAATCCACTGCACTTTTGGCTGCAAAACATTGTCCAGATCGCTGCCCTTGCCGCCCGTCAGCTTGCCAAGATCGATATTGGCGCGGCGCATCGCGGGAATGCGGGTTGCATACATCCACAGCCACATGACCATCGTCCATGCGGCAAGGATGATGACGGGGCCCAAAATGTCCGGAAAAACGGGATGTGTCATGTCGAAGCCCCCTTTAGTGACCAAGCGTCAGCAGCACCGCCTTGATCGTCAGGATCAAAAGGCAGAGCGTGGACAGAAGAAACAATGTGAAACGCACCGGCAATTTATTGACCAGCGCCTGCCACAGGCTGTGGACGACCCTGATTGCGACATAGGCCCATGCGAGGCTGACCGTCAGCGATGATGTGCCGCCCGCCAGCGCCAATAGGATGATGACCGCATAAAATAGCGTCGGCTGTTCGAGCAAATGCGTGTAATTATGCGATTTCCAGTTCACCTGATCGGGTATGACCCCTTCCAGATTCTGGCCGCGTCCACCCGGCGGCGCTGCCTTTATATCAATGCCCAATTTGCTCATCGCCGGAAAGCGCGTCGCCGCCGTCCAGAACAGCATGATAAGCGTCCATAATGCCAGCACCGCGCCGGGCGCCAGCAAAGCCAAATGCCCCTCGGCAGCTAAATAGTCCATAAATGCTCCCCTGTTGCGCGCGATTATGCTCGTCGCGCAACGGGGGAGGTTAGGACATTATCAATTGAACACAAGCGGACGCAATGCGCATGCATTATGCAGCATTACTTCAGAATAATTGCACCACATTGGCGGCGCGTTTTTCGCTCGACTGCTGGCCGGTGTAGAGGCTGGCCATCGGCTCATCCGAGACCGATACGACCTGCTGTGCGCCAAATCCGTTAAAGCTGGTGCGCATCGCGCAGCCATAGGCACCCAGCATGCCGATTTCGATATAATCACCCGCCTGAATGTCGTCGGGCAACAGGAACGGCCCCGCCATATGGTCGAGGTCATCGCACGTTGGCCCGTAAAAGCTGAACGCGGTTTCGTCGCCTGTGCTGTCGCGCAGCAGGCGCACCGGAAAACGCCAGCCAATGTGCGCGGCATCGAACAAAGCGCCATAGGCACCATCGTTGATGTAGAGCTCATCGCCGCGCCGTTTTTCGACGCGCACGACCAGCGAGCTATATTCAGCGGCGAGCGCGCGGCCCGGTTCGCACCAAAGTTCCGCCGAATAGCTGATCGGCAGGCTTTCAAAGCCGCGCGCGATAATGTCGAAATAATCGCCGAGCGCGGGCGGTTCCATGCCCGGATAGCAGGATGGGAATCCGCCGCCGACATCCACAATATCGACCGTTACGGATGCTTCGACGATTGCCGCGCGCACGCGTTCCATGGCGAGTGCATAGGCATGCGGGGTCATCGCCTGACTGCCGACATGGAAACAAATGCCCAAAGCGTCGGCATTTTGCCGCGCCGCCATCAAAAGCGCTGCAACTTCGGCTGGTTCTGCACCAAATTTCGCCGCGAGGCTGAGCTTGCTATGGTCCGACGACACGCGGATGCGCACCAGAAGGTTGAGGTCGTCCGCCCCCTTGGTCGCGCGGACAATCTTGCCCAATTCGTCCATCGTATCGATGGCAAATGTGCGCACACCATGCTGCCAATATGCCTCAGCAATTGATTCTTCGGGCTTTACCGGGTGCATGAAGCATAATTCTGCTTCCGGCAGCGTTTCAGCGACCAGCCGCACTTCTGCAATCGAGGCGACATCATAATGGGTGACGCCCGCATCCATCAGGACGCGCAACAGGTCGGGCGAAGGATTGGCCTTCACCGCATAGAGCGTTTTTCCCGGAAAATGGTCTGCGAAAAAACGGGCTGCCCGTGCCGCTGCGTGCGGACGCACGAGGGTGACGGGTTCTGCCGGCTTTTGGTCGCGTACTAGACCCAGCGCGCTATGATGCTTGTGCAACTCAAGGGACCCCCAAAAAAATCATGGAACTCAAAGGCTGCCTTGCGGTTATTGGAAGTCCCCCTGGGGCAGCGGGGGGGCATATATGGCGGGGGGGCGCCCCTGTAAAGGGGTGGAATCACCCCCCGCGCGACAAAAATCGCGTGACCCGATGCTGCTAACTCAGCCTGTCCTTGAAATCGGTATAGGAAAATGCGCGCACTCGGTGCAGCGCGTCGGTTTCACTGTCCCACAACCAGATGTCGGGCAGGGGGACGCCATTGAAACTATTGGTTTTTACCATCGAATAATGCGCCTGGTCGAGGAAGGCGATGCGTTGTCCAATATGCCCGCCGCCCGGCAGATAAAAGTCCCCGATAACATCGCCCGCAAGGCAGCTTGGCCCGCCAAGGCGCACCGGCGCCGTGCCATCCGCGCCCGTCGCCTCGTGCAGCATGGCCGGGCGGTAAGGTGCCTCTATCACGTCGGGCATGTGGCAGGTCGCCGAAATATCGGTAATGCCGATGCACATGCCATTGTCGAACAGGTCGAGGATTTCGCCGACCAATATCCCGGCGTCTAGCGCGACTGCTTCGCCCGGCTCAATCATCACCTCGGCTGACGTTTCTGCCGCCACATCGCGCAGAAACTGCACCAGATCATCGATTTGGTAATCCGCGCGGGTGACATGGTGCCCGCCGCCAAAATTAATCCACTGCAATTGGCCAAAATAGGGCGCGAGTTTGGGCTTCACCGCCGCCCATGTGCGGGCGAGCGGCGGGAAATCCTGCTCGCACAGGCTGTGGAAATGGACGCCATCGACACCCGCCATATGTTCGCCCCGCAACTGGCTGATTGGAAAGCCAAGGCGGCTGCACGGCGCGGCAGGGTCATATTTTGCGACCTCCCCCTCGCTATGTTCGGGGTTGAGGCGCAGGCCGACCGAAAATATTGTGCCCTTGGCCCGTTCGGCGTCCAAAATGTCAGCAAAGCGCGCAATCTGTCCGGGCGAATTGAATATGACATGGTCGGACAAAGCGCATATTTCGGGCAGATCCGCCGCCTTATATGCCGCGCAATAGGTGGTGACATGTTTGTCGCCATGGGGGCCACCATAAGCTTCCCGCCCCAGCCGCGCTTCATAGAGGCCCGACGCGCAAACACCGTCGAGATAATGGGCAACGACATCGCCCAGCGACCACATGGAAAATGCCTTGAGCGCGGCGAGCACCTGCGCGCCCGATCGTATCTTTACATCGGCCAGCCGCATCAAATTGGCGCGGATGCGCGCCACATCGACGACAAAGGCGGGCGATGGCACCCGGTTCAGGTCAAATCGGGCAAAAGCCCCCGGATCCCCGGCCTTGGTTTCCATTGCCATCAAAAATCCAGCGGCGCGGCAAGTTCGCGCCATTGCCACGGCAAGCCATGCTGGTTCAGCATGTCCATGAAGGGGTCGGGATCCATTTCTTCCATGTTAAAGACGCCCGCCCCGCTCCACGTGCCGCTGACCATCATCGCCGCGCCGATCATCGCGGGAACGCCGGTGGTGTAACTCACCGCCTGATTGCCGGTTTCGGCAAACGCATCCTCATGGTCACAGATATTATAGAGGTAGAGCGTTTTGGCCGCGCCATCATGGCCGACGCCCGTTGCAATAACGCCGATATTGGTCTTGCCCTTGGTCGTTTCCCCAAGGCTCGACGGTTCGGGCAGCACCGCCTTTAGAAATTGCAGCGGCACAATTTCGCGCCCCTCATAGATGACCGGGTCAATCCGCGTCATCCCGACATTCTGCAGCACCGTCAAATGGGTGATATATTGTTCGCCAAATGTCATCCAGAAACGCGCGCGCTGTAATTCGGGCAAATGTTTGGCGAGGCTTTCCAATTCCTCATGATACATGAGGTACATGGTCTTTTCGCCCACAGCTTCGAAATCAAATTTCTGGCTGACCGACATGGCGGGGGTTTCCACCCAATCGCCATTTTCCCAGTGGCGCGCGGGCGCGGTCACTTCGCGGATGTTGATTTCCGGGTTGAAATTGGTGGCAAAATGCTGGCCATGGTCGCCGCCATTGCAATCCAAAATGTCGATCGTGTCGATCCGCGCGAAATGATGTTTTTTGAGCCACATGGCAAAAACGCTGGTGACCCCGGGGTCAAAGCCTGAACCCAAGAGCGCCATCAACCCGGCATCCTTGAAGCGGTCATGATAGGCCCATTGCCAATGATATTCGAACTTCGCCTCGTCACGCGGTTCGTAATTTGCGGTGTCGAGGTAATGCGCCCCGGTCAGGAGGCAGGCGTCCATAATCGTCAAATCCTGATAGGGGAGCGCGAGGTTGACGACATGGCTGGCCCCGATGCTGCGGATCAGCGCGGCGGCGGCGGTAACATCATCCGCATCCACCTCCGCCGTATCAATCGTAACGCCGGTGCGCGCCAGCACCGATTGCGCAATCGCATCGCATTTGAATTTGCGGCGGCTGGCGAGCGTGATTTTGGAGAAAATCCCTATGTTCATCGCCATTTTATGCACCGCAACCGAACCCACGCCGCCCGCGCCAATCACCAAAACATGCGTCACAATGAATACTCCTCGACAGCGCGCTTTGCGCCATAACATCGCGCGCCTATAGGGGAGGGTGATGGTCGAAAACAGCCCCCAAAATCACCCCGCCCCTCCCCGCGCAGCCAGCCACGAAGGGGTCAAACGCGCACTTGCCAAAATTGCGCAATTATTGGCACCAACCCCTTTGCTCCCGCTGGAGGTGGATGGCCGCACCATTTGGTGCAAGGCTGAAAATCTGCAACCCATTGGTGCGTTCAAGATTCGCGGCGCGTGGCACCGGATGAGCGATTTGACGCCGGATGAGGCGGCGCGCGGCGTTGTCGGCGTGTCGAGCGGCAACCATGCGCAGGGGGTGGCGTGGGCCGCCAAGCGGCTTGGCATCCACGCAACCATCGTCATGCCGACCGACGCACCGCGCGCGAAAATCGCGGCGACCGAGGCATTGGGCGCAAAAATTGCTTATTATGACCGGCCAAAGGGCGAAGACCGCGACGCTATCGCCCAGCGTATCGCCGATGAAAATGGCGCGACCATCGTCCACGCCTATGCCGACCCGTGGGTGATAGAGGGGCAGGGCAGCATGGGGTTGGAGGCGGCGGAGCAACTAAGCCAGCGCGGCATAGATGGGCCGGATAATATCATCGCCTGTTGTGCGGGTGGCGGATTGTCGGCGGGTTTGGCGCTCGCCTGTCCCGACGCGGATATCTGGGGGGTGGAGCCAGAGGGGTGGGACGATGTTGCCCGTTCGCTTGCGGCCGGTGAAATATTGTCGGTTGCCGACATCAGCTTTCCCACCGAATGTGACGCCTTGCAGGCAATGTCCACCAAGCCGATAAACTTCGCCATTTTACAGGCGCGCGGTGTGCGCGTCGTTTCGGTCACGCGTGCAGAGGTGCGCCATGCGATGCGGCTGGCCTTTGCGCGGCTGCACATCGTGCTCGAACCCGGTGGTGCGGCGGCATTGGCGGCGGTGCTGGCGGGCAAGGTGCCGTTGACCGACGCGACGATGGTGACGCTGAGCGGGGGTAACGTCGATGCGGATTTGTTCGCCGCAATTTTGAATGAGACGCCTTGATGGAACCCGCCGCCATCCTGACCGCCAGAGCAGATGACACAGCTGAACTGGTGGCGACATTAGAGGGGGCCTTTCAAAATGACCCGGCGCTAAGCTGGATATTGCCCGACGCGGCGCACCGTGCGCGCGCGCTGCACAGCTTGTTCAGCGTGCTTGTGCCCGCCGATATGCGGGCTGGCACCGCGCTGCGCAGCGCGGGTGGGGAGGCTGCGGCACTATGGCGCGCACCCGGCCACGCGCACAGCGGGACGGGTGAATTTCTGCGCACAATATTGCCACTGCTCTTTACCTTTGGTCGGGCTTTGCCGCGCGGGCTGAAAGTGCAAAACGGCATCGACGCACATCGGCCCAAGGGGCGTTTTTGGTATCTCCATTATGTCGGCGTCCACCCCGACTATCAGGGCAAGGGGCATGGCGGGCGGATTATCCGCACGCAAACCGCGCTGGCGGATGCGCAAAATCTGCCCTGTTGGCTGGAAACCGCAACGGCCCAAAATGTCGGCCTTTATCAGCGGCTCGGCTTTGCAACTGTGGTCGAATGGGATGTGCCGGGCGGCGGCCCCCATTTCTGGGGGATGACGCGCAAGGGTTAGGCAGCCTCCGCCAATTTGAGGTCGAGCCTGTCCCAGATTTCGACCAACGCTTCGGTCAGTTCGCGCATCATGGCCGCGTCATGCGTCGGCCCTGGTGTGAAGCGCAGCCGTTCGGTGCCGCGCGGCACGGTCGGGAAATTGATCGGCTGGACATAAACGCCATATTCGGTCAGCAAAATATCGCTGATTTTCTTGGCGCGTATCGGGTCGCCGACCATCAGCGGGACAATGTGGGTGACGCTGTCCATAACCGGCAGGCCCGCGTCGCGGAACATGGATTTCAGCATCGCCGCGCTTGCCTGTTGCGCGTTACGCTCCACGCTCGACGCCTTGAGGTGACGGACGGAGGCGAGCGCACCTGCGACCAGCACCGGCGACAGGCTGGTGGTGAAAATAAACCCCGGCGCATAGCTGCGGATGACGTCGATAATCACCTGATCGGCGGCGATATAACCGCCCATGACGCCAACCGCCTTGGCCAAAGTGCCCTCAATAATCGTCACCCGATGGGCAATGCCATCGCGGTCGGTAATCCCGCCGCCGCGCGGGCCGTACATGCCGACGGCATGGACTTCATCGCAGTAAGTGAGCGCGGCAAATTCATCCGCCAGATCGCATATTTCAGCGATTGGCGCGATGTCGCCATCCATCGAATAAACGCCTTCAAAGGCGATAAGCTTGGGCGCTTCAGGGTCTGCGGCGGTCAATAATTCACGCAGATGCGCCAGGTCATTATGGCGGAAAACCTGCTTTTCACAGCCCGAATTGCGAATGCCCGCAATCATCGACGCATGGTTCAATTCGTCGGAAAAGATGATGCAACCCGGCAGCACCTTACCCAAAGTGGCAAGCGTTGCTTCGTTCGAAATATAGCCCGAGGTAAAGAGCAACGCCCCCTCTTTACCGTGAAGGTCGGCCAGTTCCGCTTCCAAATCGACATGATAATGGGTGTTGCCGCCGATATTGCGCGTGCCGCCTGACCCTGCGCCCACATCGTGCAAGGCCGCTTCCATGGCGGCGATGACATCGGGGTGTTGCCCCATCGACAGATAATCGTTCGAACACCAGACGGTGATCGGCTTTGGCCCATTATGGCCGGCAAAACAGCGCGCGTTGGGGAATGCCCCCTTGTTGCGCAAAATGTCGATGAAAACGCGGTACCGCCCCTCGGCATGCAAACGGTCAATCGCCTTTTCAAAGATACGATTATAGTCCATTTTCTTGCTTTTCCTGCCTTTTAAGCCGCCTCGATAACGTCAAGCGGTGGATATTTCCAGCGCGAACTATTCGCAATTACGCGTTAAAGCGCCTCGACAGACGCAAAGCCGAGCGCCGCAAAACTTTGCCAGGCCGCGCCCAATTGTTCGGCCTGCCCGTTGATAATCATGCGTCGATAGGGGGCATCGACCGGCCAATCCTGTCCGGCGGTCAGTTGTGCGATGCGTCGGGCGATCCCCGCGCTACCATCAAAAAAACGCACATCGGCGCCAAAAATCTGCTGGGCAGCCTCGTCCAATTCGGGGCGGAGTAAGGGAAAATGGGTGCAGGCAAGGACGATTGAGTCGATCACCTCCCCGCCCGGCTGGTCGCGCAGCGCCATCAATGCCGCGCGCAGCACCTGTGTTTCCACCCCCAAGCCGCGCAATTTTGCCTCTGCCGCGCCGACCAGTGTGCCCGCACCGTGGCGCAGCACCCGACAATCGGGCGCATGGTCGGCGATGAGCTGGTCGAGATAGGGTTGGCGCACCGTCGCCTCGGTGCCCAAAACGCCGATGGTGCGGCTGTTGCTGGCCAGAGCGGCGGGTTTGATTGCGGGCACGGTGCCGACAAATTGTGTGTCGAGCGCGGCGCGCACATGGCCAAGCGCTATCGTCGATGCTGTGTTGCAGGCGATGACCGCCAATCGCGGACGCACCCGTTCGACCAGCCGGCCAAGCAGCGCCGATACCCGCGTGCCAACCTCTGCCTCGCTCTTCTCCCCATAGGGCAGGCCAGCAAAGTCGCAGGCATAAATCACCGGCATCTGCGGGATCAGCGCCAGCGCGGGTTGCAACACCGACAGGCCGCCCAGCCCGGAATCAAAAAACAGGATCGGCGCTTCGCTATGCATCGCCCGCCCCCTAAACCCCTGCGCGTCAGACGGCAATCACCCCTTGCCGATGGTGCGATGCTGCGGCACAAAGCGCGCGATGTTGGCGGATGGGGAAGGGCGCGCGAAATGAACCAGCTATGGGAAACCTCGGCGCTGCTTTTCCTGATGGGTTACCTTCTGGGTTCCATCCCCTTTGGCTTGTTGCTGACGCGCTTTGGCGGCGCGGGCGATATTCGCGCCATTGGTTCGGGCAATATCGGCGCGACCAATGTGCTGCGCACCGGGCGCAAGGGGTTGGCGGTGGCGACATTGCTGCTCGACCTTGCGAAGGGCGCGGTGGCGGTGTGCGTTGCGCGCTACATTCTGCCCGAAGCGGCGGTGGTTGCGGGCGCTGCGGCGGTGATGGGGCATCTTTATCCCATCTGGCTCCGATTTCGGGGTGGTAAGGGGGTGGCGACCTATATGGGGGTCACGCTGGCGCTCGATTGGCGGCTGGGGGCGATTTATGCGGTGCTGTGGATTTTGGCGCTGCTGGTGACGCGCATTTCTTCGCTGGGCGCGATTGTCGCGGTCATATCGGTGCCGATTGCCGCCAATTTCATGGGGCGCGGCGATCTGGTGACGATTGGGCTGGCGCTCACACTGCTGGTGCTGTGGCGGCACCGGGACAATATTGGCCGGCTGCTGCGCGGCAAGGAACCGCGCATCGGCGGTGGCAAGGCTCCGCCCGCTGATGAAAGCAATGCCGCTTGACCCCAGCGGGTGAACGGCTGGCGCGGTTGCGCCTCGCGCGGACACGCGGCATCGGCCCGGTTAGTTTTCGGCAATTGCTGCAACGCTTTGGATCGGCAGAGGCGGCGCTCATCGCGCTACCCGACCTGATGCAGCGCGGTGGCACGCGCGCCACGCCATTTTCACTCGACGCCGCGCAGGCGGAAGGTGCGGCGCTTGCCGCGCATGAAGGACGGCACCTGATCTGGGGCGATGCGGATTATCCAGCCTTGCTGGCGGCGATGGGCGATGCGCCCCCGGTGCTGATTGTGGCGGGCGACACCGGCCTTGCCATGCGGCGCTGCGTGGCAATGGTCGGCGCGCGCAACGCATCGGCAGCGGCCTGCCGATTTGCCCGAACATTGGCGGCAGAACTGGGCGCGGCGGGTTTTACCGTGGTAAGCGGGCTGGCGCGCGGGCTGGATGCGGCGGCGCATCAAGGGGCGATGGGCCACGGAACCATTGGCGTGATAGCCAGTGGCATCGACACGGCATTCCCACCACAAAATGCTGATTTGCAACGCGAAATTGCCAAAAATCATTTGCTGGTGAGCGAATATACCTGTGGCACTGAACCGCTGGCGCGGCACTTCCCGCACCGTAACCGCATCATCGCCGGCTTGTGCGAAGGGGTGCTGGTGGTGGAAGCTGCACCGCGTTCGGGCAGCCTGCTCACCGCGCGGATGGCGGGCGATTATGGACGCGAAGTCATGGCCGTCCCCGGATCCCCACTCGACCCACGGGCGCAGGGGGGCAATGCCCTGATCCGCGAAGGCGCAACGCTCATCCAGTCCGCCGCCGATGTGGCGGAGGCATTGGGCAGCTTTATCGACACACCGCGCGTCGCCGCGCCGATGGAGCAGGCGGTGTTGCCCTTTGCCACGAACGAGCCGGATGACAGCGCGCGCACTAGCCTGTTGCAACTTTTGGGGCCGGTCGCTGTCGGGGTGGATGAACTGGCGCGCCAGTCGGGCTTGCCGGTGGCACAGGTGCAGATGCTGCTGATTGAACTCGAACTTGGCGGGCGGTTGACGCAGCATGCGGGCGGGCGGGTTTCGCTTAGCTGAAAATGGCCTGAAATTTCCCCCTTGACGATGGCGGATTGGCCCCCGACCCTCGCGCGTGTGTGAAGCGCACCTGCGCCAATAACGGAATGACAGCGAAACCATGCAGCTTGTAATCGTCGAATCCCCTGCCAAGGCAAAGACTATCGAATCCTATTTGGGTAAAGGTTTCAAAGTATTGGCGTCCTTTGGCCATGTGCGCGACCTGCCGCCAAAGGATGGCTCGGTGGATCCCGATGCCGGTTTTGCCATGAAATGGGAAAATTATGCCGACAAGGCGAAACGGCTCAAGGAAATTTCGGACGCGGCCAAGGGTGCCGAACGACTGATTCTCGCCACCGACCCTGATCGGGAGGGGGAGGCGATAAGCTGGCATGTGCAAGAGGTGCTGCGCGCGAAAAAGGCGCTGCCGGCAAAGGTTGATCGCGTCACATTCAACGCCATCACCAAGGCGGCGGTAACAGGTGCAATGGCGCATCCGCGCGCGCTCGACGAAGATTTGATCGATGCCTATCGCGCACGCCGCGCGCTCGATTATCTGGTGGGCTTTACCCTGTCGCCGGTGCTCTGGCGCAAGCTACCCGGCGCAAAATCCGCAGGGCGTGTCCAGTCGGTCGCGCTGCGTTTGGTTGTCGAGCGGGAGCGGGAGATTGAGGCATTTGTTCCGCAGGAATATTGGTCGGTCGTCGCGCATATGGAACAGGGCGGCACCCCCTTTACCGCGCGGTTAATCCGCTTTGATGGCGACAAGATTGACCGGCTGTCGTTGGGCGATGCAGGCATTGCCGCGCGCGCCAAAGCAGCGGTGGAACAGGGGCGCTTCACCGTCCAGAATGTCGATGTCAAACCGACGATGCGCCACCCGCAACCGCCCTTTACTACATCCAGCCTCCAGCAAGAGGCGGCGCGCAAACTCGGCTTTTCGGCCAGCCACACGATGCGCGTTGCCCAGTCGCTATATGAGGATGGGTTGATTACCTATATGCGAACCGATGGGGTGCAGATGGACGAAAGCGCCATTTCCGCAGCGCGCGTCGCCATATCCAAACGCTTCGACGGCGGTTATCTGCCCGACAAGCCGCGTCGGTATCAGACCAAGGCCAAAAATGCCCAAGAAGCGCATGAGGCGATTCGCCCGACCGATTTTTCACGTGACCATGGCGGCAGCGGGGATTTTGCACGGCTCTATGACTTGATTTGGAAGCGCGCGATGGCGAGCCAGATGGCCAGCGCGCAGATGGAACGCACCAGCATTGACATGCCCGATGCGACCGGGCGGCACATGTTGCGCGCGAGCGGCCAAGTGGTGCGTTTTCCGGGCTTTATGGCGCTCTATACCGAAGGGCGCGACGACGCGGGCGAGGATGAGGATGCAAAGCTGCTGCCGCCCATGTCGGTCGGTGATACGCCGCACCTGCACAAGGTTTTGGCGGAACAGCATTTCACCCAAGCCCCGCCCCGATTTTCGGAGGCCAGCCTCGTCAAACGGATGGAGGAATTGGGCATTGGCCGCCCGTCCACCTATGCCGCGACATTGCAGGTTTTGAAAGACCGCGCCTATGTCCGGCTCGATAAGGGGCGTTTCCACCCGGAGGATAATGGCCGCATTGTCACTGCCTTTCTGGAACGGTTTTTCGAGCGCTATGTCAGCTATGATTTTACCGCCGGGCTGGAGGAATCGCTCGATGATATTTCGGGTGGCCGTGCCGGCTGGCAGGCGGTGCTCGATGCTTTCTGGCGCGATTTCAAACCGCGCACGGCAGAGGTGCTGGAACAAAAACCATCCGATGTAACCGCCGCGCTCGATGTCTTTTTGGAACCATGGTTGTTCCCGGCCAGTGCGGATGGCAGTGACCCGCGCCTGTGTCCCAAATGTCAGGCGGGGCGGCTGTCGCTGCGCGGCGGGCGTTTTGGCAGTTTCATCGCCTGTTCGGGTTACCCTGAATGTAGTTTTACGCGCCAGTTTGGTAAGGGCGGCGGGGACGCGGTGGAGGATGCCGTGCTCGGCACCGCCGCCGATGGACAGACCATTGCCCGCAAAAATGGTCGTTTTGGCCCCTATATCCAATTGGGGGAGGGTAAGGATGCCAAGCGTTCGTCGATCCCCGCCGATGTCGCGGGCGAGCTCGACCTTGCACTGGCCGAACGGTTATTGGCGCTGCCGCGTGATGTCTGCGCACACCCCGAAAGCGGGCAGATGATCGTCGCGGGGCTGGGGCGTTATGGCCCCTATCTGCTCCACGATGGTAAATATACCAAGCTTGCCTCCACCGCCGAAGTGTTGGAAATCGGCATGAACGCGGCGGTCACCCGCATTGCAGAGGGCGGGGCAAAGGGTGGGCGTCCGGCGCGCGCGGCGGGCAAAATCCTGGGCCAGCACCCCGATAGCGGGGTCGATATCAAGCTGCTGGACGGGCGTTTTGGCCCTTATGTCAGCGATGGCAGGACGCATGCCACCCTGCCCAAAAGTGTGGATAAGGATGCGGTGACATTGGACGAAGCGGTCGCGCTAATCGCCGCAAAAATCGCCAAAGGTCCGGGTAAGAAGCCTGCGAAAAAGGCTGCGCCCAAGAAAGCCGCGCCCAAAAAAGCCGCTGCCAAAAAGCCTGCTACAAAAAAGGTCGCAAAAGCCAAGGGTTGACGCCATTTGCAGCCCATCAGCGCCGAGCCATTTTATCTTGCCGGGATTTCCGAGCCGGGAAATGTTCGATTTCCCTTGAAATCCCCAGGGCTAGTCCACCCAGTCCAGCCCGATATCGCGGTACACCCCCCGGTCTTCGTCCCAATCTGGCTTGACCTTGATGTGCAGGAACAGATGCACTTTGCGGCCCAATTGTTCGGCGATTTCGGCGCGCGCGCGGCTGCCCAATTCGCGGATGCGTGCGCCGCGTTTGCCCAAAAATATCGCCTTTTGGCTGTCGCGCTCGACCAAAATCTGCTGGTGGATTTCGGCCGACCCATCCTTGCGGGTAGTGAATTTTTCGGTCTCGACCGCCGATGCATAGGGTAATTCGGCGTGCAATTGGCGGAAAATCTGTTCACGGGTGATTTCGGCGGCGAGCAGGCGCTCGCTGGCGTCGCTCACCTCATCCGCCGGAAAATGCCAGACGCCTTCGGGTATGCGCGCGGCCAGATGCGACTTTAATTCGGCGACGCCATCGCCGGTCAGCGCGCTCACAAAAAATGTTTCGGCAAAGGGGATGGCGGCGTGCAATTGCGCCGCCAGCGCCAATAATGGTTCCTTGGCGAGCGCATCAACCTTGTTCAAAATAAGTAAAATTGGTTCGCTGCGGCTCGCCAGCACCTCCAAAATCGGGCGCAATTTACTGTCCATACCCTTGGTTGCATCGACGGTCAGGCAGATGGCGTCCGCCCCCTCCGCTCCGCCCCACGCGGCAGCAACCATCGCCCGGTCAAACCGGCGCGATGGTGCGAAAATCCCCGGCGTGTCGATCAGGATGATTTGGGCATCATCGGCAATCGCAATGCCCATCAACCTTGTGCGCGTCGTCTGCGCCTTGGCACTGGTGATCGCAACCTTTTGCCCGACGATGGCGTTGACCAGCGTTGATTTGCCAGCGTTGGGCGCACCCACCACCGCGATAAAGCCACAGCGCGTCATTTCATCAATCCCAATTTGTGGAGCATCGCTGCTGCCGCCGCGCGTTCGGCGGCCTGTTTGCTGCTGCCTTCGCCCTCCGCCGCGTCATAACCGCCCACTTCGACGCGGACGCGAAAATGCGGCGCATGGTCTGGCCCGTCGCGCGACACCACCGAAAAAACGGGCGGGCGTTTGCGCTGCGCCGCTGCCCATTCGAGCAGCGCCGATTTGGGGTGGCGCGCGTCACCATGGCTGTCGTCGATCAAATCCTGCCACCATGTCAGCACCAGCGCGCGCGCACCGTCAAAACCTTGGTCGATAAAGGTGGCCCCGATCAATGCCTCCACCACATCGCCCAAAATATTGTCGCTGAGGTAGCCCCCATCATCACGCGCTTGTTTGCCAAGGCGGATGTGCGCGCCAAGGCCAAGGCCGCGCGCAACCTCTGCACAGCGCGCGCGCGACACCAAAATATTGAGCCGTGCCGACATCGCCCCTTCGTCCATCTGCGGATGGGGGGTGTAGAGCCCTTCGGCTATGGAGAGGCCAAGCACACGGTCGCCCAAAAATTCGAGCCGCTGGTAAGCGCGCCCGCCGCT
>CALFXW010000243.1 GCA_937957805.1 uncultured Sphingopyxis sp.
GACAGCAGTTCATCTGGCCGCTGCGCGGGCGCATTTCGGGGGTCTTTGGCTCGCAGCGCATTTATCAGGGGACGCCGGGCAGTTTCCACAATGGGGTTGATGTCGCCGCACCCACCGGCACCCCCTATGTCGCGCCCGCCGACGGGGTGGTGATTCTCGCCGCGACGACCCCCTTCACGCTCGAAGGCTATTTGCTGATGATCGACCATGGCATGGGGCTTTCCAGCGTCTTTTTACATTCGAATCGGCTCGTCGTGCATACGGGGGATATTGTGCGCCAAGGCCAGCATTTGGGCGACGTTGGGGCGACCGGGCGGGTGACCGGCCCCCACCTCCATTGGGCGATGCGCTGGCAGGGTGCAAAGATTGATGCCGCGCGCCTGCCGGGGCCGATGACCCCCTGAAATCTGGCTCCACGCAATTTTATTA
This sequence comes from uncultured Sphingopyxis sp., assembly GCA_937957805.1. Classification (GTDB taxonomy): domain Bacteria; phylum Pseudomonadota; class Alphaproteobacteria; order Sphingomonadales; family Sphingomonadaceae; genus Sphingopyxis. The sequence continues at coordinate 430 of CALFXW010000243.1, forward strand.
CGCGATTACCGCTGTAAACGGCAATTAGCGGTCATATGACCCGAAAAATTGTGGCTTCACAGCAACAGGCGGCAAAATTGCCACGCCAAGTCCGCACTTTTCCTTGCTTCTGGCCTGCCATGCCGCCACTCATATGCCATCCAGGGGAGGGGTGCGCCTGTCGTGCCGGCCTTTGGGGGAAGCAACCACACATGCAACCAGACATGCAACCTGACAAGGAACTGGACTGTGAAACTTTCACGCATTGCGCAATTTAAGGCGGGTAGCGCGCCCTTGGTGCTCGGGCTCGCGCTCGTTGCATCGCCGGCATTTGCCCAGAACGCTCCGGCGGACGAAACCGATGCCACCAACACGGACATCGTCGTCACCGGCTCGCTGATTTCCAACCCGAATCTGCAACAGGCGCAGCCTGTTAACGTCATCGGGCAGGACGAAATCGATCTGCAACAGGCGAACGTCGCCGAAGAATTGCTGCGCGATCTGCCGGGTGTGACCCCGTCGATCGGTTCGGCGGTCAACAACGGCAACGGCGGTGCGTCCTACGTCAACCTGCGCAGCCTCGGTTCCAACCGTAACGTCGTCCTGATTGACGGTGTGCGTCTGGCCCCGGCTGACCTCGTTGGTCGTTTTGACCTCAACAACATCCCGCTGGCGCTGGTTGAGCGCGTCGACGTGCTGACCGGCGGTGCTTCGACCACCTATGGTGCGGACGCAGTGTCGGGTGTGGTCAACTTCATCACGCGCAGCAATTTTGCGGGCGTTGAAGCCAATTTGTCCGAACAGATCACCGAAAAGGGTGACGGCAACGTGCTGCGCGCCGACGTTACCATCGGTGCCAATTTTGACGATGGTCGCGGTAACGCCGTGTTCAGCGTTGGCTATCAGGAATCGGACCCTGTCTATCAGGGTGACCGCATCTATGGTCTCTTCGGCCTCAGCTCGACTTCGGGCGGCGGCGGCGGCTCGGGCACTTCGGTGCCTTCGCGCTTCACCCTGCCGGGCGTCGGCACGCGTCAGGTCAATCCGGATGGTACGGCCTTCAACGCAACTTCGGCCTTCATTCCGTTCAATTTCAACCCCTATAACGTCTATCAGACGCCGTTCCTGCGCTATAACATGTATGGTGCGGCGAATTACGAAATCAGCGACGCGATCGAAGTTTATACCCGTGGTGTCTTCTCGAAGAACACGGTGAACACGATCATCGCGCCGTCGGGCTCGTTCGGCGTTTCGGTGGCGATTCCGCTGAACAACCCGTTCCTGACCACCGCGCTGCGTAACAGCTTCTGCGCTGCCAATGGTATCGCAGCGGGCGATTGCGCGGCCGCCGCCAACCCGGCGCTGCGTCCGGGCGATGCAGCCTATCGTCAGGTGAACTCGGGTCTGTTCCGTCGTGCGGTCGAAGTTGGTCCGCGTATTTCGGAATATACCACTACCTATTTCGATTATCGTCTGGGTTTCCGTGGCGGCATCACCGACACGATTAACTGGGACGTTTCGGGCAGCTATGGCGAATCCGAAAATCTGCAGCAGATTCAGAATTATACGCTGAACAGCCGCGTTCGTGACAGCTTCCTTGCCAGCAGCACCACCAGCTGCTTTGACGGCACGGCGGCAGGTTGCGTGCCGATCAACTGGTTTGGCCCGCAGGGTAACGCCAGCTGGACGCCCGCTGCCATCGACTTCCTGAATGATGTTTCGACCGTGCGTACCGCCGTTTCGCTGGCGCAGGTTCGTGGCACCATTTCGGGTGACTTTGGCGTTGCCAGCCCGTGGGGCAGCGACCCGATCAGCTTTGCGGTCGGCGGCGAATATCGCGAATATGGCGCTTCGCAGGCGTCGGACTCGCTCGCTGCGGGCGGTGATCTGGGTGGTGCCGGTGGCGCTGCGCCGAACATCGACGGTGGCTATAATGTCTATGAAGCCATCGGCGAACTCATCGTGCCGTTGGTGCAGGATCGCCCCTTCTTCCAGGATCTGACGTTGGAAGCGGGTATCCGTTATTCGTCCTACAGCGTCGATGCGCCGACCAACCCGTCGTACAACACGACGACGTGGAAGGTTGCGGGCAGCTGGACCCCGGTCGATGGCATCAAGTTCCGTGGTAACTATGCGCGCGCAGTGCGTGCGCCGAACATCAACGAACTTTTCTCGCCGGTGAACACGGGGCTTACCAACCTGACCGATGATCCCTGCGCGGTGTTCAACGATTCGGGTGTCCGCATCCGTCCGAACACCACGGGTGAACTGCGCGCCATCTGCTTGGCGCAAGGTGCAACTGGGGCCAATATCGACACGATTGCACAGCCGATCGCGGGTCAGGCCAATGCCACGGGCGGCGGCAACCTCAACCTCAGCCCCGAAATCGGTAAGACCTGGACCGTTGGCGCGGTGTTTGAACCCAGCTTCGCCCCGGGTCTGTCGATCACCGTTGATTATTTCAACATCAAGATCGACGGCGCGATCACCTCGCCCACCCCGGGCGACGCGATCTCGGCATGCTTTGGCGCCAACCCGAGCACGCCGCCGACCGGTGCTTCACTGACTGCAGCGTGCCGTTCGATCCGCCGTGACCCGCTGACCGGCGGTCTCTCGGGTGATCCGAACACCACGCCGGGTCTGTTCCTGTCGCTGTCGAACCTCGGCACGCTGAAGCAGACGGGTGTTGACGTTTCGGCCAACTACCGTCGTGACATCGGCTTTGCCGAACTCAGCCTCGCGGGTCAGTTGACCTGGACCGACGAATCGACCTTCCAGTCGGTTCCGGGTGGCTATGCTCGTGACTGCACCGGCTATTATTCGGCCAACTGCGGTCAGCCGATCCCCGAATGGCAATGGTCGGTTCGCACCACCCTGTCGTTCGACGCCTTTGATGTCTCGCTCCTGTGGCGTCACATCAGCGGCACGAAGTATGAAGGCCTTGCCTCTGACTTCGCGGCGCGTGGTTTCGACGCTTCGAGCCGCTTCCTGTTCAACGGCACGCTGCCTGCTTCGGCTGGTGGTCTTGCGGGTCAGGTTGAAAACTTCAACACGATCAAGGCAGCCAATGTGTTCGATCTGACGACGCGGATTAACATCCTCGACAATCTGACGCTGACCTTGGCTGTGCAGAACCTGTTCAACCGCGCACCGCCGCTGGTTGGTGGTGAAGCCGGTTCGACGACCTTCAACAGTGGTAACACCTTCCCGTCGACCTACGACGCGTTGGGCCGCCGCTATGTCGCGAGCTTGCGCATCCGCTTCTAAGCGGTAACGCCAGTGAAAATGGACGGGGGCGGGTCGCAAGACCTGCCCCTTTTCCTTTTGGGGCTCCTGAGATTTGTTGGGTTTTGGGTGTGAAGTTCGGCAGAAATCCGCCGTTTTTCCCTGATGGTCAAAGGGGGGTTGGCAGCGCCATTTCCACGCCGGCATTGGCCGCAACTGCCAGCGCCCATTGTTCGACCATGGTAATTTCTTCGCCATGTGCGGCCTCACTGCGGTGCCGTTCTTCGGCCCGTTCCTCGACCGTGAAGGATGACCCGAATTTGCTGTGGCGGGTAAAGGCGGGGCCATGCGCTAATTGCGCCGCAAGCGCTGGCGAACCATTGAGTTGGAAATGGGGCAGCAATTTGTCCAGCGTTGGTTGCGGGCCGGCCAGCATATCCTCGGCGCAAAGGGTCGCCACGCGCGTGCGACCAAATTGTCCGGCAACTTCTGCAAACAGCTGATGCTGCGCCAGCCAGCCGACCGCCGCCACCTGCAAATCGCTCAACCGGAACATTGCCTGTGCATCAAGGCCAAGGCGGATCATGCCGTCGCGCAACTGTCCTTCGACCAGTTCGCGCGCCCACAGGCGGCACCACAATCCCTTGCGCGCCACCGACCCCAAAAATTGGCGCAGCGGTGTATATAGCAACAGTGCCTGCGCATCGCCGCGCATCTGTAAAATGACGGGGATCAGGCTGTTCAATATATTGGATGGCTTGATGATAACGCGCTGGTCATCACCCCAGCACCGGCCAAGCAGCATCAGTGATTCGTCAATCAGCCGCGCCAGATCGCTCCCCGCCATTTCCCCGCGACGACGTATGCCCACTATATCGTTGAGGATGACAGGTTCCGACAACCCCATCGCCAGCCCGGGGCGGTCGAGCGCGCGCGCGAGCAGCGTCGATGCGCAAAAGGCGCTGTGAAAGATGAAATGCGGCGTGGCGCTGAACCCGCGCACTGCCGCAACCGCATCGGCGCGCGCCATATGGTGGGTTGGCGCGTCCTTCAGATATTCATCGGTCAAAAAGGGGATGGCCGCATGCTCGGCGCGCGGCAGATATCGAAAAACGATCTGGTCACCGCCCCGCGCATAACGGTGCGCCAGCCATGCCGGATCGGCGATATCAAAATGGGGGGTTGCGGCCATGCGCCATGCTTGCCGCCTTTGGGCGCGAAGGGCAAGCATCTGCCCTTGCGTTGCCACAATGGCACCATAGAAAGTGGTCATGGAAAACGCCCCAACGTCGCCCGCCGCCAACAATGCCCAAAGCGCCAATGCCGATGGATTGGCGGCACTGCGCGCGGGGGATTTTGCCCGCGCCGCGACCTGCTTTGAAATCGCGACCGCTGCTGATCCGCACGCGGGCAGCCTGTGGCGCAACCTTGCCCATGCGCGGCGCGAATTGGGCGATGATGCGGGCGAACGGGCGGCGCTCGGATCGGCACTCGCCGTTGATCAACGCGATTTGTCAGCGCTGATCCGCCTCGCACAGAATCAGGAGCGCACCCATGCCGACCGCGACGCTGGTTTGAGCTGGGATGCAGTGCGTCAGTTGGGCCGGGGGGTTGCCAATCCGTCGCCGGAATTGGTGGCGATCATAACGCATGCGGAACAATTTTTAACAAAACAACGCGGACGACTAACCCAAACTCTGAATGCGGGACTTGGCGCGCAACTGTCGCGGTTGGACGGCACTGATGCGCGGCGGACCCGTGCCTTTCTCGATTCGGCACTGGGGTTGCGCCACCTCTATCACAATGAATGTGCCGGTACTTTTTACCCGTTTTTGCCGCCCGATGAATTTTTCGACGCGCATCATTTCCCATGGTTTGATGATTTGCGCCGCGCTGCGCCCGCCATCCGCACCGAATTGCAGGCGCTGATCGCCGATCCGGGGGATGCCATGCGCCCCTATGTGCGCATGGGTGAAGGGGTGCCGGACAGCAAATGGAGCGTGCTCGACAACAAGCTTGATTGGGGGGCCTGTTTTCTGTGGGAATATGGCCGCCCCAATCAGCCGGTGCTCGACCGTTGTCCCGCAACCGCTGCGGCACTCGCTGCGGTGCCATCTGCGGTCATTCCGGGGCGCGCGCCCAGCGCCTTTTTCTCAATCTTGCAGCCGCACACCCATATCCCGCCGCACACCGGGGTCAGCAATACGCGCGCCATCATCCACTTGCCGCTGATTGTGCCGGAAAAATGCGGCTTCCGGGTGGGCGGCGAAACGCGACAATGGGTGGAGGGAGAAGCCTTTGCCTTTGATGATACGATCAACCATGAAGCATGGAATGATAGTGACGAAGTGCGCGGCATTTTGATTTTCGATGTCTGGAACCCGCATCTATCGGTTGCAGAACAGGAAATTATCGCCCGCTATTTTGATATAGCGGACAATTTGGGCGCCTGAATCTATAGATTGCAATGCTGATGGCCCTTTGTTAGCTCTTGCTCCTTCGTTTGATTGAAGGATGTTCGATGCGACT
>CALFXW010000244.1 GCA_937957805.1 uncultured Sphingopyxis sp.
GGGGGCGGGGGGGGGGGGGGGGGCGGCGGCGGCGGCGGCGGCGGCGGCGGTGCAGCCGGTTCGCCGAAGCTGTACGTCAGCGTGCCCATCAGCGAGTGCGAACGGAAACGCGTGTTGACGTCGCGGCCCAGACGATCGACCAGATCAACGCCATCGGCGTTGAAGAAGCGATAACGCAGACCAACGTCGATATTGCGGCTCAGCGGTGCTTCGACGCCAGCAATCGCTTGCCATGCAAAGCCCGTGTCCGAATCGTTCAGCCAGACGGGAAGCGCGAAAACCGACTTCACCTTGGTGCGCGCAACGCCGACACCACCGCCGAAGTAGCCGTGGATGCCGTCATCTTCACCAATGTCGAACAGGCCGTTCAGCATGAAGCTGAGCGCGCTCGAATTACCATTGGTGTCGCGAACGCCCAAAATGGTCGCGTTGGCGGCCGCACCACCGGGGATACCGGCAGCCGTGATGTTCAGGCCATTGGCTTCGGCCTGGCGATAGCCGACTTCTACTTCGGCGCGAACCGAACCAAAGTCGTAGCCAACAACGCCACCGAAATCATAACCATATTTGTGGTCGGCGGTGGCTGCATTGTTGAAATTGGCGATGTCGAGGGGAAGATCCTCGACAATCATCACGCCGCCCTCAACGCCCACATACCAGGCGTCGTCACGCGCCAGGGCGGGCGATGCCAGGGCAGTGGAGGCCAATGCCATAGCAACGGCAAGCTTCCTCATGTGTATTCCCCTTAATTGCTGAACGATCTCACGCTCGGGGGGAAGCTTTACCGATAGTCAAAGGCGCGCGCAACCCGCCAATTGCGCGTTGTTGCGGCAAAGCAACACTATTTTGCAGCTACTGGTTATGGCGCAAAACCCGCTTTGCCCAGCAAGGTCAGTATCGCCGCCAGCGCGGCGCGGCATTCGACATCGATGGTGGTACCGCCACTCGGCGCTGCCGGGACAGAAAGCGCGCTCCAGCCGCCGGGCAATTTGCGCCAGACCTGCCCGTTTGATCCGACGCAAACCACGGAAAACAGGGGCATTGGAACGAATCGCCAGCCGCCTACGGTGGATATGGCGGCCTTGCCCGCCGCGCCCGTCCACGCGCCTGTCGGTGCATCGCCAACGATCCAGCATTGTCCCGGCAAGGGCGCAGCAGGGGCGGCATTTTCCCCCGCCGATTCGACGCGCATGCCAATTAACGCGTCGATCAGCGCCAGACTTTCATTCCATGTCACTTCTTTTTGCGCCTGTCCGGCGATGAGCAAGGGCAGGGAAAATCGCGCACTAAGGGCATTTTCGGTCATAAAAACTCCATCATTGGTCAATCCTCGATGGGGAGGATGAGGTCGAACGAATCGCCCGCATCGCCGCGTTGACAGATGCGCGCGGTCCACGGCGCACCAGCTGCGCGCCAGCCTGCAACGCTGACGGCATCGATCGACATTTCCGTCCCCTCCACCAGCGATTCGCCCACCATCGCGCCCGCCGTCATCGCCACGACAAAGCGCAAGGCGGGTTCATCGACCGGCACGTCACTCGCCTGATCCCAGCCGAAACCGGCGCGGCTGCGCCGCTGCCAATGGATGGTGAGCGAACCGTCCGCCTGCCATGCACAACGGCCATGGACGGAGGAAAGTGGGCGTAAACCACGGCCAACCCGTTCGATGGGCAGGATTATCGGTGCGGCATCGCCCATTCCCTGCACGCCAATATGTCCACCAACCGCCAGCGCGCTTAAGCCCACGGCATCGGGCAGGTGGGTGAGCGTATCTGCATCGAACAAGGCAAAGCCGCTGCCCACTGTGCTTGCGGCCATCGCATCCGCGCTGCCAAGCCGCCCGCGCAGCAAATGGCTGAGCCGCCATAGCCCGCCGCCCAAGGGCGCGGCATGACCAAATTGCAGCACTTCGCCCCCGCTGATCAGGCACAGATTCGCACCATCGAGCAGCGCGCGGTCGTCGGCATTGGTCAATTGCATGTCGGCGCGCAGAAGTTGGACGTCGATATGGCCATTGCGGTCGAACATTGCGGATTGGGCGGGGCTGGCCATCGCTGCCACCGCCCCCAGGATTGCACCTGCATGAAGAGGTTCGACATCGGCCATCGCTGCGCCCGCCACAGGCGCTATCGACAGCGCCGCCCCGCGCCAGCCCGGCCCGCTGCCATTGGCGGCCAGCCACAGCCCGCCTTTCAAACCGCCGACATCCGCGCGCGGCACGTCGAACAAAATGGCGCTGGTCACCCCCGCGCGCAAATCGGGGGTGGGGAGGTAACGCCCCCCACCCCCCGCCATATCGCCGCCCATCCACCCCGCGTCCGGTGCGTCGTCCAATTCCAGTTCAACGCCATCGCCATCAATTCGCCGCCGCAACACGCGAAGGGTGCGCCCATCGGCCAGCGTGACCGGCGTTCCGGGCGGCATGGCCAGCGCGGCCGGCCCCATCGGCCAGACCAGCATGTCGCGTTGCACGGCGGCACGTTCGGCCAGCCCATGCCCCAGTGCCAATGCCGCCGCCGCATCCATCGCGGCGGGCAGGTTGATGCGTTGGCGCGCGCCCCCGCCCCCTGCCACCCGCGCCGATTGCAATTGTGATTGAAAATCGCGCGCCGGGTCATGGCACAAAATCTCGACCGCTTGGGGCAATTGCCCCGGTGCAGCGCGTGACATGCTGGCGCGGCGGTTCGGCCCCCGCGCTGGCTCGCCCAAGGGCGAGGGCGCAGCATTACTGCGCGAAACCCATGCGCCCGCGCCATCGCGGTAAAATGGTTCGATGGCATCGATAGTGTCGAGCGCGCCGCGCCGCACCGGCGCTTCGTGCAGCCAGCCGGTAAAGGGGGGCGTATCAAACCCCGCCACATCAACTCCCAGCGCATCGCCTGCAATATCGCCCAGCGTCAACGGTTCGGCATCCGCCGTCACCTCAAAACTGAGCGCTGGGATGCGATTGCCAAAAGGGGCAAGATCCAGATCTTCGAGGACGACATAGGATAGGCCGCGATAGGCAGGGGCATTGTCCGCCCCCTCCGCCGCGACGATCAACGGGTCGGCAGCCTGGTCGGCATCACCCAGATGGACGCGCATCGTTGCGGGGGATTTGAAACTGCCATCGGCCCCGCGCAGCAAATTACCCTCTGCCCAGATGCGCCCGACCGACAAAATCGGGCGCGACGACAGCGCGACAGCCAGCGACACCGAATAGCTATAGGTCGTGACCTTGGGCCTCCCCTTGCCGCCCGAACGGTTGCGATGTTCGATAAAATCGGTCGCCCAGATGACCGATCCAGCCACCCGCATCCGCCCCAAAACGCGCGGAACGGCTGTGCCATAACTCGACGTTTGGACGCGCAAATCGCTGAGGCGCGGGCCTTCGCGGCCCTTGGGCGCAAAAATCGCCCCATCGACCGACTGGCCGATCAGCGCACCCAGCGCGCCGCCCAACGGCCCGCCAATGGCGGTGCCGATGCTGGTCAAAATCAGCGTTGCCATACATACTCCCGAAATTTTTTGATCCGCCAGCGCGACACGATGGGCATCGGCGGGGCACCGGGCTGTTCAACCACCCGGCCAAGCCCCAGATGCGCGTGGATGCAGCCACCGCCGCTATCGACCATCAGGTGCAATTGACCATTGGGGGCCGCACCCAGCAAAATATCGCCCGCTGCGCCGGTGCCGGTCACGCGGCCCAACCCGGCAAAGTGGAGCTGGGCTTCGACCCTATGCCTAGTCCAGCCACGGATGGGGTATCGCGCATCATCATCGGGCAATTTATGTCCCGCAGCCATCAAAGCCGCACGCACCAGCCCGACACAATCGAGACCGTGGACAATATCGCGCCCGTGCAGGCGAAATGGCGTGCCGACCAGTGCGCGTGCGGCGGCAACCAGTGCCGCGCCCGATGCGTCGTTCATCCGCCGAACCGGGTGAGCAAATCCAGCCCCGGCAGATGCGGCTCCCCACGAAAATTGGCGATATTGGCAAAACGGGTCGCGCAGGTTTCGGCGCTTTTGTCGCAGCCTTCGACTAATTCGACCTGCCAGCCCGTCGCATCGGCGGGAACGGCGGTTCGCGCCAGCGTCAACACCGCGCCCGTCTGTGCCAATATCACTTGCCCCAACCCGCGCAGCCGCCCCGACAGCCAACGCATCTGGCCAAAGGCAAAAATCCCGTCGGAAAAATGGGCGTCGAGCGTCATTTGCCGCCCCGAAACCGCCACGACTTTGGCCCGTGCGCGCCGTCCGGCCATCGCCACCCGACAATCGCCATCGCCCAGTTCGGCGCGACAGGCAGGGCTGGTCAGCGGGATAAAATCAGCCTCCAGCAAGGGGTCGGCGGCATCCACCTCCGCCCCGAAACCGCCGCCGCTGCGCGAAACCGCGCCCAAAATCCCCCGCGAAATGGGTATGGCAACGGGTTCTGTCGCCGACCAGTCGGTGATGAACAATGCCACCAATGCGCCGTCAAACCGCCCGCTCGCCAAATCCGCCTCACTCAGGCTTGCATCGGCAATCGCCCCGCTGATCGACAGCGAATCGCCCGCCCGCCCCAGCGCCTGTTCGATCGCCGATGGGCGGATACCCGGCGCGCTGGCGTAAAATTCGCCCGCCACCCACAGCCCCGCATCATGGGTGGTGAAACCCAGCACCCGTCCGTCGCGCCGTTCAATCCGCCAGCAATAAGCCAAGGTGACCAGCGGTGCGGTCAGCCAGTCAGGCGCGCTCATACCTCGCGCACTTCGACCAGCGGGACGGCGGCCAGCTCACCCGCCAGAAATGTCGCGCGCGATACCGACAAGCGATCCTCGGCAAAACGTACCGGCACGTCGAACAGGAAACCGGCGCGCAGTTGAACCCCCGCCGCTGGTGGCTGGGTGAAACGGATCACCCCGCCTGCGGCCAGCGTCCAGCCGCCCAATATCGCAACCCCGTTGCCGCTCAATAAAATGCTGCCCGCGACCGGGCGGGTGATCCGCCGCCACGCGATGTCGGCACCGCTGCCATATGCTTTGCGCAGCGGAAAATCGCTGGTGACGCCGTCGCCCGTCCCCAAAATCTGGTCGGCCATGCCAACGCTGCCACCGGGGCCGCTCGCAAAGTCAAAGGGGTCGCGAAAACGAAAGCCTACCGCCGGGCCGCGCCGCGCGCGAAAAAAGTTGATCAGCGCTGTAACATCGCCCTCGCTGCGCAGCCCTGCGCCTGCATCAAAACGCAGCAAGGCCCCATCCCAATCGGCGATACGTTGTTCAAAGCCCGACTGGCTGGTGACAATGGCGGTGGAAAATTGCGGCTCGACGCTCGCTTCGCGGCCGATGGCAATTGGAAAATCCGTGTCGGCAAAGGCTTGCATCATCCCCTCCCCCTCTGTTTCAAAAAAGGTGAAACCATCGCGCGCCACTTGCGGCAGCGCCCAGACAAAGGTTGCGGCATCGCCCGCCGCGCGGCTCAATGCTGCGGCGTCGGCAATGTCGCGCCATTGCATTTTATCGGCGGCATCGCGGACAAAGCCGACAAGGTGGTGGCGCGATGGCGCGGGATAGCCGAGCGCCATGACCGCGGCGCGCCCCGCGGCTGACCGGCCCTTTTGCCCCGTCGTCACCCAGTCATAATCTTCGGTCTGCAACACATCAAAGGCGGGCGCCGCCCATGCGGGGGGCAGGTTGGCCCGCCGCAAATCGGGCATCGCATCGTCCAATATCGTGGGGAGGTAGAGGAGGATGTGGGTCTCAGCCGCCCCGCCACCCCGCGCCAAGGTTTCGTCGCGCACCGCCGCCATCAGCGCCCCGCTCGCCCCCGCCAAAAGCCCGCCCAGCGCGTCTAGCATGGCGCGCACGCCAGCGTCCTGTTCCCCCGCCAGATCGGCAATCGGCACGCTGGCACTGCCCAGCGCGGCATTGGTCGCACTGTCATAGGCGCATATTTGCCGCCCCGGATTGACCCACCACCATGGTTCGCCAAGCTGGATTTTGACCGGCTGGCCCGCTGCCACCTGCACCGCCACCAGCGCACGCAACACATGCGCCAAATATCCCATCGCCGCGCCATTTGCCGGCGACAACAGGGTCGATGGCGGCACCCATCCGGTCAGCGCCATGCCGCCCGACGCGTCGTGCTGCGCCCAATCATCGGGGCAAAATTCGGCAAATAATTCAAAGGATAGCGAAAATATGACCGGCCAGTCGCGCGCTGCCAATTCGCGCGCAAAGCTGCTATGCCATGCCAATGCCGGGGTCGCCAGCGCCCCGCCGGTCACGCTCGCGCGCCATGCGCCGCCAACATGGTCGAGGCGCGGGAAATGGCTCATGCCGACATAGTGGAGGATGGGGGGCGCATAGCCCAGATGCTCCACCATCCGCACCAAACGCTGGGGGCTTAGGTGATAGCTGTCATCATAGGCCGTCGCGATGGAGAGGCTATGCGCGGGCAACACTGCATCGCCGCAGGGCAGGACGCTGCCCGAACCGGTGCAGGCAATATCGCGCCATTCCACCCACGCATCAACCATCGCGCCATAGGGGCTGGTCCCCGCGCCATCAAAATCGGGCGGAACGAGCGATATAAACAACCGGTCCACATCGCCGGTGAAAACCGGCGCACCGCCCGGCGCAAAACCTTCACGCAAATCCCCGAAGTTGAGCGTGATTTGCGCGCCCTCCCCGCCGCCAACCGCATAATTCCACAGCCGGACGAACCAAGTGCGCGGCGCGCCATCGGCATCGCGCCCCTCTATCGTCAACGTCGGGCCATGCACGGCGTCGAGCGGCTTTACCCCCGCCGACACCCAGCGAAACGCCAATGTTGTGCGCCGATAATCGCGCCGCGTCGCATAGGCGATGAGCGGGTGGTCATGCCGGTCGTGCGATTCCCAGATAATGCCCGCCAAATTGTCACGGCTCGTAAAGGCGACATCGACGCGCAGACTGTCCGCCCCGTCCGCCACCAACGCGGCAAGCATCGGGCGCGGGAAATCGACGCTCCAGAAACGCGGGTCAAAACGGTGGATGCTGGCCCGTTCGCGCACCTCATCAACATCGGCCAGCGGGCTTGCAAAATTCCATGCCATGGCTCAGCCCGCCTGCTCAACCGCGCGGCGCACCGCGCGTGCAATCTGCCGCCCGCTAGCGGCCATGCGCGGCGCATCCGCCACATTGCCAGCGACGTTCACGATGATGCGAATGTCGCGCGTGCCCCCGCCCGCATCGACCCGCCCCGCCATCGTCGGCACGAATATTTCCGGCCCGCGTTCACCGACCAAATAGGCTTGGCCGGGTGCGACCGGCCCGCCGCTCGCCCGCCCCGGCAAGCCGCCCAGCCCAAAGGCTGCGCCCAATATATTGCCGAGCAATCCGCTAAGCCCGCCCGCAGCGCCCGCCCCGCCGCCGGGCAACGCCGCACGCAACGCCGCGTTGGCGATGTCGGCCATGGCGGACAGTGCGACGCGTTTCAGATCGTCAAAGCCGAATTTGCCCGAACGCACCGCGCGCAGCAACGCGCCCTCTATCGCGCGACCGGCGCGGCCAGCACCGGCCACCAATGGTTCCTCCAGCGCCTGGCGCATGTCGGCGACATCGCGGGCGAGCGCTGCCTTGTCCGCGCGCACGGCAACGACCAGCGGCGCAAAATCTCCATCCTCAGCCATCGGGGAAAAGCTCCTGCAAATAATGCAATTTATCGCGCGCCATCGCGGCATTTTCGGGTGCATCGGGGGTGAGCGCGCCCAGCGCCATCGCCACATCTTCGGGCGTTGCGGCCCAGAAAATATCGGGGTTCCAGCCCAAAATGCGCATCACCTGCCCGCCGATCCGCCGCGCGGCATCGGTGAAATCGCGCGCGTCAGCCGCCACGCAATATCTGGCCCAATAATATGCGCAGCGCGCCCGACATGGCGGCCAGCCCCGCCGCGCTGACCGCATCACCAAACCCCTCCCGCGTCAGATTTTCGGGTCGGGGGGACAGGCAGTGCCAGAATAGCGCGACGCTTTCGGCCAGCGTCAACTGCCCATCGGCGGCGCGTTCAACCAGCGCGAACAGCGGCCCCAATTCCCCCTCCGCCGCGACCAGCGCGGCAAAGCTGGGGCGCAGGCGATAGCCCGCGATCATCGCCTCGCCGCGCGCGGGATTGGCAAGCTTACTCATGCCGCCACCACCGGCCCGCTGCTTTCCAGCGCGATCAGATATTGGCGTTCGCCGCCAAAATCCCCACTATGGTCGAGCCGGGTGACGAGGAACCGCCCGCGCAGCGTCGCACCGCTTTCAAAGCTTAATTGATAATCATCGATGCTGCCGGTGAGCGCATTATTCTGCAGCCGTGCCTCTGCCGCAGAGCCGGTGAAAATCCCCGCCGCATTGACGCTGACCGAACGCGTCCCCGCGCCCGACAATAATTCGCGCCAGCCGCCCGACGCCTTGTTGGTGATATTGACCGGTTCACCATTGATCGACAGCATCGTCGTGCGCAGTCCGGCAATGGTGGTAAAGGCTGGGGTGGCCGTGCCGTCCCCAATTTTCAGCAAAAAGGCACTGCCCTTTTCAATCGCCATAAAATCCTCCTTCATTTACGAAATTTCGGGCCACCCCTTGGTGACAAAATCCATTTGCAGCCGCGCATTGCCCGCCTTGTCGCGGCTGCGCCGGGTGGCGGAGAGGGTTAGCCCCAGATGTTCCCACCCATGGACTGCGCGCGGCAGGGCAGCGGCAATGCGCCCGACCCCCGCCGCCATTGCGCTGAGGCGCGCGCCATCGCCGCGATCATGGAGGAGGAGGGTGAGGCGAACCGCCGCCCCCTCCCGCCCCTTGGCCCCCCAGAACTGGCTGGCGCACTCTGCCATCTGGATGCGCGGGACATGGGCGTGCGGGGCGTCACCATCGTCAATCCGCGCGACAACCTGGCCAAGTGGCGCATCGACGCCAAGCGCGGCGACAAGCGCGGTGGATAGCGCATCGGCAAGCGTGCGTTCCGCGCTCATGGCAGGCGCACTCGCCGCCAGATTTGCCACAGCGCGGCAATGCTGGCGGGTGGGGCCAGCGGCGTTTCGGCATCGCGGCTTTCATATAAATGCGCCGCATAGAGCAGGACGCCGTGGCGCAGCGCGTCGGGCAATTGCCCGGCATCTTCAGATCGGTGACTATCACATCCGGGGCGAAGTCATCGAGC
>CALFXW010000245.1 GCA_937957805.1 uncultured Sphingopyxis sp.
GCTCGCCCATCCGGAGCGGACAGCGGCGCTGGTTCTGGTCGATGCGGCGGGTGCGCGTTGCTTTGTCCATCCGGGGCGCAAAGCTGCGCGCGGGCGAACGCATCGCAGCGGCGGCGCTGGCAAGGTCGGGGTAAATTCCCGCCCCGCGCGCCGCCAGCATCGCCGCACCGAGCGCGGTGGTTTCGACCAATTGCGGCCGTTCCACCTCCAGCGCCAAAATATCCGCCAGATCCTGCGCCATCCAGTCGTTGGCGCTCATCCCCCCGTCGATCTGCACGCGCTGCCACGGCGCGCCGTCGCCGGCAAATGCTGCGGCCAGATCCTGCGTCTGGTGGGCCATCGCCTCCAACCCCGCGCGGACAATATGCGCGCGGCCGGTCGCAAAGCTAAGCCCGCTGATGGCCCCGCGCACGTCGCTGCGCCAATGCGGCGCGCCCAACCCCGACAGCGCGGGCACACAGGTGACCCCACCATTGTCGGGCACGCTGCGCGCCAGCCCCTCACTCTCACCCGCATGGCTGAGGATGCCGATGCTATCGCGCAGCCATTGCATCAACGCGCCGGCAACAAAAACGCTCCCCTCCAGCGCATAATGGGTTTGCCCGTCCGCTGCATAAAGGATGGTGGTGAGCAGCCGGTGCTGGCTCAGCCGTGGCGCGCGCCCCACATTGGTGAGGACAAAGGCACCCGTGCCATATGTCGCCTTTGTATCGCCCGGCGACAGACAGGCCTGGCCGATGGTCGCTGCCTGTTGATCGCCCGCCGCGCCGCAAATGGCAATCGGCGCACCGAAATGCGCGGCTGCGCTATGCCCCAGCGCCCCCGAACAATCGACGATTTCCGGCAATATCGTGCGCGGCACGTCGAACAGGTCGCACAGCCCCGCGTCCCAACCCCCGCCACCTATGTCCATCAACATCGTGCGCGAAGCGTTGCTGGCGTCGGTGATATGCGCGCCGCCAGTCAGGCGATACAGCAGATAGGATTCGACGGTGCCGACCGCTAACCTGTCCCCCGCCGCCGCCAGTTGCGGCCAGTTTTGCAGCGCCCAGCCGATTTTGCTCGCTGAAAAATATGGGTCGAGCAGGAGGCCGGTTTTCCCCTGCACCACCCGTTCATGCCCCGACGCTTTCAACGTCGCGCAAATATCTGCCGTCCGCCTGTCCTGCCAGACGATGGCGGGGGCGATCGGATCGCCGCTTTGCCTGTCCCAGAAAACCACGGTTTCGCGCTGGTTGGTGATGCCGATGGCGGTGATGCGATCTGCGCCGCCTGCGGCCTTGACCATTGTTTGCGCAGCATGGAGCGTGCCCGACCATATCTCCGCCGCATCCTGTTCGACCAGCCCGTCGGCGGGGTAATATTGGGTAATGTCGCGCTGTTCGATGCCGTGGCAGGCCCCGTCCGCACCGAACAACATTGCGCGGGTCGATGTCGTGCCCGCATCAATCACCAAAATGCGCACATCATCCGCCATATCATCCTCCGCCACCGTGCCCCATGGTATCGGCGCACGCGCCAAGCGCAAGTAGCGGCTGAAGCCTTGCCATGGCTGTGCCATCGCATAGGGTGGGGTGATGGATGATGACAAAAAAATGCGGCTGTACAACTGCGCAGGCTCGCGCGGGCTGCGCGTTACATGGACGCTGGCTGAATTGGGCATGCGCGATGCGGTTGATTTGGTGATGCTGCCCTTTCCGCCGCGCGCGCATGACAAGGGTTATTTCGCGGTCAATCCGCTCGGCACCGTCCCCGCGCTGGAGGTTGGCGGCGAATATATGACCGAATCCAGCGCCATCTGCCAATATCTCGCGGAAAATTTTGGGGCGGGCGCGCTGGATGTTGCGCCCGGTTCGGTGGAACGCGCTGGCTTCCTCGACCTTCTCCACCACGCTGATGCGACACTGACCTTTCCGCAAACCGTCTATATGCGCTTTGCCCTGTTTGAACGCGACAAGGGGCTGGGCGAAGCTGGGGAGGCATATGGGACATGGTTTGCGCGCCGTCTGCAGAAAATCGACGCACGCCTCGCGACCCGCGAATTTCTGTGCGACGCGCGGCTCACCATCGCCGATATCGCAATTGGTTATGCGCTTTATTTGGCCACCCGCATCGGCCTGTCGCATCATTTGTCACCGCGTCTGGTCGAATATCTCGGCCAGTTACAGGCGCGCGCCGGATTTGCCGCCGCCCTCGCATGGGAAAGCGATGCGGCGGTGCGCGCGGGGCTGGGCAATTTGACCAATTTTTTACCCTGATTGGCTAAGTCTACGCGCGTGGGCCAATCGCATATATTTTTCTGGGTCGTTCCCATCCTTTACTTCGCGCTGGCGGCGGTATTTTTCTATGTCGCGCGCACCCACCGCGATAGTTCGAGCGCGTCGATGGCTGCGCGCGCCTTTACCATCGCGCTCATCGCCATATTGATTGATACGCAGCGCGACTGGTTTCCACCGGGATTTTTCGTCTTTGCCGTGCCGCTCCACTGGCTGGTCATCCATTATTCGATGGACGCATTTTTGCTGCGCCATGGGCAAAGGCTGCCGGGTCGCGTGTGGCTGGTTTTTGCGCTCGGCCTCGCCATCAACCTGTTTTTTGCCTTTGTCATTCCGCGCGTTGGCGTGCGCGTCCCCAATAGTCAGGCCGTCGGTGCGGCGATTATTGCGCTCGGCCTCCCCATCCTCTGGCAGCATCGGCGTGGGCTGTTCGATCGGGCGATTGCTTGGGTCGTGGCGGGCAGCCTTGTCTGTTACCTCACACGCCTCGCGCTGTATTTCATGTGGGATTATGGCACCAGCTATTCGACCAGCCCGACATGGTCACCCTATATGACGCTGTTTTATTTCACGTCGGGGATTATCGCGCTCGCCTCTGCGATGCTGCTCCTCCTCGCGATTACCGCTGACCTTATCGAACGCCACCACCAGACCGCAACGGTCGATGCGCTGACCGGGCTTGGCAACCGCCACATGCTCGACAAATTGGCAAGCGCGCATGCCGATGGCAGCGCAAAATTGGGGGCAGTGCTCATCCTCGACCTCGACCATTTTAAGGCGGTCAATGATGCCCATGGTCATGATATGGGGGACAGGGTTCTGCGTGCTGCTGCACAGACCATCCGCAATTGCGCGGGCAACTTTGGGCATTTGGTACGCCTGGGCGGGGAGGAGGTGGCCGTGCTGCTGCGCGATTATCACGCCGATGCGGCGCCGCAGCTCGCCGAAGTTCTGCGTCAGGCGATTGCGCTGCAACATGTCGATGCGGCGGGGGGCATCGCGCCGGTGACGACCAGTGTGGGGGTGGCGATGGTTGACGCCTATGAGGGGCTGGGCGATGCCATGCGCCGGGCCGACATGGCGCTTTACGCTGCCAAAAATGGCGGGCGCGACCGGGTGGTGGCGTCAGGCGTCGGGCGTGGGGTAGCAGACAGCGGCCAAGTGCCGCGCTTTGCGTGGATGTAGCCATGGTGGGTTGGGCGCGTTAAACTGCCGCTTATGGACATGAGCCCGCCCAGCCCGCCGGATATTGCCAACAGCCCACTGCGCCGCGCGGCGCGCGCTTTCCTCATCCTTTTTTACGGCGCAGCGGGGGTGCTGCATTTGTGGAACCCGCGCCCCTTTCTGTCCATCATGCCGCCATGGGTGCCCGCGCCCGAATTGGTGGTTGCGCTGACCGGTGTTGCAGAATTGGCAGGGGCGGTCGGGCTGCTCATCCCCCAATTTCGTCGCGCGGCGGGGGCGGGGCTGGCGCTTTATGCTTTGTGTGTCTGGCCGGCCAATTTCCAGCATGCGATGCAGGATTTGTCGCACGGCACCGGGCTTCCGGCATTCTACCACTTCCCGCGACTTGCCGCGCAACCGCTGATTATCTGGTTGGCATTATGGGCAGTAGATTTTTCCCCGGGCGTTAAAAAAGCATAAGAAAATTATACTTTTCAGTAATCATTTTGTGCAAGATAAGTATCGAAAATGGCGCGGGTTCAATGGCTTGCGACAGGATTAAGGCCGAACGGCACGTACGTTGGGGCCCGGGGGTGGCAGAAAGGCGCAGGGGACCGCGCTCTTTTGGCCACCCCCAATTTTATGGGCGATACTATATTGATGGCGCTATGCCCGCGCCATGCACGCCACCCACATCCAGCGCTTGATCTCCATTCCCTATTTCCTGCTTGGCGGGTGGTGCCTCCTCGCACCGCATATGGTCGAACGATGGACGATCAACCCGCCCTATCAGCATTTGTCCACCACCAGCGCGCTGTTGATTGGCTGTTTTGGCGCACAGGCGGTGCTCGGCGGCATATTCATCTGGTTCAGCCGTTGGACGCGCGCGACTTTCCTCGCCTATGCGCTCTCGCTGCTCCCTTTTTTTATTTTCAACTATTGGTTTGTTTTCGTCGTGCCGGTGCTCAACGGATGGATGGCGCTGGATTTCGGAGCCAATGCGGCGATGCTGGGGTTAAGCCTGTGGGGGTGGCGAAAGGCGGGGGGGGAAAGCCGTTTAGGCGTGCCGCATGTAATCAGCGGCTCAGCATCCAGACGGCGCCACCCCCGGCCGCAATGATCTGCAGTACCAATATCATGCACAGATCATTCGAAAATGGTTGCTTGCGCGTCTTGTGCCGGAACAGTGCGCGTCCGGCGTAGGCCCCAATCGTGCCGCCAAATAGTGCCAGCAGGAGCAGGGTTGATTCCTGCACCCGCCACTGCCCGCCTTCTGCCCGTGCCTTGTAAATACCAAAGGCGGCGAAGGCGAGGAAGTTCATAAAAATCAGGGCAGTGGCGATGTTGGCGGGTTGCAATATGGCTGCCATATCGTTGTTAGTCATGTTCCCGATCACCAGCGCCCATATAGAGCTCGCGCCCGGTTTCGTCATAGACCTTGCTCATTTGGGCCATGCCGGCCTCGGCTTCTTCGGCGGCAATAAAGCCATCGGCACCCTGATTTTGCAGTTTCGCAAATTCCCGCACTTCCTGCGAAATCTTCATCGAGCAAAACTTTGGCCCGCACATGGAACAGAAATGCGCGGTCTTTGCGCCTTCTGCGGGTAGCGTCTGGTCGTGATATTGCTCCGCCGTGTCGGGGTCGAGGCTCAGGTTGAACTGGTCACGCCAGCGGAACTCGAAGCGCGCTTTTGACAAAGCATCATCGCGCACTTGGGCGGCCGGGTGGCCTTTGGCGAGGTCGGCGGCGTGGGCGGCGAGCTTGTATGTCACCACACCGACCTTTACATCGTCGCGATCCGGCAGGCCCAGATGCTCCTTGGGCGTGACATAACAAAGCATCGCCGTGCCATACCATCCGATCATCGCAGCGCCGATGCCGCTGGTGATATGGTCATAACCCGGCGCAATGTCGGTGGTGAGCGGCCCGAGGGTGTAGAAGGGCGCTTCGCCGCACACGTCCAGCTGCTTGTCCATATTTTCCTTTACCTTGTGCATCGGGACGTGGCCCGGCCCCTCTATCATCACCTGCACATCCTGCGCCCACGCGCGGTGGGTCAGTTCACCCAGCGTGTACAGCTCGGCGAACTGTGCTTCGTCATTCGCATCGGCAATGCTGCCGGGGCGCAGGCCATCGCCCAGCGAATAGGCGATGTCATAGGCCTTCATAATTTCGGTGATGTCGTCGAAATGGTCGTAGAGGAAGCTTTCCTTGTGATGCGCGAGGCACCATTTCGCCATGATGGAGCCGCCGCGTGAGACGATGCCCGTCACGCGCTTGGCGGCGAGCGGGACATAGGGCAGCCGCACGCCGGCGTGGATGGTGAAGTAATCGACCCCCTGTTCGGCCTGTTCGATGAGGGTGTCGCGGAAAATTTCCCACGTCAGTTCTTCGGCAATGCCGCCGACTTTTTCGAGCGCCTGATAAATTGGCACGGTGCCGATGGGGACGGGCGAGTTGCGGATGATCCATTCGCGCGTGTCGTGAATATTGCGACCGGTGGAGAGGTCCATGACCGTGTCCGCCCCCCAGCGGATGCTCCACACCATCTTGTCCACTTCGGATGCGACGTCGGACGCGACCGCGCTATTGCCGATATTGGCGTTGATCTTGACCAGAAAATTGCGCCCGATGGCCATCGGTTCGGATTCAGGGTGATTGATATTGCTGGGGATGATCGCACGGCCGCGCGCCACTTCGTCCCGCACAAATTCGGGGGTGACATAATCGGGGATGGCCGCGCCGAAACTTTCGCCATTGCGGGCATATTGGGCGAGCCGTTCGCGACCCAGATTTTCGCGCACCGCCACATATTCCATTTCAGGCGTGATGATGCCCGCCCGCGCATAATGCATCTGGCTGACGTTTGCGCCCGGTTTTGCGCGCAGCACGCGTTGGCGCACATTGGGAAATGGCTCGACGCCCCCCGAACGGTCGGGGCCAAGCTGGCCATTATCCTCCGGCCGCAGTGTGCGTTGTGCCTTTTCCTCCACATCGCCGCGCGCCAGCACCCATGGGCGGCGCAGTTCGGCAAGTCCGCGCGCAATGTCAATCTGCGCCGCTGGGTCGCTATAGGGGCCGGACGTGTCATAAACGCGCACCGGCGGTTCGCCGCTCGTGGGTTCGAGCAGGATTTCGCGCATCGCCACGCGCACATCAGGGTTGCCGGGTGCAGCGACATGGATTTTGCGGCTGCCGCGAATGGGGCCGGTCGTAACCTGCGGCGGCTTGCCTTGTTGAGCATCGTTGCGGTCGGGACGTTCGGCCATGCGCGCTTCCTTTGATGTTCGACAAAGGGATGCGGGGGTTTATCCATGGCCCGCTCCCTCCGCCCGCGTGAACGGGATCAGGTTCAACGGGTCATGGCAGCAGCCAAATCTCAGCCGATCATGCTCGGCCCCCCGGGGAAGGGGGGATGATAGGGGGCGCGCATGCAATAGTCTAGCGCTGTCACAATCGCGCGCCGACATTATGTGCGCGCGCTGCGCAGCATCTGATGGAGCAAGCCGGCCATCGTCACCAGCCATGCGGCGAGTGCGACAAAGATGATGGTGCGCGGCAACAGCAACAGGAAATCAAAACCGAAACTATGCGCCAGTCGATAGGTGGCGGTGGTGTACATGCCGAGCGGAAAGACCATCCCCCAAAAGGCAGGTTCATAACGCAGCGGGTCGCGCTTCCAGCCATATCGCCACAGCATCAGGGCAAAAAGAAAGGGTATCCACCATGTCGCGATTGCCCAGAAAAACAGAGTGAAGCCGTGGATGAAGGGGAGGCATGACCCAAGCAACGGCCAATCCCCCGCCCGGTCGATCAGCGAAACCCCGGCCAGCGTTGTAATCGCCACTGCGCCCATGTTGATCCAATAGGGCGGGCCGAAATCGCCCGCGCTCATCCGCACAAAGGTCAACCGATAGAAAATGAGCGGGATAATCGCGAGGTAGAGCATCGCGCCGATTAGGAAAAAGAGGAGAGCGAGGAACATCAAAACCTCCCCACCCTCTCCCGCGCCAACCCCCAGCGCTGCGCGCAACACGACGAGCGATTGGGTTGCCACCGCCGCGATCAGCCATGCCCCGTTGATCCCGGCGGCAAGCGTCGGCTTGCGCGCGCGCACCGTGACGGCGGTGAAAAACCCGTACATGATGATGAGCCAGAGGCAGAGGGCGAACCACCACAGGGCGCTCGCCACCCCATGCCAGCCCGCGACTAACAGATTTTGTGTGCCAAATACTGCTGTCCCGGCAACGATGGTGAAGAAACCGGGCGCGCGCTGATGGTCGGACATGTCGCTCAGCAAATCCCCGCGAAAGGCAATGGCGCGGGTTAAGGTCAACAGCCAGAGCAGGGGATAGGCCAGCCAGTTCGCCCCCAGCAACAGTTGCGGGATATAGGCAAGGTGGAGCAATTTGGCGGCGATGGCGATGACGCCTGTGGCCATTACCAGCGCGAAATATCCGGGGAAAAGATAATGGGCGCTGGCCAACCAGTGGCGCTTTGCTGCACTGCCTGCGCGGATGATCGCTGCGCCCATCGGTGCCCACCATTCCCAAATGAAAGGATGGCCAGACTAAATCCGTGACGGCAATATATTTTGACCTGCCGCAAAGTGCTCGGTGTCAGATGCGCAACACGCCGGGCAGTTTGGGCAGGGGCTGTTCGGGTATGCCATGTGCAGCCATCGTCTGCAGCGCGGCGAATACATCGCCGTCGATCGCACTCCCGACATCGCGCGCCATGACAGCCAGCGCTTCGTCGAGCGGCATTGCCGCACGATAGGGCCGGGCAGAGGTGATGGCATCGAAATAATCGGCGACCGAAATGATCCGCGTTTCCAGACTGAGCGTGCGGGCATCCAGCCCCAGCGGATATCCCTTGCCATCCAGCCGTTCATGGTGCGAACCCGCCATCATCGCCATTGACCGCATAACGCCAACGCGCGCCAATATGTCGCGGGTCAGCCCGGCATGCCCCTTCATCTCCAGCCATTCATCGCCATCGAGCGGCCCTGCCTTGTCGAGAATGCGATTGCTCACCCCCAGCTTGCCAATGTCATGCAGCGCCGCGCCGCGCACCAATGGGCGGCGCTCCTCGGCCGGGATGCCCAATATCTCGCCCAGCCGGTCGGTGAAAAAGGCGACGCGGTTGCTATGCCCGCCGGTAAAGGGGCTTTTGGCGTCGATTACCTGTCCAAAGGCCATGGCGATATCGTCGAGAAAATCCTCATCAACCTCGACACTCGATTGCGCGGGTTCGAGCGCGAAGAGCGATTTTTCGATGTTGATCGCGCCCACTTCGGCCCAGAATTGCGGCTTGCCTGCGATGAGCACGAACAGGCTGACCAGATAGGGGTCGAACCATGTGTCGGCGCGCGCCTTTACCTCGGCGAGCGCGCGCGATGGCCCCTCTGCCATATAGAAAACATCGGCAACTTGGGCGAGGAGCGCGATGCGTGAGAGGAGCGGGATGGCATTGCCCGACAGGCCGCGCGGCATGCCCGCGCCGTCCCAATGTTCGTCGAGGCTGGATATGGCGCCGGCCACATTTTCCGAAAAACGCAGCCGCCGCGCGATCGTCGCCCCCTGCGTGCAACGGGTGTGGATAAAGCCGGTCAAAATGGGTGCGGCGTTGGTGAGCAGATGGTCGCGCGCCGCGCTGCGCACCGCATCGCTTTCGCGCCGCCCCACCTCAGCCTCAACAAAGCGCAGGAAATCCGCGCCATCGGGGCCAATCAGCTTGAACCCTTGTTTCAGCGTGCGGTCATCCCCGACAAATAATTCGGCAACGCGCGCCGCATTGCTCGAACAACCAAGATCTTTGAGCAAGGTGGCATATAGGCAGTCGGCAAGCTCCTGCCCCTCCAGCCCGGCGGCCATGCCCAATTGGACGGCAATCCACGCCGCGCGGATGCTATGCCCGGCGGGCTGCCCCTCTGTCAGGTCGAGCGCATAGGAAAAGGCACCGAGGATTTCGCCCAAACGAGCGTTGCCGACGCGCTGGACACGCGCGAAATGACGGGCTGCCGGTTGAAACATCTGCTGTCCTCACGCTCCCCAGCTGTGCCGAGGGCATAAGCGGCAATATTTACTATATGGTTAGCGGCGCAGGCGCAGTGGCAGCCCGTCAGCGCCGAACGCTAAAATTGATAGGCGAGGCCAAGGCCACCGATCCATTGATCCGCATCCCCGCGCGTCGCGACAATCGGGCTTTGCGCATAATTGCCCAGCAAACGCCCATATTGCGCGCCGCCGACGATCAGCAAGCCTTGGCGCAAGTCACCTGAAATCGCATGGGCGAGCGCGACGCCAAATGTCGCCTTGCCCAGCGTCGCACGGTCGCCCGCACCCGCATAAATGGGCAGGCCGCTGCGCGCTGCGCCCGCTGCATCAATGTCGAAATAATGCGCGCCAAACCCCGGCCCATAGATATTGACCGATGCGGACAGGCCGACAAAGCTGTGGCGCGACAAGGGCGTGCCATAATCGACAGATGGCGACAAAATCCAACTGCCATGTTCGCCGCTGACATCCTGCAAAAATGTGACGCGCGCGCCCAATTGGTCATAGGCGCTGGTGATGACGCCATTGTGGCTGACGCCTGCGAACAGCCCCGCCTCTATCGCGGTGCCGCGTTCGCCGAGCAAGGCGACGATGGGGTCATGCACGCTGCGCGCGCGATCCGAACGAATGTTGACGATTGGTCCCAGTTTCCAGTCGGTGTCGGCCCCCCGTATCTGGCGTAGCAGGTCGATCTGCAAATTGCTGCCGCGTGAGGATATGGCATAGCCCGAAATCCGCGCGCGAATAAGCCCGCCGGGGATGCGGCGGCGGGTGTTGGAACCATTATAATCGGGCACCGAAATCAGCCCGATACCGATACCCAGATAATCGCGCGGCACGCGCCGTTCGCCATCCTCCAGACCATCTGCGCCGATGACGGGCACCGGCACTTCGGTGTTTCGCAGGGCATTGGCGCGAACCTGCGCATCGCTGGATATGGAAAATGGCGGCGCAGGGACGGCATCGTCCCCCATCGTCGCCCCGTCCTGCACAGGCGCAATCTCCGCCGCCTCCAGCCTTTGGGCGTTTACCGACATTGGAGCCAGCAACAGCGTCACGGCAGCGAGGTTGGATGGGGCACGCATAGCCGCATCCTGCCGCGTCAAAACTTAACCGGCAATTGCCAATATCATCACATCACCGCGCTGGCGCGGCCTTTGGTCGCCCGCGTTGCCGGACGCGCCCTATTCCGCAGCCTCGGCGCGGCGCTGTCCCCTGTCATAGACAAATTCGTCGCCATTAAAGTCGATTTTGGGGAAAGCGTCGCGTTCGGCCCAATAATCCTGATTGTGCCGCCATTCGGGTTTGTCGCCGCGCCGGGGCAATTTATCCAGCCCGCGCATCAGATAGCCGGGGTTGAAATTTGCCGCCTCAATCCACGGTAATATCGCCATGTCGCTATCCTCTGCCCGCAATGCGACATCGACGCGTTTGGCCCCGATGGCATCCATATGGCGCAGCAGATTGGTGACGAAATCGCCCATCATATCGACGCGCAACGTCCAACTTGCCCGGAAATATCCCATCACCCAGACGAGGTTGGGGACACCGGTCATCATCGCGCCGCGATAATTGACCGTTTCATGCCAATCGACGGCTTTGCCATCGACGCTGAAATCGATCCCCCCCATCATCAGCAGGTTGAACCCGGTCGCCGCGACGATGATGTCGGCATCAATTGCCGTGCCATCCTTTGTCACCAGCCCGGTCGCGGTGAAATGGTCGATGTCATCGGTGACGACGCTGACCCGCCCGGCGGCGGCATGCTGGAAAATATCCCCCTCTGGGCAAAAGGCGAGCCGTTGCTGCCAGACGCGATATTTGGGGGTAAAATGGGGTTCAAAGACAAAATCTTCGCCGCCATATTGGCGGATCAGCATGCGCAATTCCTCCACCACCACATCGGGTTCGCTCTGACAACGCTGGGTCATCAGATTCTGGTCGTGCATGATTTGCGCGCGCACGACGCGGTGGACGGTGGGTTCATCAATCCCCACTTCGCGCAGCCGGTCGGCCAGTTCATTGCGGTTGGGGCTACAGAAAAAATAGGTGGGCGAACGCTGCAGCATCGTCACATGCGCCGCCTTTTCGGCAAAGGCGGGGACGATGGTCGCCGCCGTTGCGCCCGAACCGATGACGAGTACGCGCTTGCCCGCATAATCAATCGCCGGGGCCCATTGCTGCGCATGGACGAACAGCCCTCGGTAATCGGCGCGGCCCGGCCAATCGGGGGTGTAGGGATTGTCATGGTCGTAATATCCCTGACACATCCACAGGAAATTACAGGTGAAATGCACCTCGGCGCCGTCGGCATCGCACGCTTCGACATGCCAGAGGTTTTCGTTGCTCGACCAGCGGCAATGGTGGATGCGGTGGCCATAGCGGATGTGCGGGGCAATGTGGTTTTCCGC
Organism: uncultured Sphingopyxis sp.; assembly: GCA_937957805.1. Taxonomy (GTDB): domain Bacteria; phylum Pseudomonadota; class Alphaproteobacteria; order Sphingomonadales; family Sphingomonadaceae; genus Sphingopyxis. Next base: position 11,912 of record CALFXW010000245.1, read on the forward strand.
AATCACATCGCCCAGATATTTCATAATTTCCGCGCCGCTGGCGACCGGTGCGCCCACCCATGGCTTGAAACGATAGCCAAAGGTGTAAAGGTCACTGTCCGAGCGCACGCCGGGGTATTTATGCGTTTCCCATGTGCCACCGAAACCCGATTTTGCTTCCAGAACGACATAGCTTTTGTCGGGGCATTGGTCTTGCAAATGCCATGCCGAACCAATGCCTGAAATCCCCGCGCCGACGATCAATACGTCGAAATGTTGGGCATTCATGGCTGGCTTTGCTGCAGAATTGGCGGGCACGGGCACTCCTCCTTAAAAGGCGAATCATATTTGACACTTTATATGCCAAAATATGGCGGCTTTGGACAATTGCCGACATTGATACGGATCAAACCCCTTTTGCCCCATAGCCCAAGGCTCTAAGGTCGCCCTATGGATGGCAACACACCCCCGCCGCGATCGCGCGGCGAACCAGTGTTTATCGAACGGGCAAGGCGCATCGGCTGGTTGTTGCTGGTGCTGGCAGCGGGGGCGATGGCGTGGGGTCGCCTCGGCAATATGCCGCGCCTTGCAGGGGGCATTGCCATTGGCTGCGGCATTTTGGGGCTGCTCGCCATCGTCAATGTCGCGCTTGTCCGCGCGCTATATGCGCAATTGCCCGATGCGGCGGGAACGGAACATGGCGATGAAGGCGATTCTTAATCCGGGTGGGCAAGAGCGCTTGGACATTATGCTCCTGCCTTGCCTCGTGTCTCGACTTCGCTCGACACGAACGGACGGGAAAATCCCCCTCCCGTTTACGGGAGGGGTTAGGGGTGGGCATTTTTCTTTACTGGATAGCTCCGTCGCCTTTGGCTCTTCGCAATGACCCTAGCCCTAAATAATCCCGACCTTTTTGCCCGCGCGTTCAAAGCGGTGCAAAATCTCCTCCACCTGTTCGCTGCTATGTTCGGCGCACAGCGAACAGCGAAGCAAGGTCATGCCCGCAGGGGTTGCGGGCGGACGGGCAAGGTTGACGTACAGCCCCTCCTGCAACAATGCTTCCCACATCATCGCACCGGGTTCGAGGTCGGGCATGATCACCGCGATAATCGCGCTTTGCGGGGTTTGTGTGCCCAATTGAAAGCCAAGTTCGCGCAAACCTGCGTGGAGCCGTTTGCTATTTTCCCATAAATGTGCGCGCTTGTTCGACCCGTGCATCAATTTGCGGATGCTGGTCGCGGCGGTGGCGACCACGCTGGGCGGCAGCGATGCGGTAAAGACATAGGGCCGGCAGACGAGGCGCAGCACTTCAAACTTCGGGTGGTTGGACACGCAAAAACCGCCGACGGTGCCGACGCTTTTGGAAAAAGTGCCGATGATGAAATCCACATCGTCGATGACGCCCGCCGCTTCGGCAACGCCGCGCCCATGTTCGCCGATAAAGCCCATCGAATGGGCTTCATCGACCAGCACCATCGCGCCATGTTTTTTGGCGATGGCGACCATTTCCTTGAGCGGGGCAATGTCGCCAAGCATCGAATAAACGCCTTCGAGCACCACCAATTTGCCCGCTTCGGCAGGCAGACGGCCCAGCCGTTTGTCCATCGCCTCTATATCATTATGCTTGAAGGGGACGGTTTCGGCCTTGCCCATCGCGCAGCCGTCCCAGATGCTGGCATGGCTGTCGATGTCGAGGATGATATAATCCCCCTTGCCGGCAATCGTCGAAATTATCCCCAGATTGGCCTGATATCCGGTCGAAAAGACCATCGCATGCTGGCAATCATAAAATTGTTTCAGCGCATCTTCGACCGCACGGTGCCCGGCATAGGTGCCATTCAGCACCCGGCTGCCGGTCGTTCCGCTGCCAAAATCGTCGAGCGCCTGTTTGCCCGCCGCAATGACATCCGGGTCAAATGTCATGCCCATATAATTATAGGTGCCAAGCAGGATGGTTTCCCGCCCGTTGCAAATCGCTTCGGTGGGGGAGAGGACTTTTTCCATCACCAGCGAAAAAGGGTCGGTTACTCCGGTGGCGAGCAGATTGGCCCGAATGTCGATAATCGGGTCAAATTTTGAAAAAAGATCGCTCATTTGGCGGCGACCAAGCTCGTCACCGCATCGACCAGCTGACCAACATTTTCAATTTCGGCCTGCATATTCATCGAAATGACGATGTCGAATTCATCTTCCACCGCCGCGACGAAATCCATCACCGTCAAACTGTCCCATTCCAAGTCGGCGACAAAGCTGGTGGTGTCACTCAGCGCGATGTCTTTCTTGTTGAAATCGGCAATATGCCCCAAAATGGCGGCGGAAATCTGCGCACGGTCGCTCATCAATTTGTCCCCGAAAAACCTGTCTGGGCTTTTGCCCGCACCCGCGCGGCTATGGCAAGCGAAAATGGCGTTTTTGGGGCCACACGCGGGTTTAGCCGCGGATGGACTTCAGCCGGTGCCAGATATGCCCAAGGCCAAGGATATAGGCAAAGCGTGCCCGCCCGCTCCAGCCGCCGCGCGCGACGACGATATCGCAAATCTCGCGGGCTTCGCGCCAAATGTGGCACAGCGTCTGATCCTGCGCGGTGGCGCAGGAATCAAATCGGATTTCGGTTTGGCCGTCCATACAATCCATCAGATGGCGCAACAATAACAGGCCCGGCGCATAACGCGCACAGCTTTCGTCAAAGGCGGTTTTGAAACCGAAGTGATTTTGCGTATCGCCCGAAAAATAGCTGGTCATGGCGACCAACCTGTCCCCGGCATAAAGCGACAGGCAGGCGATCTGCCCACAGGCAAAGGCGCTGGCGACGACGTTTTCAAAAAGGCAGCGGCTGTCGGTCGCGGCGGCGAGCGCACATGCCTCGCGCCCCTTCCACCCCGATGCTTCGAGGTTCAGGAAATCGGCGATCCAAGCGACCATGTCGGCATGGCTTTGCACCCGTTCAACCCGGATTGCACCATAGTCGCGCGCCAATTGCCGTTCGAGCGCGGCAAGGCGGGAACGCCTGTTTTTGGACAGGTTGGCGGCCCAATATGCATCGCCAGACAGGGTGGAATTAATCGCCGCGCGCTTGTGTGACGCGATAATGTGGCGCGCGCGACCTGTGGCGCGGCAAAGCGCATCCAGCGCGCGGGTGACGCGATGGTCACTGGGCATGGCGCGCAAATAGAGCGCGAAATCCTGCCCGCCGCCGCCGTCGATATGGCGGAGGAGCATTGTCCAGAAATGTGCTTCGCGCCCCGGGCGAACCAGCGGCACCCCCATGAAGCGATTGGCGTTGGCAAGGCTGCGCATATGGCGCGCGCCAATCCGGCCAAATTGCTGATGCGGTGCCAGAATGGCCACCCCGTCCCACGCGCCATCGCTGCCATGGACGACGAACAGACGGTTAGCGCCAACCCCGTCAAAATGGCGTAATATCGCGCGCACAAACCAATCAGTGGCAAAGATGGAATCGGCCGATGCGCATTGGCTCAGGCCAGCCCACGCAATCTGATCGGTCATCGACAGTGCATCAGCGCGCAGCACCGTCACCCCCGATGTGGGGCGCTGCGCGACATGGGTAAGCGGCATCACCGTTCCAATATCCGCGCGGCGAGCGCGCGCATGTGCGATGTTTTGGGCCAGCGCGCGACCGGCGGCGGGTTCCAGCCCAGCGCACGTAGCCGCGCATTGGCGCGGTGCGCCGCCCCTTCGGCCATGCTCCAGTCCGATTTCCACGTCATGGAGATGGAGATGGAGAGCCCGCCCGCAACAGCGACCCGGTGCGGCAATTTGTGCGGCACATAGATTGCATCACCCGGTTCGAGCCGTTCGTCCTGCCCCAAAGCTGCGACCGCATCATTCCATGGCAGCAGATTATCACCTCGGCTGTGAAACCCTTCCTCCACCTCGGCCGTTACCACCGGCGGGGCGAGCGGATAGATGGAAAACAGCTTGGAGCCCGAAATCTGGAACAGGATATTATAGGTGGGGTCGATGTGGAGCGGGGTCACCGTTTGGTCGGATGACAGAAATATAAAGGCTTTTGGGTCGCGCATCGGCCCGGTTACGGGTTCGATGATGGGCGCATAGCTGGCCAGCGTGTCGGCGAGCAGGTCGCGATAGGCGCTGACCTGATCGGCAAAGCGCAGCATCAGCCAGCCATCGACATCGCCGTCCAATATGTGCCGCATCAATTGCGCTTTGGTCACGCCGCTGTCGGCAAAACCGGCGGTTGCGCTTGTCCGGCATTCGACATGCGCGTCAGCCATGGTGAGCGCGGCATCGGCGAGCGCCGCTGGTTGGAGCAGGGGGTGGTGGGTCAAACCATGCGTCAGCCGCACGACGCGCAACGGATAGGCGGCCGCCAATGCAGCATCGGTATCGCCAGCAGCCTCTATATTTTGCAGTCGCACAATATCTTGCCCCCAAGATTTCGCGAGGACTTAGCCTATGCACCTTAATATTGGGCTAAATTGCCGTTGCCCCGGCGCAAACATCGTGGCAGCTTGCCACAAATGGCAGGGGACAAGCTGAACGCGCCCAAAAAGGCTGCGAGCAAAAACAGGGGGGCTGCGGCGCAGCGCAAAAGGGTGGCCAAAACGGCTGACACCACAGCAGCGCCCGTGCCCGCATCTGCGCCCGCATCTGCGCCGGCCACCGCCAGCCCGCCCTTTCCGCCCAATTCGATCCATCTGGTGCGCACCGCGATGCAGATGACGATGACGCTGAGCCAGATGGCCGATCAAAAGGCATCGATTTTGATGGGGGCGACCTTTGTCGTCTTTACTGTGTCGATCGGTCAGGCGTCGCGCACCAATTTCCCGATAGCGTTGGGGATTTTGGCGCTGTTTGCGTTCCTGTCGGCATTATTTGCGGTTGCCGCCGTGCTGCCGCGTGTTGCGCCCGCGCAAACCATGATCGACCAGCCCTTGGAGCCAAATGCCAATATATTGTTTTTCGGTATATTTTCACAAATGAGTGAGGCGGATTTTATCGAGAATATATTGTCGCGCTGCCGCCGAGATGAGGATTTTCTGGCAACTATGCTGCGCGATATTCACCAAAATGGGTCGATGCTGGCGCGGCGCAAATATCGCTATCTCGCCATCGCCTATCGTCTGTTCATCGTCGGACTGACGTGCAGTTTTATCGCCTTTGCGGTGCAGATGCTGCGCATTTTCGCTCAATCATAGGCACGGTTCGCCACATACCATGCATGCGTCGCACGCAGCGCAGCGGCGCGGGGGGTCGCCGCCTGCCACAACGCCGGGTCGGGCGCGCGTGCCGGGTCTGCCGCCCAATCGGGGTGCGCCATATAGCGCGCACGATCGGGGGTCAGCTTGGCGCTGTTCCCGCGCACCAGCCGGTCGGCGCGCGCGGCGAGCCAAAGGAGGGGGCGGGGGGCTGAGATGGTGAAAGGGTTGGGGCGCCCTACTGCCGTGCCAATCGCGCGGGCAAAATCGACATGCGATGCGCTTGCCCCATCGTCGGGTTCCAAAATCAGGCCCGATGGCCCCTTCGCCACGCAATCGAGCAGCAGCGCGGCAAGGTCGGGCGCGTAAATCCACGAACCCCGACCTGCGGGCGGCAGCAGCATAAAGCCGCGCCGCGCCATTTTGAACATGTCGAGCACATCCTTGTCATGCGGGCCGAATACACCAGGCGGGCGAACAATCAGCCAGTCGAGCGCGCTTTCCTGCACCGCATCCTCTGCCCCCGCCTTGGACCAGCCATAGTGTGAGAGCTGGGGTTCGCGCGCGGCAAGGCTCGACACATGGACAAAGCGGCGGACATTTGCGCGCGTTGCCGCGTCGATGACCGCCTGTGTCCCCGCGATATTGGCATGGGCAAAGGCGGCACGGCTCGGCACGTTGACCGCCCCCGCGATGTGGAGCAGCCCGCCCGCGCCGTCGCACAATCGGTCAAGCGCGGCGCTATCGTCCAGCGTGCCCGTCACCCACTGCACCTGCACGCTGTCGTCGCGTGGGCTTCGGGTCAGCGCGCGGACGGGCCAGCCACGCGCCACAGCCGCTGCCAGCACATGCTGGCCGACAAAGCCGGTCGCGCCGGTAATGGCGATGGTCGGGCGGGCGGATTTGTCGGTCACAACAGCACCATATGGTCGCGGTGGATGATCGCGCTGCGCGGGGCGTATCCCAATATCGCGGCCTGCGCGTCGCTGGCTAGTCCGATGATGCGGCTTGCATCCGCCGCATCATATTCGGCAAGCCCGCGCGCGACAATCTGTCCATCCGGCGCGATAACATCGACCACATCGCCGCGCTGAAACCGTCCGTGCACCCCGGTTACACCGACCGCGAGCAGGCTCGACCCCTTGGCCAATGCGCGCGCCGCCCCCGCATCGATCGATATTTGACCGCGCACCACCAGCCGCCCGGCGAGCCAGTTTTTGCGTGCGCGGCTGGGCGTTCGCGGTGCGGCAAAAATGCTGTGCCGCACATCCTCGCCAAGCGGGCGGCCCGTCGTGCCACTGGCGATGGCGAGGTCGATGCCCGCGTGGCCCGCAATTTCGGCGGCGGCGATTTTGGACGCCATCCCGCCCGATCCCATGCCCGATGCCGAACCGCCATCAGCCATCGCGCGGATGCGTGCATCGATGCGTTCGATGCGCGCGATATGCTGCGCGCCCGATTCCGCAGGGTTGCGGTCATACAGCCCGTCGATGTCGGAGAGGAGGAGGATGCCGTCCGCCCGTGCCGCCTGCCCGACGCGCGCGGCCAGCCGGTCATTATCGCCAAAACGGATTTCGCTGGTCGCCACGCTGTCATTTTCGTTGATGACGGGCACCGCGCCGAGGCTGAGCAGCCGTTCGAGCGTGGCGGCAGCGTTCAAATATCTGCGGCGGCTTTCCAGATCATCAATCGTCAGCAATATTTGCGCAGCCGTCAGCCCCGCATCGGCGAGGGTCTGCGCCCAGATCTGGCTGAGCGCAATCTGCCCGACGGCGGCTGCGGCCTGTGCATCCTCCAGACTGGCGCGTCCACCCTTGGCCAGCGCCAGCCGCCGTGCGCCGAGCGCGATGGCGCCGGAGGATACCACCGCCACCTGCTGCCCCGCCGCCACACGCCCCCCAATATCGTGCGCCACATCGGCGAGCCACGCAGCGCGCACGCTGCCGTCCCCATCGACGAGCAGCGCCGAACCAATTTTGACGATCAGCCGGCGGCAGGTGGCGGGCGGAAAGAGCATGGCCCGCGGATTAAACAGGCGACCAGTCGCGCGCGCTGTCGGCATCCGCCCCATCGCTGCCCGGCTTGGCAGGGATGGCGGCGAGCAGTGCATCGAGCACGGCTTCAATCCCTGCGCCGCTGGCACCCGACAGGGCCAGTACCCGCGCGCCGCTGGCTTGGGCCAGTTCGGCGGACAGCGCGGCGGTCAATTCGGCGTCGAGCTGATCGACTTTGTTGAGCGCGACGATCACCGGCTTATCGGTCAATCCTGCGCCATAAGCGGCCAGTTCATCGCGCACGATACGATAGGATGTGGCAACGTCGGTGTCACTGGCATCGACGAGGTGGAGCAGCACCCGGCAGCGTTCGATATGGCCGAGGAAGCGGTCGCCAATCCCAGCGCCCTCTGCCGCCCCCTCTATCAATCCTGGAATATCGGCGACGACGAATTCGCGGCCCTTGTGGCTGACCACCCCCAATTGCGGGCGGGTGGTGGTAAAGGCATAGGCACCCACCTTTGCCCCCGCATTGGTGACCGCATTGATAAAGGTTGATTTTCCGGCATTGGGCAGGCCGACCAACCCAGCATCGGCGAGCAGTTTGAGCCGCAGCCAAACCCATAATTCCTGTGCGGGCCAGCCCATGCCATGCTGGCGCGGGGTACGGTTGGTGCTGCTTTTGTAACTGGCGTTGCCGCGCCCGCCATCCCCCCCGCGCAACAGGGTGATGCGTTCGCCAACCCGCGTCAGGTCGGCAATCAGCGTGCGTTCGTCATCATCGGCCAGAATCTGCGTGCCGACGGGCAGTTGGATGATGCGGTCTTGCCCGCCCGCGCCGGTGCAGTTCGACCCTGAACCACCATGGCCGCGTTCGGCCTTGAAATGCTGGGTGTAACGAAAATCGATGAGCGTGTTTAGCCCGGCGACCGCTTCAAAGATGATGTCGCCACCCTTGCCACCATTGCCGCCATCCGGCCCGCCATATTCGATGAATTTTTCGCGCCGAAAACTGACCGCGCCAACGCCGCCCGCCCCCGATTTGATATAGATTTTTGCTTGGTCAAGGAAATGCATGGCCAAGGCCTATGGCGATAATCGGCGCAAAATGCGAGTCCGACAGGCGGCCTTTTGCCCGTGTCTCGACTATGCTCGACACCAACGGCCGTTTATAAGGCCAATTCCGCCCTTCGTGTCGAGCATGTCAAGATGAGGCTGGGATGGGGATGGGGGATATTTGACATGGAGGCACCGATCCCCCCGAGGGAGCAGGGCAGGACGCTGGCACCATTGCGCCGGATGGAACGGCAATATGCCAGCATCCAATATATGCGCGGCGGGGCGGCGATGACGATCCTTGTCGTCCATAGCTTCATGCCGGTTTTTGATCCGATCCGGAACCTTGGATCCGTCATCAGCCTGTTTTTTCTGATCAGCGGCTTTCTGGTGATTGCCATCACATCGGACGCGACACGACCGCACCGGTTCCTACTGGCGCGCATCCGGCGGATTGTTCCCCTCTATTGGATATTGACGGGCCTCGCCGCAATCCTGCTGTGGGGCGGTGTCAGTTGGCAATCGCCCATCCCCTTTTGGTATATATATAGTTACGATCCGCCGTTGCCATGGCGTTTTATTACCGCGTCGCTGGCTTTTGTCCCTGCGTGGAATCAGGGGGCAGGGACTATTCAGCCGGTTATCCCGGCCGGTTGGACCGTCAATCTGGAAATGCTCTATTATGCGATATTCGCGCTGCTGTTGTATCTGCCGCGCCGCTGGCTGATGCCCGTGTTGACTATGGCGATCAGTATGCTGGCGCTGATTGGCATTTTCAACCGCCCGGACCAACTTGCTCTGTGGGCCTGGACTCACCCGATCGGCCTTGATTTTCTGATCGGCGCGTGGATTGGCCATGCGTGGCAGACGCACGGGAATATGTGGCGCGTGCTAGGCTGGTGTAGCCTGTCGGTCATGACCGTCCTGCTGCTGCGGGCCATAATGGGGCATTTTGACCCGGTGATATTTGCAGCGCTCTTTGGCCCCTTATTTGGCGTTTTGTTTGTCGCGGTGATCCGCGCGGAGGAAGTTGGCGCGGGCATTCGTGCGGCTCGGCTGCCGATGCTGATCGGCAACGCCAGCTATGCCATCTATCTCATGCAGTTTGTCGTGATGCTGATGCTCGACCTTGCGGGGGTGCCGCATGGCTTGGGCTTTGGTCTGGCAGAATTCACCTTGACCATATTGTCGGGCATTGCCGTCCATATGTTGATGGAGGAACCGTTGCTCCGGCTGATGGGCAGAAAGCCCATAGGATCGTCTGGTTGAACATGCGGTTACGACACTGACCATTCGCTTGTTCATGAGTGAAGCGGCAACATCATTCCTTGCGCGCCACGACTTCATACCAGTCGACGGCATGAAAGCGCGCATAGAGCGGATAGGTCAACCGGTTGACGGCATGTTCATAATCGACGGTCAGGGTTAGATCCGGTTCGATTGCAGGTGGGGTGACCGACGCGACGACAAAGCCTGTTTCCATGATTGCGGCGACCAGATCGGGCAATTGCATGACATGGTAACAATAATTGCTGTTGATCGTGCCGATGGCGGTGTCGATGCGCGCCTGCATTTTTGGGTTGCGCGAACGGCGCTGGAAAAAATCCTTGATATAGGCTTCTGCGCCCTGTTTCAGCACGTCGCGCAGGCCATATAGAACGGCCGCCACATCGCCGCTGTGGCCCAGCGTTTCGAGGAAGATGGCGCGGTCAAACCGGCCATGGGCGTAAGTGCACGACAATTGATGATAATCGCCCAACGTCACCTGCACCCGCCCGTCAACACCGGCATCCCGCGCGGCGGTGCGCGCCAGATCCGCCTGTAGCGCGGAATTGGTCAGGCATTCGACGCGAAGCTGGGGCAGATGCTGCGCCAGCCAGATAGCCGGAGCGCCGACGCCGCAGCCGGCATCGAGAATGTCCATACCGTCGCGAATCCCGGCGCGCTCGACATAATAATGCATCAGGGCATCGGTGTCGCGCGCGCGAAATGCCTGCAGGAACGGGCCGGTTGCGCCGACATAGTCGGGCGTGAAACGGTCATAATAATCCGCGACCGCATCGCTGGCAAAAATCGTGCCTGGTGGCGCGGGCGGCAGGCGGTTGCCCGTGCCCAGCAGCGCATGG
>CALFXW010000246.1 GCA_937957805.1 uncultured Sphingopyxis sp.
TTCAGTTGGGCTATTTGCCTCGGCTGCGCATTTTGCACACGTCCGAAAAAGAAACCGGCCAGATCTACATCCCCTTTGTGAACTGGGCCCTGTACGGTTGCATCGTGATGGCTGTGATCTTCTTCGGCTCCAGTGGCAAGCTGGCGGCCGCTTACGGCATCACGGTGACCATCGACATGCTGATCACCACTGTGCTGACCTTCTTCGTGATCCGCTTTGCATGGGGCATGGCTTTGCCTTTGTGCATCTTGGCCACCGCAGCATTTTTGGCCATTGACATCATGTTCTTCAGCGCCAACGTGATCAAAGTGGTCGATGGTGGCTGGTTCCCGCTGATGATGGGGCTTGCCATCTTCACCATGCTGACGACTTGGGCACGGGGCCGTAAATTGGTGCAAAATCGCCTGTCTGAGGGCGCGATGCCGATGGATTTGTTCGTCGAAAGCGCCTGCAAAAGCGCAACGCGCGTGCCCGGAACGGCGGTCTTTATGACATCGACCGCTGCCGGTGTACCGCCCGCGCTGCTCCACAATCTCAAGCATAACAAGGTGATCCACGAACGCATCTTGCTGCTGACTGTGCAGATCAAGGATGTGCCCTTTGTCGATGAGGACAAGCGCAGCCTGTGCGAGGATTTGGGCAATGGGTTCCACCGCGCCATCCTGCGCTATGGCTTTATGCAGACCCCCGATGTGCCCGACGCGCTCACCAAATTGACTTTGTGCGGCCCCGCGTTTCGGATGATGGAAACCAGTTTCTTCCTCTCGCGCCAGACTTTGCTGGCGTCAGCACGGCCGGGGATGGCGCTGTGGCGCGAAAAATTATTCGCGTGGATGCTGCGTAACGCAGAAAGCGCGATGGAGTTTTTCCGTCTGCCAACCAACCGCGTCGTTGAAATGGGCAGTCAGGTCGAAATCTAATGCACGGGAATTTGCTCCTTTTTGGAGCAAAATCACGTTAACGCGCTGGCAATCACGCGCGGCAAGGTTCAGCTTTGGCCAATGCAGGACGGGGCAGGGTATATCCAAAATGGCGGTGACGCCGGGGATGACGCGGTAACGCTGTGGATTGCCGCGCACAGTGATGTTGCGACCGACGCCGCGCGACTCGCGCCGATACTTGCGCGTCTGGGCGTGCTGGAATTGTCGAACGCGGATAAGTGGGCGGCATGGCCGATTGCCGTTACCGGCTGGTCGGTGCCCATGCGCCTAGTCGGCGGCGAGGGTGTGCGCGAAGCATTGGGTGCAATGGGGGAAGGCCACGACGCGCCGCATATCATCGGCCTGTCGCTCGACCCGATTGAGCTGACGGTGCGACCCCGCGCTGTGCAGGCAATCGCGCACGTCGCCAGCCTGATCGGCACGGCGGCCGATGCAACGGCGATATATTGGCCGCCGGCCAAGCTTTGGTCTGATGCAGCCGAATTGCCGCACGCTGTCGCCGCGATGGAGGGGAGCGGTATGCCCCCCATCCTCCATTTCGTGCGGTTTTCCGTTCCTAATCCCGGTGAGATGGCGACAGAGGGGCTGGGCTGGCTCGCGGGTCACGAACTGGCCGCGACCATGCCCGCTGATATGACCGCAGCTGAGGGCGTGCGCCGCCTTGCGCGGTTTGCCATCGACTTGATGCTCAATGGACCGATGGCCGGTGATATGGTCATCGCCGGGTTGGAACGGGGGGAGCGTATCCACATCCAACTACCGCGCGCGGCGGGCGAACCAATCCGGCTTGTCATTACGACAGGTGACGGGCGGCAGTAGCGGGTGCGAATGCGCACGCCCACGGGTTGGCAAAGCCACCACATATTGCCCCGAGCATTGGGGTGTCATCCGCAAATATCCCCATTTTTGCGTGAGTTATTGCCGTTTGGCGTCGCGTTGTCGGGGCGCGACAACATCCTCCTCCTCCCCGCAGTGGAATATATTGCCGCAGAACGCGGGCTGGCCATGCATCGCGGTCCGCACCCCAGATATAGCGCGGTGTTGACCCAGCGGATGGAACGCGAACGCCAGCGGCACGATGCACCCCATATTGCCGCCGCACGCATCGCCCGTTTGCAGCGAGTGATGGTGCGGGTGCTGGCGGGGCGGGGGCCGCGCCTCCTCCTCCTCAACCAACGTGATCCGATGCGGCTATTTTCGGATTATGATGCGCTCGATGCGGCGATTAACCGCCTGTGGAGCGATGCGCTTATCCCCTGAATTTGGTGGATATTTCGGCAAAGGCGTCGCGATATTCCCCCTCCAGCCGGCTGACGAAATCGGCAACGCTGGCTGATGCTTTGACCGTGCCGATGCCTTGGCCCGAACCCCAGACATCTTTCCACGCCTTCGCCTTGGTGTTGCCGCCCGACCCGAAGTTCATTGTGCGCAAATCCCCGCTCGGCAAATCGTCAGGATCCAATCCGGCAGCGACAATCGAACCGCGCAGATAATTGCCATGTACGCCGGTGAAGAGGTCGGAATAGACGATGTCTGCGGCGGCACCATCGATGATGCCCTGTTTGTAACCGGGAACCGCATTCGCCTCCTGCGTCGCGATGAAAGCTGACCCAATATAGGCAAAATCCGCGCCGAGCGCTTGCGCGGCGAGGATCGAGCGTCCATGCGCAATTGCGCCCGACAGGGCAACAGGGCCGTCAAACCAGGCGCGGATTTCCTGCATCAGCGCAAATGGCGACAGGGTGCCCGCATGGCCGCCTGCGCCCGCTGCCACGGGTATCAGGCCGTCCGCGCCCTTTTCCACCGCCTTACGGGCGAAACGGTCATTGATAACATCATGGAGCGTAATCCCGCCCCATGCATGGACGGCCTGGTTCAATTCCTCCCGCGCGCCGAGCGAGGTGATGGTCACCGGCACCCGCCATTTGGCGCAGGTTGCGATATCGGCTTCGAGCCGGTCGTTCGATTTATGGACGATCTGGTTGACCGCATAGGGCGCTGCGGGGTGTTCGGGATTGTCGCGGTCCCACGCCGCCAATTCCTCGGTAATCCGGTGAAGCCATTCGTCCAGTTCGCTTTGCGGGCGCGCGTTGAGCGCGGGGAAACTGCCGACCACGCCCGCCTTGCACTGCGCAATGACTAGTTCGGGGCCGGAGATGATGAACAGGGGGGAACCGATGACGGGCAGGCGCAGATTGTCGAATATCGCGGGTAGGGGCGGACGGGCCATTTGATTCTCTCCTGCTGTTTGCTTCACCTTAACGTAAGCGGAAGGGTGCGCAAGCGCGGGGTGGGGGGAGGGTGCCTCGACTTCCTTGTCTGCCGGGATTTCCGGCCGCATGATGTGCCACCATGCTCGAAATCCCTAAATGCCCGTGTCTCGACTTCGCTCGACACGAACGGATGGGACAGCGCCGAGCCCCGTTCGTATCGAGCCTCCAGGGATTTCAAGTGAAATGGAACATTTCACGACCCGCAAATCCCGCCCACAAGGAAGTCCAGATAGGAACGGGGGGGTCTTGTGCCCCTGCGTAGGCAGGGCCCCAGTCGCTCTAGGTTCCTGCCTGCGCAGGAGCACTGGGTTTCCGCTCAGCTCACGACCCACTGAGCGCGTGGGTGGCCCTGCGCCCATAAAATCGCACTTAAATCATGGTGGCGGATCGCGGCATCGGCGGCGGCTTCGGCAATCGCATGCGCGCGATAGGCGATGCCCAGTCCCGCCGCGCGCAGAATCGGTGCGTCATTGGCCCCATCCCCCACCGCCAGCACATCATCGCTGGTCAGTCCGGCGGCCAGCATTTCGGTGTGGAGCACCGATAATTTGGTCGCGCTGTCGACTATGTCGCCAACGACCCGCCCGGTCAGCCGTCCGTCGGCAATTTCCAACTGGTTGGCAATCGCACGGTCAAAGCCGATTTGGGCCGCCACCGGTTCGGCGAAGGGCATGAAGCCGCCCGATACCAGCACACCATGTGCGCCATTGGCGCGCATGGTGGCGAGCAGTGTCCTGGCCCCGGGCATGATGGTGACACGTTCGGCAAGGCAATGATCGATAACCGCCGCATCCAACCCAGCCAGCAGCGCGACCCGCCGCTCCAGCGCGCCGACAAAGTCAATTTCGCCCTGCATCGCGGCATGGGTTATTGCGGCAATTTCACTCTTTAACCCCGCAAAATCAGCCAGTTCATCGATGCATTCCACCTCTATCATCGTTGAATCCATATCCGCGATGATGAGGCGTGCGGCGCGAGAATGGCCGACGATAATGTCCATCTCATCCAGCAGTGGGCCAAGCGCGCCGCGCGCCGCCGTCTTTTCCCCCACGCACGGTAGAACGGCTGCTTCACCCGCGTCCAGCCAGTGCGCATCGTTCACCACAACGCCAGCATCGCGCAGCAGGGCAGCAGCAGCATGCAAATGTTTCGCGCAAAGCGCCCCCGATGCTATCAGCGTGGTGGTGAAGGACAAGGCCATAAAAACTCCGGACGGGAAAATGCCGAGCGTCGCGTGCATCGCAGGGCCGACCGCCAGCGGCAAGAGCGCGCTGGCGCTGGCGCTGGCGCGCGCGCTTTGTGCCCAAGGGCAGGCAGCGGCGATTGTCAACGCCGATGCGAGCCAGATTTATGGCGACATCCCCATTTTGTCCGCCGCACCCGACCCTGCCGAACAGGCGGAACTGCCCCACCATCTATTCGGCCATGTCGGCGCATCGGGCGGTATGAGCGCGGCGCAATGGGCGGCAGAAGCACGCGCGGTGATAGAGCGTTGCGCGGCGCGCGGGGTGGTGGCGATATTGGTTGGCGGCACCGGCCTCTATATTCGCACATTATTTGACGGGATCAGCGATATGCCGCCCATCGACCCCGCCGTGCGCGCCGCTGTGCGCGCGCTGCCGGTGGACGTCGCCTATGGCGCGTTGCAGATGGCGGACGCGGCAGGGGCGGCCGCGCTCCACCCCCATGACAGTGCGCGCATCGCCCGCGCGCTCGAAGTCGTGCGCGCAACCGGGCGGCCGATTGGCGCATGGCGTGCGCAAAAAGCGGGCGGCATCGGTGGGGAAGTCGAGCTTGCGGCCACCATCCTGCTGCCGCCGCGCGAATGGCTGCGCGCGCGGATTGCGACGCGGGTGGAGGCGATGTGGCAGGACGGCGCGGTGGCGGAGGTTGCGGCGCTGCTGGCGCGCGATGTGCCGCCGTCCGCCGGGGTCATGCGGGCGATCGGTGTGCCGCAAATCGCAGCCTTTCTGTCGGGCGAATATGATGCGGCGGGGGCAAAGGCGGCAATGATTGCCGCGACGCAGCAATATGCCAAGCGGCAATATACATGGTTCCGGAACCAGTCCCCCGATGATTGGGCGCGGCTGGACGCGCCACTAAATGACGATGAAATTGCCAGAAATGTAATTAAATTACAATCAAAGCTATTGACAGAATAGATTATAACCAATAGGGCGCGCGGCCAAGCCGTATTTTTGCGATAGTTCGCGGGTCTTTTCACGCAATAATCAAAGAAAATGGCAGAAAACCTAGCTTTTCCTTGCCGATGGGCAAGCGGGAGGTTAGGCACCCCACAGCCCGCGCGGTTGGCGTGCCGGGTTCACCCCATATGAGAGAAGGAAAAATGGTCACCTCTTTTGCAAATGCACAAGCCCATCCTGCCACCGCCGCACGCGCGCCCAAGCATATTCTTGGCACCGCGATTGTGCGCGCTGCGCTTTGTGATGATACGCTTGGCACGCTTGCGATTGAGGGCGGCGGGGTGATTAGCGGCGCGTCTGCTGCGGCGGGCGCGGGGGCAGTGGATGTGGTGCGCGGCGAAATGTCGGGTGCGCAAATTATCCTGCAGGCGTTGCTCGACCTCGGCGTCGATACCATCTTCGGCTACCCCGGCGGCGCGGTGCTGCCCATTTACGATGCCCTGTTCGACCACCCGCAAATCCGCCATGTACTGGTTCGCCATGAACAGGCGGCCACCCATGCGGCAGAGGGCTATGCCCGTTCGACGGGTAAGCCCGGCGTCGTGCTCGTCACCTCTGGCCCCGGCGCGACCAACGCGGTCACCGGCATCACCGATGCGTTGATGGATTCAATCCCCATGATCATCCTGTCGGGGCAGGTTGCTACCCATTTGATCGGCAGCGACGCCTTTCAGGAATGTGACACCATCGGCATCACCCGCCATTGCACCAAGCATAATTATCTGGTGATGGACCCCAGCCGGCTCGGCCCCGTGCTGCATGAGGCGTTTCATATCGCCACCCATGGTCGGCCCGGCCCGGTGCTGATCGACATTCCCAAGGATGTGCAGGTGGCGACCGGCGAATATATCGTCCCGGCGGCTATCGCGCACCAAAGCTATCGTCCGCAGGTGACCCCCGATGCCGACGCGCTGGTGGCGGCGGCGCGGATGATTGCCGCCGCGCGCCAGCCGATTTTCTATACCGGCGGCGGGGTCATTAACGCCGGGCCGGGGGCGAGCGCGGCGCTGCGCCAGCTTGCTCAACTGACCGGCGCGCCGGTGACATCGACCTTGATGGGGCTGGGCGCATTTCCGGCGAGCGATGCCAAATGGCTCGGCATGTTGGGCATGCACGGCACCTATGAAGCCAATTATGCGATGAACCGCGCCGACCTTATCATCGCGGTGGGTGCGCGCTTTGACGACCGGGTGACCGGGCGGCTCGACGCCTTTGCCCCCGATGCCAAGAAAATCCACATCGATATCGACCGGTCGAGCATCAACAAAATCGTGCCTGTCGATCTGGCGATTGTGGGCGATGCGCAGGCCGCGCTCAATGGGATTATCGCGGCGTGGGAGGCAGAGCGGCTGCAGCCCCAATCGCTCGACGAATGGTGGCGGCGCATAGAGGGGTGGCGCAGCGTCCATTGCCTCGATTTTGTGCAGGAGGTCGCGGCGGATGCCGAAATCATGCCGCAAACCGCGATCCGCCGCCTTTATGCCGCGACGCGCGGGCGGAACCCGATCATCACGACAGAGGTGGGCCAGCACCAGATGTGGGCGGCGCAGCATTTCGGTTTTGATGACCCCAATCGCTGGCTGACCAGCGGCGGGCTGGGGACGATGGGATATGGCTTTCCCGCCGCCGTGGGCGCGCAATTCGCGCATCCCGACGACCTCGTCATCTGTATTGCGGGCGAAGCCAGCGTGCAGATGAACATTCAGGAAATGGCGACGGCGGCGCAATATCGCCTGCCGGTAAAGCTGTTCATCATCAACAATGAATGGATGGGGATGGTGCGCCAGTGGCAGGAATTGACCTATGAAAGCCGTTATTCCAACAGCTATTCGTCGAGCTTGCCGGACTTTGTAAGGCTGGCGGACGCTTATGGCTGGACGGGTATTCGCATCAATAATCTGGGCGAGCTCGATGGTGCTGTGCAACGGATGATTGATACGCCCGGGCCGGTAATCGTCGATTGCCGGGTGGTAAAGGCCGCCAATTGTTTCCCGATGATCCCGTCGGGGGCCAGCCATGTCGATATGATCCTGGGTAGCAGCGATGTTAGCGGCACGATGGATGACGAAGCAAAGGCGCTTGTCTGATGAAAATCAAAGCCAACAGCGCAGAACGCCACGTCCTTGCCATCACCGTTGATAATGAAGCGGGGATTTTGTCCAAAATCACCGGGCTGTTTTCGGCGCGCGGTTACAATATCGAATCGCTGACCGTCGCCGACATCAGCGCGGACCACGCCCTGTCACGAATTACCATCGTCACGCTTGGCCCGCCGCGCGTTATTGACCAGATTATTGCGCAGCTTGACCGGTTGGTGCCGGTGCATAGCGTCGTCGACTTGACCGACAATATGCACCATGTCGAACGGGAAATTGCGCTGATCAAGGTCGCGGGCACGGGCGACAAACGGATTGAGGCATTGCGCCTTGCCGATGTGTTTCGCGCCAAAGTGGTCGACACGACACTGTCGAGCTTTGTCTTTGAAATTACCGGGGCGAGCGAAAAGGTCGACCGTTTCATCGCGCTGATGCGCGAATGCGGCCTGATCGATGTCGCACGAACCGGGGTGGTGGCGATGGCGCGCGGTAATTAATATCGCATCATCAAAATGCCTTTTAATATATTCAAAAGTTAGGGAAAATCATGCAAGTATATTATGACAAGGATGTCGATCAGGCGCTGGTAAAGTCCAAGAAAGTGGCCATCGTCGGCTATGGCAGTCAGGGCCATGCCCATGCGCAAAATCTGCGCGACAGCGGCGTGGCCGAGCTGCTGCCCACGGTGGACGTGGCGGTGTTCGACGAGGCGCACCAGCTGGTGGAAGCCGGCGTGCAGTTCCTGGGCACCACGCTGGCCACGGGGCAGGCGCTGGACCTGGGGCGCGACGTGCTGGCAGCCGGGCTGCAGCATGCACGCGGCCTGCAGCCCTGGGCCG
>CALFXW010000247.1 GCA_937957805.1 uncultured Sphingopyxis sp.
TGGCCCGCATCGGCGGCGGGGCTGCGCATTGGCATCAACCTCGACGCCAAAATTCTGGCCGATGAAGATTTGGCCGCGCAAATGCAGGACGAAGCGGCACTGGCGGGGGTCGCGATGCGCCGCCTCACCATCGAACTGCTCGAAAGCGCGATGCTCACTGACCCCGAAGCCGTCGCCAAGAACCTCAGCCAGCTGCGTCAGGCGGGGGCAAAAGTCGCGCTTGATGATTTTGGCAGCGGCTATTCGGGGCTGGCGTGGCTCGACGCGCTGCCGGTCGATTATTTGAAAATGGATGCCGCGCGCACCGCCAGCGTGGCAACATCAGGCGGTGTGGTCGTGCGCGATCTTTTGGCGCTCGCCGCGCGCCACGCCCTCCCCATGTTGGCCGAAGGGGTGGAAAATCATGCAGAGGCGGCCTTGCTGCGCGATATGGGTGTCACCATCGCGCAAGGGCATGGCCTGTCCCCGCCGCTGGAGGAGGGGGATTTGATCAAATTATTGGCGGGTTAATTTCGCCAGCCCCTTGGATAATTGCAGCGCGCCGTTCAAACGCGCCGCCGCATGGGGCCAGCTTCGCGCAATGTTGAGCCGCCCGTCGGGGCGCAATTTGGCGGTGCCCGACAATCGTTCGACATAGGCAATCAGCCCCGCGACATTGGGCGGCGCATCGCCCGCAAAGGCGACCAACGCACCCTTTGCCGAAATATCGAGCCGCGAAACGCCCGCCTGCATCGCGAATAATTTTATCTCCATCAACTGCATCAAATTGGCGGTCGGTTCGGGCAATGGCCCGAAACGGTCGATCATTTCGGCGGCAAAGGCGTCAATGTCCGCGCGCGATTCCAAATCATTGAGGCGGCGATAAAGCGCCATACGCAGCGACAGGTCGGGCACATAATCATCGGGCAGCAGAATCGGCGCATCGAGTGTGATGAGCGGGGATACGCGTTCCTTGGGTGCGGCCAGCCCCGCCCCCTCTGCGCGGGCGAGCAAAATCGCATCCTCCAGCATCGATTGATATAGTTCGAAACCGACTTCGCGGATGTGGCCTGATTGTTCATCGCCAACCAGATTGCCCGCCCCGCGCATGTCGAGGTCATGGCTCGCCAATTGGAACCCCGCCCCCAAAGAATCGAGGTCGAGCAGCAATTTCAGCCGTTTCTCCGCTGTTTCGGTGATAATTCGATCCGCTGGCGTGGTGAAATAGGCATAAGCGCGGGTTTTCGCGCGGCCAACGCGCCCGCGCAACTGGTATAGCTGCGACAGGCCGAAACGGTCGGCGCGGTGGATGATCAGCGTATTGGCGTTGGGAATGTCCAGCCCGCTTTCGACGATAGTGGTGGAGAGGAGGACATCATAGCGCCCCTCGTAAAAGGCGCTCATCCGGTCTTCGACCTCGCTCGGCGCCATCTGCCCATGCGCGACGACATAGCGCACTTCGCCCACCGATTTGCGCAGGAAATCCTCTATATCCGGGATGTCGGAAATGCGCGGCACAACGATGAAACTCTGCCCGCCGCGATGATGTTCGCGCAGCAATGCCTCGCGCATCACCACCGCATCCCACGCCGAAACATAGGTGCGCACAGCCAGCCGGTCGACCGGCGGGGTTTTGATGACACTCAGGTCGCGCAGCCCCGACATCGCCATTTGGAGCGTGCGGGGGATGGGGGTCGCAGTCAGCGTCAGCACATGAGCGTCGGCCCGCAGCGCCTTTAACCTTTCCTTATGCACCACACCGAAATGCTGTTCCTCATCGACGATAATCAGGCCTAGCCGTTTGAATTCAATGCCTTTGGCAAGCACCGCATGGGTGCCGATGACGATGTCGATCTGCCCGGCAGACAGGCCATCGCGCACCGATTTGGCTTCGCCGGTTGGAACCAGCCGCGACAGGCGGCCAATGTTGATCGGAAAGCCGCGAAACCGTTCGATGAAATTGGCGTGGTGCTGGCGGGCGAGCAAGGTTGTCGGGGCGACGATGGCCACTTGTAGCCCCGCCATCGCAGCGACAAAGGCGGCGCGTAACGCGACCTCTGTCTTGCCGAAACCGACATCGCCGCACACCAGCCGGTCCATCGGCTTGCCCGCCGCCAGATCGGCCAGAACATCGGCGATGGCGGCTTCCTGATCCTCCGTCTCGGTATAGGGAAAGCGGTTGAGGAATTCGGGGAAACTGGCATCCGCATCGGCGCGCGGGGCGATGGCAAGCGCGCGCTGCGCCGCAGTCGCCAGCAAAACGCCTGCAATTTCGCGGATGCGTTCCTTCATCTTGGCGCGGCGGCGTTGCCATGCGTCCCCGCCCAAACGGTCGAGCGCGACCGCTTCGCCATCGCCGCCGTAACGCGTCAAAACGTCGAGATTTTCGACCGGCACATATAATTTGTCGCCGCCCGCATAGGTCAGCCAGACGCAATCATGCGGCGATTGCCCGACGGGGATGGATGTCAGCCCCTGATAGCGCCCGATGCCATGGTCACGGTGGACGACCAGATCGCCGGTCGACAGGCTGGCCATTTCGGCGAGGAAGGCATCGGCGCTCTTGCGCTTTTTGGCGCGGCGCACCAACCGGTCGCCCAGCATATCCTGTTCGGTGAGGATGCTGATGTCGCCCAGCGTAAACCCATGGTCGAGCGGCAGGCAGAGCGCGGCGCTGTTCTGCGCGTCGGATAGCGCCAGCGCGCCCGCCCAATCATCGGCAGGGACAAGTCCGCGCACACCATGTTCTTCGAGCAGTTGCAGCAGCCGCGCGCGCGAGCCGGGTGAGTAACAGGCGAGGATGATTTTGCGCCCCGCGCGCCGTTCAGCCGCGATATGCGCGGCAATTTCTGCATAAATCGGCCCGTTCTGCGCGCGAATATCGGCAAAATCGCGCGCTGCATGGCTGTCCAGATCGATGATATTGGGGGCGGGCGGTTCGGCAAAACCCGTAACGCCATGGACGGGCACTGCGTCTGCCAATGTCCGCCATTCGTCGTCCAATATATAGAGTGCGTCGGGGGGCAGCGGACGATAGGCACCGGGTGTCCGCCCCTCCGCCTCCAGCCGGTTGGCGTGATAATCGGCGATGGCTTCCCAGCGATGGGCGCGGGCGCTGGCGGCGCCATCTTCCTCCACCCACAGGCAATCATCGCCCAGATGGTCGGTGATCGGCACCAGCCGTTCCTCCATCAACGGCAGCCAATGTTCCATCCCCGCGCTGCGCCGACCATCGCTGATCGCCTGATAAAGCGTGTCGCCCGTCGCACTGACGCCAAAAAGTTCGCGATATTGGGTGCGGAAACGGCGGATATTTTCTTCGCTAAGCTGCACCTCACTCGCCGGACGGAGTGAAAATCCATCGGCCTTGGCGCTGCTGCGTTGGTCGGCGGGGTCAAAACGGCGGATATCCTCCACCTCATCGCCAAAGAAATCGAGCCGGTAGCCGAGCGTTTCGCCCGCCGGGAAGAAATCAACTATCCCGCCGCGCACCGCATATTCGCCATGGTCGGCGACATTATCGACGCGCACATAACCCAGATTACTCAGCCGGGCGGCGAGCGCATCGCGGTCGATCCGGCTGCCCACACGAATGTCGAGGCTGAGTGCGCGGATGCGAAAGGGGGTGAGCGTGCGCTGCAAAACCGCATTGGCGCTGGTAAGGATAATCTGGGGGCCGTGGCGCGGGCCCTGCAACCGTGCCAGCGTGGCGAGCCGCGCCGAACCGACGGCAAGGCTGGGGCCGGAACGGTCGTAGGGCAGGCAATCCCAAGCCGGAAAGGTCAAAATTTCCACATCGGGGGCGAAAAATTGCGCCGCATCGGCAATCGCCTGCATCGCGGCTGCATCGCTGGTTATCCATGCGAGGCGGCGACCGCGCGCATGGGCGAGCCGCGACAGTTCGCCCGCCAGCATCGGCGCATAGCCCGGCGCAACGCGGGTGAGGCGCAGCGCACCCGCTGCGTCAAAAAGGCGCGTCGCCAGCGTCATATGATGCGGATATAATCCAGCCGCCGCAGCGCGTCGAACATCGGCCCCTTCAGGCGTTCGGGTGCTTCAGCCACCCCCATTGCCCAGGCCAGTATATCGACATCCTGTTCGTCGATCAGCGCCTCAAACCATGTAATTTCCGCTGGCCCCCATGATTGATGGTGCGTATCAAAAAAGCCGCCGACCAGATAATCCGCTTCGCGCGTGCCGCGATGCCATGCGCGGTAATGCAGCGCGCGAAGATGGGCGGGGTCGGACATGGATTTCCTCTTTACCGGCGGGGCTGGCGCACTGGCCGCGCAATGCCTATGCTGCGCGCCATAGTCATGCGGCCCGCCATACTCAATCCTCTCTTTACCGAAATGGCTGCCAGAAAGGGCGTCGGCCCGGGGCTTGTCCGCCTGCTTGAACGGTTGGAAATCCGCCGGGTGCGTGACCTGCTCTTTCACTTGCCGAGCGGCTTTGTGGAGCGGCGATTCATCGCCGATCTGGACGCGGCGCGCATCGGCGAACAGGCGCTGGTCGAACTGTGCGCCAGCGAATATCGCGCAGGCCGTTCGCCGCGCGCGCCGATGCGTATTTCCGCCGTTGATCGTGCCGGAAACCATGTCGCCATCGTCTATTTCGGGCGCGCGGCGCATATCGGCAAGCGGGCCTTTCCATTGGGCGAATGGCGGTTGGTGGCGGGACGGATCGACCGTTTCGGCGATGATCTGCAAATCGTCCACCCCGACCATGTGGGCGCGGTAACGGGGGATGGCGCGCCGCCTGCCAAGGCGCATGAAAATATCTATCCGCTGACAGAGGGGTTGACCAACCCGCGCATCGCCGCGCTGATGGCCGATGCGCTGGGCGATGCGCCAAATCTGCCCGAATGGGCGGATGCGTCCTTGCTGACCAACCGTAACTGGCCCGACTGGCGAAGCGCGCTCACCCATGTCCATGGCGATACGCGGGGGGAGGCGGACACAGCGGCGCGCGACCGGCTGGCCTATGATGAATTATTGGCCGGACAATTGGCTTTTCTGCTCGTCCGCGCGGCGGGGCGGCAGCGACCGGGGCGCATATTGACGCCAACGGGACGGCTGCGCGATGCGGTGCCGCTCCCCTTTGCGCTGACCGGCGCGCAGGTGCGCGCGATTAAGGAAATCGACCGCGATTTGATAAGCGGCGCGCCGATGCTGCGCCTGCTGCAAGGCGATGTTGGATCGGGCAAGACGCTGGTGGCGCTGATGGCGATGCTGGCAGCGGCGGAAAATGGCGCACAGGCCGCGATGCTCGCCCCCACAGAGATTTTGGCGCGGCAACATTTTACCAATTTGTCGGCGCTGCTGCGCGATGTGCCGGTGCGCGTCGCGCTCCTCACCGGACGGGAAAAGGGCAGGGCGCGCAGCGAGATTGTCGATGCGCTGGCGCGCGGTGACATCGACATAGTTATCGGCACCCACGCGATTTTTCAGGATGCGGTTGTTTATGATGATCTGGCGCTGATCATCGTCGATGAACAGCATAAGTTCGGGGTGGCGCAGCGCATGGCATTGGCGCGCAAGGGGCGGCAAGTGCCGCATGTGCTGGCGATGACGGCAACCCCCATCCCGCGCACCTTGGTGCTCGCCGCTTATGGGGAGCTGGATGAAAGCCGCCTCGATGAACTGCCGCCGGGGCGCAGCCCGGTGGATACCCGCGTCGTCACGCAGGAACGTATCGGCGATATGACCGATGCGTTGGCGCGTCATCTGAACGGGGGTGGCCGTGCTTATTGGGTGTGCCCGCTGGTCAATGACAGTGACAAGAGCGATGCCACCGCGGTGGAGGCGCGCTTTGCCGCGCTGCAGACGCGCTTTGGCGCTGCGGTCGCGATGGTGCATGGGCAGATGGCAGCGACGGATCGCGACGCGGCGATGCAGGCATTTATCAGCGGAACGGTCAGCCTGCTGGTTGCGACAACGGTCATCGAAGTCGGGGTCGATGTGCCCGAAGCCAGCCTGATGATTATCGAAAATGCGGAACGTTTCGGGCTGGCGCAGCTCCACCAATTGCGCGGGCGGGTCGGGCGCGGTAGCGCGGCATCGCGCTGCATATTGCTGCGCGCCAATGCAGTCAGCGAAACCGCGCGCGCGCGCCTCACCCTCATGCGCGAAACGCAGGATGGTTTCCACATAGCGCAGGAGGATTTGCGCCTGCGCGGCGGTGGCGAGTTGATGGGGACGCGCCAGTCTGGCGAAGGGCAATTTCATCTGGCGACCGGCGAACAGATCGACCGGCTGATCGGCGTCGCGCGCGATGATGCGCACCTGCTGCTTGAACGCGATGGGGGGCTGGATGGTGCGCGCGGGGATGCGGCGCGCATCCTCCTCTATTTATTTGAACGTGATGTCGGGGTGCAATTGCTCAGGGGTGGTTAGGGGCTGACCCTATATATTCGCGCCCAGCGCGCGCAACAAGGGCACATAATCGCTGAGCGGCATGCCCTGCAGGAATTGGATGCCGCTGCGCCCGCCGAGCGACCAGATGCAGCGCCCCGCCACTTTGCCCAAAACCGGCATCGAAAAATGGACAATGCCATTGTCGGTTATCGTCTGTTCGTGGCGGATGAGCGCGCCATCCGCCGAGATGTTGACGATGGTTACCATCGCTGGCTGCCCGTCGGGCAGGTTCAACGGCACGCGCGCATATACATCGGTGCGCGGGCACGAACGCTGGTCGACCCCTTGGTAGGAGGCATTGGTTATAGGCTTCATCGCATCGCCTTTGCGCTAGAGACGCGCGATATTGCGCCCAACAATGTCAACAAGCGGTAAACATAACGGCGAATGGATGCAGGGTGCTGCGATTATTTTGCAGCAATCTGCCCATGTTTTTTTGCGCCCAACTGGACGGCAATCGGCGTGTCGCCGGGCAGGATGCGCGCCATCGCGTCAGTGACCACAACGCCATCGATGCGCACCGCCCTTTCGGCAATTTTGCGCTTTGCTTCATTGTTGGAGGCAACAAAACCCAAGGCTTTCAAAATATTGGCGACGCTATCGCCTTCCGCTGCGATGGCGACACTGGCGATACCCCCGGCCATGGTGCCTTGTTCAAATATCTTTGCCGCGCTGTCGGCCGCATCTGCCGCAGCTTCTGCCCCACGGCACATGGCGGTGGCGAGATTGGCGAGGATTTTTTTCGCATCATTTATTTCGCTGCCACCCAATTGGCTGAGGCGGCGCACCTCATCCATCGGCAGGTCGGTGAAAAGCGCCAGAAAGCGCCCGACATCTCGGTCATCGCAATTGCGCCAATATTGCCAATAATCATGCGCCGATAATTGGTCGGGGTTGAGCCAGACCGCGCCCGATGCCGTCTTGCCCATTTTCGCGCCATTGGCGGTGGTGAGCAGCGGGGTGGTAACACCGAACAATTCCGTCCCGTCCATCCGCCGCGCCAACTCTATGCCGTTGACGATATTGCCCCATTGGTCTGACCCCCCCATTTGCAGGCGTGCGCCATGGCTGCGTGACAATTCCCGGAAATCATAGGCTTGCAAAATCATATAGTTGAATTCGAGGAAGGTGAGCGGCTGTTCGCGGTCAAGCCGCAATTTCACCGAATCAAAGGTCAGCATGCGGTTGATGGTGAAATGCGTCCCGACGGTGCGCAGCACCTCCACATAGCCCAATTGGTCGAGCCAATCGGCATTATTCACCATCACCGCATCACTTGGCCCGTCGCCAAAGGTCAGAAATGGTTCAAAAATCCGCCGGATGGAGGCGATGTTGGCTGCAATGTCCGCATCGGTCAGCATCTGGCGCGAAGCATCGCGCCCCGATGGGTCGCCAATCTTGGTGGTGCCGCCGCCCATCAGGACGATCGGCTTATGTCCTGCCTGCTGCATCCGCCGCAGCAGCATGATTTGCACCAAAGAGCCGACGTGGAGCGAGGGGGCGGTGGCGTCAAAACCGATATAGCCGGGGATGTTTTCTTTGGCCGCCAGCGCGTCGAGCGCCGCCGCGTTCGTCATCTGGTGGATATAGCCGCGTTCGTCGAGTAAGCGGACAAGGTCGGATGTGAAGGCGCTGTTATCTGTCGTCATGGCGCGGCGCGCCTAGCATGGGGAGGGGCGATTGGCCAATATATTGCGCGAAAATTGCGCGGATCTGGTTGCGCATAATGGCATGGCTGCAGGCGGGGTCGATGCGATCCATGTCGCATGGCAATGTCTGGATGGTGATTTGCTGAGCCTGCGCTTTGTGGTGACGGGCGCTGGTGATCAACTGGCGTTGCCGCCGCGCGCCGCCAAACCCCAGCGGCGCGATGGACTGTGGCAGGCGACCTGTTTTGAAATGTTCGCCGCGACCGATGCGGGCTATGCCGAATATA
>CALFXW010000248.1 GCA_937957805.1 uncultured Sphingopyxis sp.
GTTGGCGGCCAATGCCTTATACACATCAACCGGCGTCAGGCTGATTCCCGGCCCATTTTGCGCTTCGGCAAAGGCGATGCCGTCCAACCCCACCTGTATTTCCATGATGTCGGTCACGCCATGGCTGGCACAATCGGCATATTCCGATGCCTTCATACGGCGTGATGCATTGGCAACATCGGGGTGCTGCGCACCAACCCCGGCGCAAAACAGCGCCATGCCAGCGCCAGTGCCCGTCGATTCCACGACGGGCGATTTGCCACCGGCGCGAGCGGTTGCCTCCGCCACGGCGGTTGCAAATGGATATAGTGTCGATGAACCCACCACCCGCACAAAATCCCGCGCGCTGGCCGGCCCGCCGGCCTGACCATTGCAGGCGGACAGGGTGAGCGCGGATGCCGTCAATAAAGATAAAGCAATGGATTTACGCATTTTTGTGGCGTTCCTCTGTGATTCGAGGACGCAATAGGCGCGTTGCGTGACACTATTGTGACAAGAGATTTTTGTCCGATGGTAGAATGATCGTCGCTGTCGTGCCTGCACCCAATTCACTGGAAAGGTCGAGCCGGCCGCGATGCCGTTCGACGATATGTTTGACGATGGCCAGGCCCAGTCCGGTGCCCCCTGCGGCGCGGCTGCGCCCCGCATCCACTCGGTAAAACCGTTCGGTCAATCGGGGCAGATGTTCGGGTGCAATCCCCGCCCCCTTGTCCGCAATCGTTACCAGGACGCGCCCTTGGGGGGATAGCTCCAGCGACACATCGACCATAGTGTCGCTGCCGCCATATTTCAGTGCATTGTCGATAAGGTTGCGCAGCGCCTGCGCCAACTGGCCCTTGTCGCCTGCGACAATCGCCCGCTGTGCGCCGATATTCAGGCGGATTCGCGCTGCATCGACCTGTTCCCCCACCGATTCCTTGATCAGCACCACCATGTCGACCGCCTGCGACGGCGCTTCATGCTTGGTCGCCTCCATCCGCGAAAGCGACATTAAATCTTCGACCAGCGCCTGCATCCGCCGCGCTTCATGTTCGATGGTGGCCAGAAATTTATCGCGCGTCTCCTTGTCATCGCCCGCTGCCGGGTTGGCCAGCGTTTCGACATAACCCAATATGGACGCGAGCGGCGTGCGCAGCTCATGGCTGGCATTGGCGACAAAATCTGCATGCGCGCGCGCCACACTGGCGCGCACTGACCGGTCTTCGAGCAGCACCAAACGCTGCCCATCGGCTAGCCGGTGGCAGGCCAGTTTCCAAACGCTGCCCGGCACCGACAGCCCATCGACCCGCGCTTCACCGCCAGCATCCCCCAATATTACCGCCAATGCTTCGGGTATACGGATGGCGACGCGTACATCCTGACCGACGATATGGCCGCCCAACAGGTCAATGGCCATAGGATTGGCAAAATCTATCTGGTCACCCCGCAGCAACAAGGCAGGCGTGGTGATGAGGCTGAGCAGGCTGGATTCGGCGGGGTTCATATGGAAAAACTACCGCAATCCAGCCTGTTTGTCAGCCATCCCCGGTTACAGCCGTTCGATGATGATTGCAGGCGCCATGCCGCCCGCCGCGCACATGGTGATGAGCGCGTAGCGTCCGCCCGAACGTTCCAACTCGTCGAGCGCGGTGCCGATCAGGATGGAACCGGTCGCGCCGATCGGGTGGCCCAGTGCCATCGCCCCGCCGTTGATATTGACCTTTTCCCGATCAAGATCGAGGTCGCGGATGAATTTTTCCGCCACCACCGCAAAGGCTTCGTTGATTTCCCAGACGTCGATGTCATCCTTGGTCAAACCAGCCTTGGCCAGCACTTTTTTGGCGGCGGGCACCGGCGCATTCAGCATCAGCGTGGGGCAATCCCCGATATTGGCATAAGCGACGATGCGCCCGCGCGGTTTCAACCCATTTTTGTCGGCATATTCTTTGGAGGTGAGGAGGATGGCCGCCGCACCATCGACCACGCCCGAACTGTTTCCGGCATGGTGGAAATGCTGAATGGCAAGGTCGCTGTAAACGCGGTTGATCTGCTTGCGAAATGTAAAGCCGCCACCCATGTCGAAATCGGCGATCTGGGCAAAACTGGGCTTGAGTGCGGCCAGCCCCTCCGCCGTGGTTTCGGGGCGCGGAAATTCTTCATGGTCGAGCGCGACGCTGCCATCTTCATTTTTGACCGCGACAACGGACTTGGCAAAACGCCCTTCATCAATCGCGCGCTTGGCGCGTTGCTGGCTGACGAGGGCGAGCGCATCGAGCGCCTCGCGCGAAATACCCTCTTTGGTCGCAATCGCATCACCGCAAATCCCTTGGTGGCTTTGCGGGTGGATGGCATCGAGCGCGGCATTGCCCGAACCCATCAGGCGCGGCGGCAGCCCGGCATTTGCCTGCTCAGCGGCAAAGGCAGCGGTATAGCTCATCATTTCGGTGCCGCCGGCGATGATGCAATCTTCCATCCCCGACATGATCGACGCGGCCGCAAGGTTGACCGAAGTGATGCCACCGCCGCAAAAACGGTCGAGCGTGGTGCCCGATGCGCTAATGTCATAACCGGCGGCGAGCGCGGACATGCGCCCCAGATCGCCGCCCTGTTTGCCATTTTGCGAACTGGTTGACCAGATGATGTCATCAACGCTGGCGGTGTCGATGCCGTTCCGGTCGCGGATAGCGCCGAGCACGGTGGCGGCGAGATGTTGGGGGTGGAGGTGGCTCAGCGCCCCCTTGCCGGCTTTGCCGATGCCGCGCGGTGTGCGGACCGCGTCGATAATATATGCGTCACCCATGTCCTGTTCCTTTTCGATAAAGTATTGAATATGAAATAAAATCAGCGACTAAAGTCAGCGGGGCGCCATGCGGATGGCCCCGTCGAGCCGCACCGCCTGTCCATTGAAATAGCCATTGCGCACCATTTCGAGCGCGAGGCTGGCATATTCCGGCGCTTGCCCCAACCGCTTGGGAAAGGGGACGGATGCGGCCAGGCTCGCCTTTACCTGTGGGTTCATCCCCGCCACCAGCGGGGTTTCGAAAACGCCCGGCATGATCGCGTTGACGCGGATGCCGACATCCATCAGGTCGCGCGCCATGGGGAGGACGAGGCCGTTGACCCCCGCCTTGGCCGAACCGTAAATCACCTGTCCGATCTGCGCATCTTCTGCCGCGACCGATGCGGTGAGGATGATTACACCGCGTTCGCCATCGGCCATTTCATCGATGCTTGCCATCCCCTCTGCCGCCAGCGATGCGATGCGGTAACTGGCGACCAAAATGCCGTTGACGCCATAGGCATAATCTTCGGTCGGGGTGCGGCGATATTTGCCGCTTGCCTTGTCGAAGGACAGGGTTTTGCCCCGGCGGCTGGTCATCGCGCAATGGACGCAGATGCGTTCTTGCCCGTGCGCGATGCGTGCCTTGGCATAGCCCGCGACCACCGATGCTTCGCTGGTAATGTCCACTTCGCAAAACAGGCCGCCGATGCTCGCCGCCACTTCTTCGCCCAGCGGCACATTGATGTCGAATATCGCCACCTTGACCCCGGCGGCTGCCAGCGCCTCTGCTGTCGCGCGGCCCAGCCCCGAAGCGCCGCCGGTGACCACCGCCGCAATATCCTGATTCATTTGCATAATATTGTTACTCCCGCCGGGAAAATCGCGCGGGCGCTATCAAGCTATACGTTGACGTAAACGTCAAGCGCTGTTTATCCTGCAACCATATTTTTGGATGGGAAAGGGGTCACCATGGCATTTTCAACGCGGATTACCGAACGGCTGGGCATCAAACACCCGATCGTGCAGGGCGGGATGCAATGGGTGGGCACCGCCGAAATGGCGAGCGCGGTGTCGAACGCGGGCGGGCTTGGCATATTGACCGCGTTGACCCAGCCCAGCCCCGATGCATTGCGCGGTGAAATCGAACGCTGCGCTGCAATGACCAGCGCCCCCTTTGGCGTCAACATCACCGTCTTTCCGACCATCAACCCGCCCGATTATCGCGGCTATGCGCAGGCAGTGATCGACGGCGGGGTCAAAATCGTCGAGACGGCGGGCACGCAGGCGGTGCGTGAAATATGGGAAATGCTCAAACCCCATGGCGTCACCATCCTCCACAAATGCACCGCCGTGCGCCACGCATTGTCCGCCGAACGCGCGGGGTGCGACATTATTTCCATCGACGGTTTTGAATGTGCGGGCCACCCGGGGGAGGATGATATCCCCGGCCTCATCCTGCTGCCCGCCGCTGCCGACAAGGTGAAAATTCCGCTGCTCGCCAGCGGCGGTTTTGGCGACGGACGGGGGCTGGCGGCGGCACTGGTGCTCGGCGCGGACGGCATCAACATGGGCACGCGCTTTTGCGCGACGGTGGAGGCGCCGATCCACGATAATTTCAAGGCGGCGATGGTCGCCAATGACGAACGGGCGACCGACCTGATTTTCCGTTCCTATCGCAACACCGCGCGCGTCGCCAAAAATGCGATATCGCAAAGCGTCATGGCGGCGGAGGGTGAGGGTAAGCCCTTTGCCGAGGTGGCCGATCTGGTCAAAGGCGGGCGCGGGCGCGAAGGATTATTGAGCGGGGATACCAACCACGGCATCTGGAGCGCGGGGATGGTGCAGGGGCTGATTAACGACATCCCGACCTGTGAGGCGCTGATCAACCGCATCATCGCCGACGCAGCGGCAATTTTCGATGCGCGTATCCCCGGGCTAAGGCGCTGAAAAATGCCTGCACTCCTGCGCAAGCAGGAGGCGCTCTTACCTGTGCTCCTGCGAAAGCAGGAGCTTGGCGCGGCAGGGCGGGATGTTTCACGCGGAGGCGCAGAGGCGCAGAGGCGCAGAGATTCTATCCCCCTCGCGCTTGGCGGCTTGGCGCGATCCGCAGCTCGAAATTCGTCATGCTGAACTTGTTTCAGCATCCATGGTCAGGCGGTGCAGCTGGGCAAAGCGTCGCGCGAACACAGACCCTATCGCGCCAACCCCCGCAAATAGGCTGCCAGCTCCGCACCATTGCGCTGCCAGTTAAAGCGGGCATGCGTGTGCGCCGACAGGGCAGCGCGGTCGGGCGGATTGGCCAGAATATCGACGACCCCCGCCGCTATCGCCGCCGCATCGCGCGCCGCGATGCGCCCGGCCATCGGCAGGTCGAGCATTTCATGCGCAGGCGGAATGTCAGACAGCAAAATGGGGGTGCCGCACCCGCCCGCTTCCACCCACACATTGGCCAGCCCTTCACTGGCGCTGGGTAGAACCAGCATGTCGGCGGCGGCATAATATTCGGGTAGCGCGTCATTGGCTATACCGCCGAGCAACCGCACCCGCGCGTCCAGCCCGCGCGCGGCGATTTGCCCCGCCAGCGCGGCGCGTTCCGGCCCATCGCCCGCCATCCAATAATGGACATGGTCGGGCAAATGGCCAAGCGCGTCGAGCACCAGCATCTGCCCCTTGCGTTCGTGGAGTGTGCCGACGGTGAGCAGCAGCACCACATTGTCCGACAGCCCCAATTTGGCGCGCGCCGCCGCCCGGTCGCGCGGGAAAAATTGCTGCGCGTCGAGGCCGGTATAATGGACCGAAATTTTGTCCGCATCCATGCCGATTGCCGCCATATCAGCCTTGAGCGTTTGCGCGACCGAAAGCAGGCCGGTCGCATCCGCCGCCGCATCCATAATCAGCGTGGCGGTCGCCGGATTGCGCGCCCACAGGTTGATGTCGCTGCCGCGCGCCTTGATCGAAAAGGGGGTGGCGAGCGATTTGGCCACCTGTGCTGCTGCCGGGCCATCGGGCCAGAAAAACTGCGCGTCGATGACGTCGAGCTTGCCCGCCGCCTGCAATGCACGCGCGTGCGGCATGATCGCCGCCGCCATCGCACCGGCATTGCGCGCCGCCAGACCGGGGATGAGCGTGAAACGCGGGCGCAGCACATCCAGCCCATGCCAGTTTTCGGTGAGCGGCAGGTCGCGCAGCGCGCGGTATCGCGGGTGGAGCGATGCGGGCCATGGCGGCATGCCAACGGGCGCGATGATGGTGAGCGCAACATCTGGCGCAGCGGCCAGCGCGGCCAGCGAGCGTTCGACGAAAATACCGAAACGTGGCTGCACCTTATGGGGAAACAGGCTCGCGATGGACAGGACATGGAGCGGCCTCACCATCGGGCTTATGCCCCCAAAATGCGGACAAGCTGGACGGGCAGGGCCACCCAATCCCCCTGCGCCACCACCTGTTGGCGCGCACCGTCGGCGAGCGGCAAAATCTGCATATTTTGCGCGTCGAGCGCCAGCAGCCGCCCAAAGATAAAGCGACCCTGTGGGCGCGGCACCAAAATATCGCGGTTGATGGCCTGCGTCAGATCATCGCGCGACAGACGGCGACACCATAGCTGGTCGCCGCGCCGATAATCGCCCAGCGTAGCGCCAAAACGTATCCCCACCATGTCCGATTCAACCAGCGGCACTGCTGCATTTTCCGGCTTGGTTGGCGCATATGCCCCATCGCCCGCGATGATCGCGCAGATGGAAATGTCGGCACCCTCTGCCATGTTGAGCAGCGCGCGCGGTTCCACATCCAATGCGGCGGCAATGCGGTTCAACCAACCCAACGACAGGACGCGCGTGCCCATTTCCAGTCGCCCGATGGTCTGTGCGGTGGTTGGCGGGGTGCAGCGCGCCGCCACTTGGTCGAGCGTCAGTCCACGCGCCTTGCGCACCGTGCGTATCTGATTGTGCATCCCACCTCTCCTGCAAACAAACCACATTGGTTATTTGCTTTCCTACAATATCGCCAAAATGGCAAGGGCATTTAATGCGCCAGATATTAGCCACCGCCATCCACCCCGATGATGCCATCGCGCCCGACAAAAGGCGGACGACATCGCGCCACGTTACCGTCAATCTGGCGGAAAACGCGGTCGGCTGGCTCCATGCGCGCGGGATGCTCAGCGATGTGCAGGCGATGGCGGGGGCGCAGTTGCACGCTGATTTCGTCCGATCAGGCTTTTTGGGGGGTACCACCATGCGTTGGGGCGCGATGGATGGCGCTCGTCAGCGCAGCGGACGGCGCGGCGGCGCGCGCCAGTCGGGGCGCGGCGGCGATGCCCCGACGCTCGCGATGATCGACGCGCGGCGGCGATTTGATGCTGCGATGGCGCATGTCGGGCGCGGGCTGAACGACATTTGCTGGCGGATCATCTGCAATGGCGAAACCATGGGTGACAGCGAACGCGCGCTGGGTTGGCCGGGCCGGTCGGGGCGGGTCATTCTTGGCATCGCGCTCGACCGGCTGGCCGAATATTATCGGCTGGTGCCCCGCGAAAACCCCAGCCAGCGATTTTGATCTGGCGCAACATGGTGCGCATCAAATGCGCGCAATAAGCCCCATCGCAGCCAAAGGGGGCATGTCTTATGTCGCAGCACATCATCATCATCGGGGCCGGGCCGGCGGGGCTGGCCTTTGCGCGTGCCTATCAAAGCGCGGGCGCGCGCGATGCGGCGCGCATCACCATCATCGAACGGCAATCCGAAACCGCGATTGCAGCGCCGCAGCCCGACGGGCGAGAGATTGCGCTGACCGCAACGTCGGCCCAGATGCTGGAGGAATTGGGCGTTTGGCAACAGATTTTGGCGACAGAGGCATGGCCGCTGACCGGCGCGCGCGTTATCGACGCGGGGACGCCCTTTGTTATGGCGATTGATGCGCAGCGGGGGCGCGGCGCGGATGCGGATGCCCCGCTCGGCCATATGGTGTCCAACCACATCATCCGCCGCGCGCTATATGACGGGCTTGGCTTTGGTTCGGGGCATGACAATGGCATTGACCTGATTTGCAACACCAGCGTGACCGACATTGAACGCAGCGCCAATGGGGTGACCGTGCGGCTTGATGACGGGCAATCGCTGTCGGGCGATGTCGTATTGGCTGCCGATTCGCGT
Organism: uncultured Sphingopyxis sp.; assembly: GCA_937957805.1. Lineage (GTDB taxonomy): Bacteria > Pseudomonadota > Alphaproteobacteria > Sphingomonadales > Sphingomonadaceae > Sphingopyxis. The sequence goes on from CALFXW010000248.1 coordinate 7,912, forward strand.
TTTTCGACCGCGCGCGCGATGCTGGGCATCGGGGTGGATATGCTGCCCACCGGCAAATCGATGCTGCTCGCCCGCGTTGAACATGAACTGGACCATGGCGGGCTCGCCAGCGAATGGTTCGACTATGGCCAGACCATCGCCATGCTGCCGCTTGGTCCCAATATTTCGTCCTTCATCCTGACGGTGCCGCATGCCAGCGCGCAGCACATCGCCTCGCTCACCCGTGAAGCATTGGGGGAGGTTATTACAGAGCGGACGGGCGGGCGCTGGGGGCGGTGCGAAGCGCGCACGGCTGCCCATGTCTATCCGCTCACCATGACCTATTCGCACCATTTTTCGGGGGCACGCGCGGCGCTGATCGGTGATGCGGCGGTCGGCATGCACCCGGTGACCGCGCATGGGTTTAATTTCGGACTGATGGGTTCGGTGCGTCTGGCGCGCGCCATGCACCGTTCGGGCGATGTGGCGAACCCGGCCATGCTGCGCAGCTGGGCGATCCGCCACCGCGCGGCGACGCTGCCGCTATACGTCGCCACGCGCAGCATCGTCGGTCTTTACACCGACGAACATGTTGCGGCGAAACTGGCGCGGCGCGCGGTGCTGCGTCTGGGCGGCACGGCCCCGGCACGCGGCATCCTCTCGCGCCTGCTCAGCGCCAGAAAGCCCAAAAAAATGCGGCTATTGGCGCGTTAGTTCTTCGGCCATTTCGGCAACCAAGAGCCAGCGATCCTCCGCCGCCGCTTTTTCCGCGCGGTGGCCGTCCAATTCGCGCGTCAGCGCGGCAAAGCGCGCCGCATCACGTGCATAAAGCGTCGGGTCGTGGAGCGCCGCCTCCACCCGCGCCATTGCCGCCTCTATCTCGGCAATGCGTTGGGGTAATTCGTCCAAGTCGCGCTGATCCTTGTAACTCAGCTTGCGTTTGGGCTGTTGCGGCGCGGCGGTGCTTTGTTGCGGCGCGGCCTTGCTCACCGCTTTGGCAGGCTTGGGCGCGCTGCGCTGTTTTTCCCAATCGGCGTAACCGCCCGCGACAATATCGACCCGGCCCGACCCATCCAGCCCCAAAGTTATGGTGACGCTGCGGTCCAGAAAGTCGCGGTCGTGGCTGACCAGCAGCACCGTTCCTTCATAATCGGCGATAACTTCCTGCAACAGGTCGAGCGTTTCAAGGTCGAGGTCGTTGGTCGGCTCATCCAGCACCAACAGGCTGGATTCGCGGGCAAATTCGCGCGCCAGCAACAGGCGGGATCGCTCGCCGCCTGACAATGTGCCGACCCGCGCCTCACTCAGCGATGGTTCGAACAGGAAATCCTTCAAATAGCCTTTGATATGTTTTTTGACCCCGCGCACTTCGACCCAATCACCGCCGTCGGCCAAAATGTCGCGCACCCGCTTGTCGGGTTGCAACAGCGCGCGTTGCTGGTCGATGACGATACCGTTCAGCGTCTTGGCGCGGGCAATGCTGCCGCTGTCGGGGGCCAGTTCGCCGGTCAATAATTTCAGCAATGTCGTCTTGCCCGCGCCATTGGCCCCGACAATGCCGATGCGATCACCGCGCTGAATCCGCAGCGAAAAATCATTGATTATGGTGCGCGTGCCATAGGATTTGGAAACATGTTCGGCGGTGATGACCGATTTGGATTTGACCGCATCCTTGGCGATGGCCAGCCGCGCAGTGCCCGTGGGGGTGAGCATTGCGGCACGTTCGGCGCGCATTTCGTGCAGTTTTTCGAGCCGCCCCTGGTTGCGCTTGCGCCGTGCGGTGACGCCGCGCGCCAGCCAATGCGCCTCCAGCGCCAATTTGGCGTCCAGCCGGTCGGCGTTGCGCGCTTCTTCGGCATAGACGCTTTCCATCCAGCCTTCAAAGCCGCCGAACCCGACCGCTTTTCGCCGCAACTGCCCACGGTCGAGCCACAGGGTTTCGCGCGTCAGGCGGGTCAGAAATGTCCGGTCGTGGCTGATGGTGACAAAGGCCCCGCTGTAACGGCCCAACCATCCCTCCAGCCAGTCAATCGCCCCGAGGTCGAGGTGGTTTGTCGGCTCATCGAGCAGCAAAATATCCGGTTCGCTCGCCAGTGCGCGCGCCAATGCGGCGCGGCGCCGTTCCCCGCCGCTCGCCAATCGGGCATCGCGGTCGAGCGATATGCCCATCTGGTCGGCGATGGCGGCAACGCCATGGCTGCTCGGCGCGTCGGCCCCATGGGTGGCAAAATCCATCAGGCTGCCGAACCCCGAAAAATCGGGTTCCTGTTCCAGCATGACGACGCGGGTGCCCGGCACGATGGTGCGGCGGCCCTGATCCGCCTCCAGCGTTCCGGCGAGCAGGCGCAGCAGGGTGGATTTGCCCGCGCCGTTGCGCCCGATCAGCGCCAGCCGTTCGCGCGCGCCAATATAGACGTCAAGTTCGCGAAACAGCCAACCGGAACCTTGCACAAGGCCCAATTCTTCGAAAGAGAGGAGGGGAGCGGCCATGGCGCTGGCCCCTAAAGGCTGGTTCAGGTGATAGCAAGCGAGCCGGTGGCATGCGTCGGGCCACGGCTTTTCAAAGGGACATTTTTATGATCCGTAATCTCATCACCGCATCCGCATTCGCACTTATGGCGGTGCATACCCCCCTTTACGCGCAGGAACATGCCATGCACCACGCCGCTGAAACCACCGATTCCCCGCTGTTGAGCCTGAATGTCAGTGAAATTGTCCGCAGCGCGCCCGACCGCGCGACGATTTCGACCGGCGTTACGACCATGGCCCCGACAGCGGCAGAGGCGGTGCGGGCGAATGCCGCGCAAACCAGCGCTATGGTGGCCGCGCTGCGCCGCGCGGGGATTGCCGAACGTGACATGCAGACCAGCGGCTTCAACCTGTCGGCGCAATATGATTATAGCGGCAATGACCGGGGGCAGCCGCCGCGCCTCATCGGCTATCAGGTCAATAATCAGGTCAGCGTTGTTGCGCGCGATTTGGCACGGGTCGGCGCGCTGATCGACGCGCTGGTGGCGGCGGGCGGCAATAATATCAGCGGGCCTGAATTTTCGCTGGAGGATCCGGCGGCCGCGCTCGACACCGCGCGCACCCGCGCGATGGCAACGGGCGCTGCGCGCGCGGCATTATATGCACGGGCGGCCGGCTATGCGCGCGCGCGGCTAATTTCGGTGAATGAAGGGGGCGGTTATGCACCCCCGCAGCCGATGATGATGGCGCGCATGTCCGCCGATGCCGCAATGGCGCCCGAAACCCCCATCCAGTCGGGGGAGGTTGCCAATGGCATCGCGCTGACCCTGCAATATCGACTGGAACGATAAGGGCGGGGCTGTCCTACACGGCGCCAATGCGATACAAGCCGCACCTCATTTTAGCAGGGGCGTGGCGCATGGATTTTATAGGGTTTATAGTGTGAAGTTGCGCAGTTTTCCGCCATTTGTCGGATGGCGGTTGGGGTGCGATTTCGCGGGGCCATTCACCATGGCCAGGGGCGTTCGCGGAACCATTTGGTGATGACATATTTGCGTCCGCGCCGAACCTTTAGCGCTTGGTGTAGGCTCGATGGATTGACGCTGCCGTCGCCGTCCAAATTACACCAGGCCAGCAATTTGCCCGGCTCTGGCACATGTAATTTGCCGGTGGCGGCAAAGCGGGTGGTGCCGCCCGCTTCGACATGGTTGAGGTAGACCATCATCGTCCATGTGCGTTGGCCCGCGATGTGGGTATGTTCATAAAAATCAACCCCATTTGGTTCGAAATAGTCGGTATGTCCCTTAAATTGCTGACCGGGCAAATAACGCTGCCCCTGCAATGGTTCGCCATAGGCAGGGGCGATGCCGATCAGCGTGCAAAGCTGGGCGTCGATGGCGGCAATCAGCGGGTCTTTGTGGTCAAGTTCGCCGGTTTCGCTGGTTCGAAATTCGGCATCGCCATTATCGTCGGTGATGGTCGATGGGCGGACATTGGCGTCAATCCGTTCGATCAGCGCGGCGCATTGTTCACCGGTCAGAAATTGGGGCAGGATGAATTGGGTCAGGCGGGCGCTGGGCACTTTGCGCATCTGCGACGCGGCGCTGAGGCGCGCTGCCGCCAGATCGGCACCAGATGCGTAAAGGTCAAACAACATGGGTTCAAACTTATGCGATGCAGCGCGCATGACAACAAGCTGTATCAGCAGGCCTTGCAGTATCGTTGCTGCATCGCTATCGGCAGCGGCGCAGCGGCGCGGCCAATATGGCGTGCCCGGCATGGCGACCATAGCTCAGCTGGTTAGAGCGCCGGTTTGTGGTACCGGAGGTCGCGGGTTCGAACCCCGTTGGTCGCCCCATTTCCCCCAGATTATGGGCATCCGCCGCCCGCTTGTCACAAGATGGGTGACATTGGCGCTGCGACAGATTATTGCGCCCAAACGTAACAGCATTTCGTTGTCACTTTTTGCCCGTGAAAGGCCCACATCATGTCCGCGCTTTGGAACCTGCCCGATTTTGACGCGCATGAAGGGGTCCACCTCTTTCACGACATCGAATCCGGTCTGCGCGCGGTTATTGCGGTGCATTCAACCCACCTCGGCCCGGCGGCGGGCGGTGCGCGTTATTGGCATTATGCCGACCCGACGGCGGCGGTCACCGATGCGCTGCGCCTGTCGCGCGGGATGAGCTATAAAAATGCCATGGCCGGCCTGCCAATGGGCGGCGGCAAGGCGGTTTTGCTGGCGGACGCACCGGGCGCACAAAAATCCGATGCGCTGCTCGCCGCCTTTGGCCGCGCCGTCGATTCGCTGGGTGGCCGTTATGTCACCGCCGAAGATGTCGGGATGAGCGATGCCGACATGGTCAAAATCTGCCGCGAAACCCGCCATGTCGCCGGGCTGCCGGTGGGCGATGGTGCGGCAGGGGGTGACCCCGGCCCCTTTACCGCCTTTGGCATTTATCTTGGCGTCTGCGCCGCCATCCGCCGCGCATTGCACAAGGACAGCCCGCACGGCGTCCATATCGCGATTCAGGGTTGCGGCAGCGTTGGGGGCGGGCTTGCCCGTCGCCTCGCCGCCGATGGAGCGCGCCTGACGCTCAGCGATGTGAACGCCGAACGTGTCGGCGCGCTCGCTGCCGAACTGGGGGCCGAAATTGCCGCGCCCGATGCGATTGCAAGCGTCGCTGCCGATGTATTTTCGCCCAATGCGCTCGGCGCGGGGCTGACCGAGGCGTCGATTGCCGCGCTGCAGGTGCCGATTGTGGCGGGCGGGGCCAATAATCAATTGGCGACAGAGGCCGACGGCCAACGCATCCATGATCGCGGCATTTTGTTCGCGCCTGATTATGTTATCAACGCGGGCGGCATCATCAACGTCGCACTCGAATATCTGGGGCAGGGGACGCGCGCAGAGGTGGAAGAACGCATCCGCTGCATCCCCGACCGCTTGGAACAAGTGTGGGAAGAAAGCGCACTCACCAACCGGCCGGCATCGATGGTTGCCGACGCGATGGCGCGCCAGCTTATTGCGCGGGGGTAAAACGCGGCATTTGCGCCGTGCGTTGCGGCCAGCGCTAAGCCCTTTCCTATTCCTCTGAATCTGCGCTATGCGCCGCGCCACAGCAATGGTGCTTGCGGGGCGTTATGGACGCGATAAGAGGATAATAATGCATCGCTTTGCCAATCCCCAGCGATTCCTGTCGATCGCCCGGCCACTGACCCCGTGGCTGGTGGGCGTCGGCATTTTGCTGGTGCTGGCAGGTGCCTATGCCGGATTGTTGCTCACCCCGCCCGATGCGCGGCAGGGGGATAGTGCGCGCATCCTTTACGTCCATGTGCCTGCCGCATGGCTTGGCATGGCGGGATGGGGCAGCATATCCATCGCCGCGCTGATGCAATTGGTCTGGCGACACCCGCTGGCGGGACTCGCGGCGCGGGCATTGGCGATGCCCGGCGCGCTGTTCACGGCCATCTGCCTTGCCACCGGGTCGATCTGGGGTCGCCCGACATGGGGGACATGGTGGGAATGGGATGGCCGGCTAACCTCGATGCTGGTGCTTTTATTCCTCTATATGGGGTTCATCGCCTTCACCAATTTGGATGGGGGAAAGGGTGCGATTTCGCGCCCAGCGGCCATTTATGCGCTGGTCGGCGCGATCAATCTGCCGATTATAAACCGCAGCGTCGTCTGGTGGAACAGCCTGCACCAACCATCATCAATCACCATCGGCAAAAGCGCGATTGCGGGCGAATTATTATGGCCGCTGGGGCTGACTTTTTTTGGCTTTTCGATGCTGTTTGCGGCGATTGTTTTGATGCGGATGCGCCGTTTTCTGGCTGACGCACGCAATGAGGCGCGGCTGCGCCGTATGGCGGTGGAATATTGACCATGGGCACCCACGCACATTGGGCCTTTGTTCTCGCCGCTTATGCCATCACCTATGGCGGTTGCGCGGGCTTATTATGGCATAGCTGGCACAGCTTGCGCCGGGCGGAAAGCGCCGCGCCGACCAAATCGGGGGATGACAGGCCGTGAAACCCAAACAGCAGCGCCTGATTTTGGCAGGACTGGCGATCATCGCCATTATCGGGGCCGGGCTGCTCGCCAGCGTCGCGATGCGCCAACAAGCCGCCTATTTCTATTCGCCCAGTGAAGCACGCGCCGCGCATATTGCGCCGGGCACATCCGCGCGGCTTGGCGGCATGGTCGAACGCGGCAGCGTGCAGCGCAATGCCGATGGCATTACCATCGATTTCCTGCTGACCGACGGCCGGGCGACGGTGCCCGTCCGTTACCAAGGGATTGTCCCAGACCTGTTTGGGGAGGGGCAGGGCGCGGTCGCCGATGGTCATTTCGATGCCAATGGCCGCTTTGTTGCTGACCGGATTCTGGCCAAGCATGATGAAAATTATATGCCCCCGCAAATGGGCCAGATGCCGACCCACAATGGCGGCGACAGTTTGGTGGTGGATGGGGCGAATAGTGGCGCACCGCGCGAAGGGCAAAATAAATGATAGCAGAAGTCGGCCATTGCCTGTTGTGGATCGCGCTGGCGCTGGCCTTGCTACAAATCATCGCAGGGGTGGCAGAGGTGCGCGGTCGCGCACCCATCGCGCCATTGCGCGCGCTTGCGGTTGGACAGGGGGTGCTGACGCTCGTCGCCTTTGCCTGCCTCATCTGGCTGTTCATGCAATCCGACATGTCGGTCGAATTGGTCGCGCGCAACAGCCATAGCGCCAAACCCATGCTCTACAAAATTGCGGGTGCTTGGGGCAATCATGAAGGATCGATGCTGCTCTGGCTGTCGATTTTGGGGGCATCGGGCGCGGGGGTGGCGCTGTTTGAACGGCGATTGGCTCCACAGACTTTGAGCGCGACACTCGTCGCCCAAGCCGCGCTCAGCTTGGGGTTTTTTGCATTTCTGCTCCTCGTATCCAACCCGTTCAAACGGCTGGCACCCGCCGCGGCGGAGGGGATGGGGCTGAACCCTTTGTTGCAAGACCCCGGTTTGGCCATGCACCCGCCGACGCTATATCTGGGCTATGTCGGCCTGTCGGTCGCCTTTTCCTTTGCGGTCGGCGCGCTGATAACCCGCGATATTGGGCCCAATTTTGCCCGCGCCATGCGCCCATGGGTGTTGGGGGCGTGGATTTTCCTCACCATCGGTATCACGGCTGGCAGTTATTGGGCCTATTATGAACTGGGTTGGGGCGGCTGGTGGTTTTGGGATCCGGTCGAAAATGCATCGCTCATGCCATGGCTGGCGGCAACCGCGCTGCTCCATTCGGTCAGCGTGACCGCAACGCGCGATGCGCTGCGTGCGTGGACGGTCATGCTCGCCGTCGTCGCCTTTTCCATGTCGATGATCGGAACCTTCATCGTCCGTTCGGGATTGTTGACCAGCGTCCATGCCTTTGCGGTGGACCCCGAACGCGGCAGCTTCATATTGGCGCTGCTCGGCATTTATATCGGCGGCGCGCTCGTGCTCTTTGCGCTGCGCGTTGGCGCGATGGCAGAGGGAAAGCGTTTCGCGCTGCTCAGCCGCGAAGGCGCGCTGGTCATCAATAATTTGCTGTTTTCGGTCATCCTCGCGGTGGTGCTGGTCGGCACCTTATACCCGATTTTGGCGGAGGCGCTGGGCGACAAAATATCGGTCGGGCCGCCATATTATAATCGTGCCGCTGGTGTGCCCGCATTGATTTTGGTCGCGGTGATGGCGGTCGGCCCCTTGCTGCGCTGGCGCAATGATGATGGCGAAAAATTGCGCCGCTGGGGGGTGATCTTCCTCGTCATTCTGGCGTTGGCGATTGTGCTTTGGGTGTTGGCTGCTCCATCGATCCACCTGCTGTCGCTGCTTGGCCTGTCATTGGCAGCAGCGGTCGCCGTCCTTTCCATCGCGCCGCTGTGGGGCCGCAATTTGCGCCGCACCCCCTTGCCCATCTGGGGGATGGTTATGGCGCATCTGGGCTGCGCGGTTGCGCTTGCTGGCATGGCCGCCGAAAGCAGCTTCATTCAGGAACGTTTGACCGCTGTGCGCGTCGGCAGATCGGA
>CALFXW010000249.1 GCA_937957805.1 uncultured Sphingopyxis sp.
AGCAGCTAGCACCACTAGCTGCGTCGGCCACCCAAACACGCAGCCTGTGCCATTTCAACGCCTCGGGCGCGTGGTTTGTCGGTTTACGGCCTAACTCGCCGCGCAACCCCAATACCGCGCGAATATGGGTGAGGAGCTTTTCCGCATCCGCCATCGCGACGGCGGCGAGCAGCATGACGCCGCTGCCCACCCCGCCCGATTCGTCGCAATAAATCTGCATTTCAATCAGTTGGCATTGGCCGCCGATTTGGCCCCGCGCGGGCGGCGCACCTGCGGCACCGACCCTGCATGACCCTCTATCGGGCGAACATGGCTGGGGTTGCCGTCACTTTCGCGGCCCAATGGCTCGCCATCGGCGACGCGTTTAACCTCATCCCCCGACAAAGTCTCAAACTCGAGGAGGGCCTGCGCGATATTTTCGAGCTGATCGCCATGGTCGGTCAGCAATTTTTGCGCCCGCGCATAGCCCGCATCGACCAAGCTGCGGATTTCCTTGTCAATCAGCTTGGCGGTCTCATCCGACATATGGACGCGCTGCGATTGGGAATAGCCCAGGAATGTTTCGCCCTGCGGCTGTTCATATTGCAACGGGCCGAGCGCATCGGACATGCCCCATTGGGTCACCATGTCGCGCGCCAATTGCGTCGCATATTGGATGTCGCTGCTCGCCCCCGATGACACTTTGTCATAACCAAAGATGACTTCTTCGGCGACGCGCCCACCCATGGCGACCGCCATATTGGCGTGCATTTTGTCGCGGTGATAGCTGTAATTATCGCGTTCGGGCAGCCGCATGACCATGCCCAGCGCCCGTCCACGCGGGATGATTGTCGCCTTGTGGATCGGGTCAGACGCCGGTTCGTGCAGCGCGACGAGCGCGTGCCCCGCCTCATGATAAGCGGTCATCCGCTTTTCATCATCGGTCATCACCATCGAACGCCGTTCGGTGCCCATCATCACCTTGTCCTTGGCGTCTTCAAATTCGGCCATGGCAATCAGCCGTTTGGCGCGCCGTGCGGCGATCAGCGCGGCTTCGTTGCACAGATTCTGCAAATCGGCGCCCGAAAAGCCCGGCGTGCCGCGCGCGATCGTGCGCAAATCGACATCGGGGGCGAGCGGTTTGTTACGCGTGTGGACGCCCAAAATCTTAACCCGCCCCTCTATGTCGGGGCGCGGCACCACGACCTGCCGGTCAAAGCGGCCGGGGCGCAGCAATGCGGGGTCGAGCACATCGGGGCGGTTGGTCGCCGCGATGATGATAATCCCCTCATTCGCTTCAAACCCGTCCATTTCGACGAGCAATTGGTTGAGCGTCTGTTCGCGTTCGTCATTGCCATTGCCAAGGCCCGCGCCGCGATGGCGGCCGACCGCGTCAATTTCGTCGATAAAGACGATGCAGGGGGCGTTTTTCTTGGCCTGTTCGAACATGTCGCGCACGCGGCTGGCACCGACGCCGACGAACATTTCGACAAAATCCGAACCCGAAATGGTGAAAAAGGGCACGCCCGCTTCACCAGCAATCGCGCGGGCGAGCAGGGTTTTGCCGGTGCCGGGCGAACCGACGAGCAACGCCCCCTTGGGGATGGAACCGCCCAGCCGCGAAAATTTTGCCGGATCCTTCAGGAATTCGACGATTTCCTGCAATTCTTCGCGCGCTTCCTCAATCCCCGCAACATCATCAAAAGTGACGCGGCCCGAACGTTCGGTCAGCAATTTGGCCTTGGACTTGCCAAAACCCATCGCGCCGCCGCCATTATTCTTCTGCACCTGCCGAAAGATGAAGATGCCGAGCAGCAGGAAGAGCGCAAAGGGCAAAATCTGGATGAGCATATATGTCCAGATGCTGCCTTCATCGACCGCGCGCCCGTCATAACGCACGCGGTGTTCGGCCAGATCCTGCGTCAATCCGGGGTCGGGAACCGGGTTGGTGGTAAAGCTTTTGCCGTCGGTGAACTGGCCGATGGAGATGAACTTCACGTCGTGGCTGACCGGCG
>CALFXW010000250.1 GCA_937957805.1 uncultured Sphingopyxis sp.
CCCCCGCCACATGGGGCAATAACAGGGCGGCGCATGACGTCAAAAGCGGGTCGGGCGGCGTATCGCCAATATTTAATTCACCCAGCGCGCCTGCCCACCAGCGTAAACGAATTTGTGCCAGTGCAGCTTCTTTAGCCGCAAAAATCTGCGCCCGCAGCTGCTGGTTCAACTGCCATAAGCAACATATTGCGTCCCGTCGCAACGGCTGAACAAGTGGCAAAATCAACGGGTTATCGATGGCGGGCGCACCCACCCCCGCAACCCATGTTGCACCTATCGTCATGACGTCAAATCCATATCGGGACAGCATATGGTAAGCCAGTTGGTAACCAATCCGCTGAACCCCTTGCCAACGTTAATGCTGCTAATCGCCCCACATCTAATGGTCGGGCTGCCCGTGTGGCAACCCGCCTTCAGGGGATAGATTATGCCTAAGGCCGGACGCTTCATACGGCAATTACACCGCAATCAGAGCGGCAACGTCATGTATTTGACGGCGGGCCTGCTCATGCCCATTTTCGCGGTGATTGGCGCGGGCGTTGACCTGGGCCAAGCCTATATGGCCAAGACCCGGCTGCAACAGGCGTGCGACGCTGGCGTGCTTGCCGGGCGGCGCGCCATGGCCGACGGCAGCTATAGCAGTGAAGCGCAAACCGCCGCCGACAATATGTTCCAGTTCAACTTCCCGGATGATTTGTACAGCAGCACCGGGGTTGATTTCACCAGTTCGCAGCGCGGCGCATCCGAAGTGACGGCGACCGCAACCGCCACCGTCAATACGATGATGATGCGGATGTTCGGCAAGGAACAGATCGGCATCACGGTCAATTGCACTGCGCGTTTGGAAGTGTCGAATGCCGACATCATGTTCGTGCTCGATACCACAGGGTCGATGCTCGAAACCAATGCGGGCGACAGCGTCAATAAAATCACCGCGCTGCGCACCGAAGTGATGAATTTTTTCGACACGGTGACGGCGGCACAGTCCGGAACCAGCATTTTGCGCTTTGGCGTTGTCCCTTATTCCAGCAACGTCAACGTCGGCGCGGCGCTCATCAACGCCAACCCTGATTGGGTGTCCGACAGCACCAGCGAACATTCGCGCACCGCCACTTGGGAAACCACCGACAGCGATGGCCCAACCACGACTTGGACCGACCTTCCGGGCTTTTCCAGTTGGTCGAACACCGGTGTCATCGTCGGCGTTTCCAGTTCCTATTGCAATTCGACCCCGCGCCATCCGACCTATGAGGACGGCGCTGTTGCATCGGGGCCGACGACATCGACGTCGACCAGCGGCACCAATCCGCGCACAACAACTACGACGGTCGATACCAATTACCACACCACCCGGTATCGTTACCGTTGGAGCAGCAGCAAATGTCGTGAGCAACGTTCGACCGGCATTCGTCGCGAACGGGTGACGAGCAGCATTACAGAGCAACTCACCTATCACCATATGCTGCGCAGCTTTGACGTTTCGTCCTATAAATTGGCGGGCGGGACGATCACCGATCCGCTCGGCACCAATGGTGCCAATGTGACGGCGAGCTGGAACGGCTGCATCATCGAACGCGACACATCGCCCTTTGACGATGCGGTCAGCCCGCCATCGGATGCCTATGACCTCGACATTGATCTGGTGCCGAACAGCGAAGAAACACGCTGGCACGCGTCGATCCGTGATTTTGCCTTTCCGCGCACATCATCGCCGTCGAGCAGCCAGTCGAGTTCGCCATCAACGATGGATACGACGACCGACATCCCGTCCTATGGCAGCAGCAGCAACGTATCGAACGGCTGGTCGGCATGCCCGTCGCCGGTGATGAAGTTGACGGCGATGACATCTGCCAATCGTTCGACGATGCAGACCTATGTCAATAATCTGGTGGCGACGGGCGGCACATATCATGATGTCGGCATGGTCTGGGGCGCACGGCTTGCGTCACCAACCGGCCTGTTCGCGTCGGAAAATGCGACGGCGAGCAATGGCATGGCGATCAGCCGTCACATCATCTTCATGACCGACGGTAAAATGGCCCCCAACCCCGGCATTTTCGGCTTTCAGGGTGAGGAATATCTGGACAGGCGGGTTGGCTCGACATCCAACAGCGAATTGATTGCGCGGCACAATCGCCGTTTCCACGCCGCCTGTGACGCGGCAAAGGCGCATAATATCACGGTCTGGGTGGTCAGCTTTGGCGAAACATTGGACAATGACATGCGCGCCTGCGCCAGCGGCGATCGCGCGTTTCAGGCCAATAATTCCAGCCAGTTGCGCCAGCAGTTCCAGGCGATTGCGTCGCAAATAACCCGCCTCAGGCTGTCGGAGTAAGCGATATGTTGAACCACCTCCATCGCCTGCGCACCGATGAAAATGGCAGCTATGCCATCGAATTTGCGCTGATTATGCCGACATTTCTGATGCTGGTCATGGGCACGTTCGACCTTGGCATGCAAATGTATGCCAAACAAACGCTCGCCGGTGTCGTGGCGCAGGCTGCGCGTGATTCGACGCTGGAATCCAATGTCGCCGACACCAGCGCGGTTGACCAGCGCGTGCGTGACCGCATGGGCGTGGTTGCGCGCTATGGCACGCTCGCCTTCACCCGCACCAGCTATGCCGACTATAATTCGGTGGGTCGGCCCGAAAATTTCACCGATTCCAACGGCAATGGCGTGCGCAACCCCGGCGAATGTTATGAGGATGTGAACGGCAACAGCAGTTGGGATGCCGACCGGGGCAGCGGCGGTTCGGGCGGGGCGAGCGATGTTGTCGTCTATCAGGCGACCTTCACCTTTCCGCGCCTGTTCCCGCTTTGGAAAATGCTGGGGCAGGACGCAAATAAGTCGATCGTGGTTGCATCCTCTGTGCGCAACCAGCCCTATTCCAACCAGACAAGTTCAACCGTGGTGCGCTGCTCATGATTCAGAACCGCCCCCTCCGCCATGCGAAAATCGCGCTGCACCGCCGCGCGCGCCACCTGCGCCGCGACACCCGCGCGCTTGCCATGATTGAAATGGCGGTGACGCTGCCGACCTTGCTGTTGCTCAGCTTTGGTGGGCTAGAAATCTCCAGCCTGATGCTGGCGCACACGCGCATTTCAAATATTGCGCTGTCGGTTGCCGATAATGCGTCGCGCATCGCGTCGGACAGCGGGCTGGCCAACCCGCAAGTGCGCGAAGTCGATGTGAACGACGTGTTTCGCGGTGCACAGATCGAAAGCGGCAGCATGAATCTGCTCGCCAATGGGCGGGTTATTCTCTCCAGCCTCGAACTAAATGATGATGGCGGGCAGTGGATCCACTGGCAGCGCTGCTATGGCAATATGAATGTGGCGTCGGCTTATGGCCCGCAGGGCACCGGCGCGACCGGCACGGGTTTCGCCGGCATGGGTGATGAGGGTAGCGAGGTAAAGGCGGGTGAAGGCAACCCGATCATGTTTGTCGAAATCACCTATCGCTACCAGCCCGCCGTGCTCGCCAGCCTGTATGACGCGCCGATCGACATTGATTATGAAGCGGCGTTTGCGGTGCGTGATGCGCGCGACACTTCACAGATTTTCAACCCCAACCCCAGCGCAACGGTGGCAAATTGCCCCACCGGCGTACAGCGCAAAAAACGCCGCAACCGAACCCGGCACAATGGCTGGGGTGGCGGCTGGGGCCGTCATTAAGGCGGGCGCATTTAGCGGTTGCAGAGCATCCGCGCCTTGGCCACCACCTTGTCCGCGTCGATAATGGCAGCGCGTTCGAGGTTGGCGGCATAGGGTAACGGCACATCCTCATCACATACGCGCAATACCGGCGCGTCGAGGTCGTCAAACGCCTGTTCCATC
>CALFXW010000251.1 GCA_937957805.1 uncultured Sphingopyxis sp.
CGCACCCTTGCGTCCACCGGCGGCGGTTCCGGCTGCGCTCGCCGCACCGCGGGGGTTCTCGAACGAGATCGTGCGCGGACGCTGCGACAGGTCGAGACGGGACGGGTCCTGGTCGAGCATGGTCGGACCGTAACGCGTGCCGGTGCGCAGTTCGGCCGGGTGGGCGCGCCATCATCGGCCGCTTCTTCGGACAAGACCGCATCCTCTGGTCGGTGCGCCGCCAGTTCAGCGAGCAGAAATGCGTTGGCCGCCCTGTCCCCGGCATCGCCCAGCGCCTTGCCGGTCAGCGCACAATCGGCGCGCAGGCCGAGCAATATTTCCCCCGCCTGTCGCGCCAATCGCGCGGCGAGCGCTGCGTCATCCTCAACCATGGGCGAGCAGCCGTTCGACGATCAAATCTGCTGCCGCCTCCGCACTCATCTGGCGGGTGTCGATATGTATTTCCGGGTTTTCGGGCGCTTCATAAGGGCTGTCGATGCCGGTAAAATTGGCGAGCTGTCCGGCGCGCGCCTTTTTATAAAGCCCCTTTACATCGCGCGCTTCGGCATCTTCCAAGGCGGTATCGACAAAAATCTCGATAAATTCGCCATCACCCATCATCTGCCGCACCATGTCGCGTTCGGCGCGAAAGGGGGAGATAAAGGCGGTAAGGACGATAAGCCCGGCATCGGCCATCAATTTTGCCACTTCGCCGACGCGGCGGATATTTTCGATCCGATCCGCCTCTGTAAAGCCCAAATCCTTGTTAAGCCCGTGGCGGACATTGTCGCCATCGAGCAGGAAGCTGTGCCGCCCGGCGGCGTAAAGCTTGCGCTCGACCAGATTGGCGATGGTCGATTTGCCCGCCCCCGACAGGCCGGTGAACCAAAGGAGGCGCGGTTTCTGCCCCTTTTGCGCGGCGTGCATATCGCGGTCGATATCAATCGCCTGCCAATGGACATTTTGCGCGCGGCGCAGCGCGAAATGCAGCATCCCCGCCGCGACCGTCGCATTGGTCATCTTGTCGATGAGGATGAAGCCACCCAGCGTGCGGTTCGCCTTATAGGGTTCAAAGACAATCGGCTTGTCGGTGGTCAACTGGACAACGCCGATGGCGTTCAGTTCCAGAGTCTTGGCCGCCAGATGTTCCAAGCTGTTGACATTAATGACATATTTTGGCGCAGCCGCACTGACCGACACATTCTGGCTGGCAAGTTTCAGCCAGTAACTGCGCCCCGCGATCATCGCCTCATCGGCCATCCAGACAAGGGTCGCTTCAAACTGGTCGGCAATTTCGGGCGGCGCATCGACAGCGGCGATGACGCTGCCGCGCGAACAATCCACCTCATCCGCCAGCGTCAGCGTTACCGATTCGCCCGCCTGTGCATTGTCGCGCGCTTCATCACCGACCAAAATGCCGCTGACCGAACTCACCGTCCCGCCCGGCAGGATGCGCACCCTGTCCCCCAATGCAACGCTGCCACCGGCCATCTGTCCGGCGAAGCCCCGGAAATCGAGGTTGGGGCGGTTCACCCATTGGACGGGCAGGCGCATCGACCCCGCGGCCGCTGCATCATCCCCCAGCGGCAATTTTTCGAGATGTTCGATAAAGCTCGGCCCCTGATACCAGGGCATATTGGGGGATTTGCTGGTGACATTATCGCCAACAAAACCCGAAATGGGGATGGCGGTGAACTGGCCCAGCCCCGCTTCACTGGCAAAGGCGCGATAGGTCAACATGATGCGGTTGAACACCGCCACATCATAATTGACCAAATCCATCTTATTGACCGCGAGGATGATGTGGCGGATGCCGAGCAGATGCGCGAGCCAGCTATGACGGCGGGTTTGGGTCAAAATCCCCTTGCGCGCATCGACCAAGATCACCGCTGCATCCGCGCTCGACGCGCCGGTCACCATATTGCGGGTATATTGTTCATGCCCCGGGCAATCGGCGACGATGAATTTGCGCTTTTCAGTCGCGAAAAAACGATAGGCAACGTCGATGGTGATGCCCTGTTCGCGCTCCGCCGCCAACCCGTCCACCAGCAAGGCAAAATCGATATTCTGCCCCTGTGTGCCGACGCGGCGGCTGTCCGCCTCCAGCGCCGCCAATTGATCGTCAAAGATCATCTTGCTGTCGTACAGCAGCCGCCCGATCAGCGTCGATTTGCCGTCATCCACGCTGCCGCAGGTGATGAAACGCAGCATTTGCTTGTGCTGATGCGCACTGAGATAGGCGTCGATATCCGCCGATATCAGCGCGTCCGTCGCAAAGCCTTGGGACGCCCCTTCGGCAATCGAAGATGTGCCGTGGCGGGTCAAAAATATCCCTCCTGCTTTTTCATTTCCATACTGGCATCGCCCCCATCCTTGTCGATGATGCGCCCCTGCCGTTCGCTGGTGGTGGTGAGCAGCATTTCCTGAATCACCGCGTTCAGGTTCGCCGCATCGCTTTCCACCGCGCCGGTCAGCGGGTAACAGCCAAGCGTGCGAAACCGGATGGATCGTGTTTCCACCACTTCTCCCGGCAGCAGGCGAAAACGATCATCATCGACCATGAGCAGCAGGCCGTCCCGTTCGACCACCGGGCGCTGCGCCGCAAAATAGAGCGGGACGATGGGGATGTTGTGGAGCGCGATATATTGCCAGACATCCAATTCGGTCCAATTGGAAATCGGGAAAACGCGAATAGATTCGCCCTTGTTTTTCCGTGCGTTATACAGGCTCCATAGTTCGGGGCGCTGCGCCTTTGGGTCCCAGCCATGGTGCGCGGTGCGGAACGAAAATATCCGTTCCTTGGCGCGGCTTTTTTCCTCATCGCGCCGCGCGCCGCCAAAGGCTGCGTCAAACCCATGGATGTCGAGCGCCTGTTTCAGCCCCTCTGTCTTCCACATGTCGGTATGGCGCGCACCATGGTCAAATGGGTTGATCCCCGCTGCCAGCGCTTCGGGATTTTGATAGACAATCAGCTTCATCCCCGTTTCGGCCGCCATCCGATCACGCAGCGCATACATGTCGCGAAACTTCCACGTCGTATCGACATGCAGCAGTGGAAATGGCGGCGGCGCGGGGTAAAATGCCTTGCGCGCCAGATGCAGCATCACCGCGCTATCCTTGCCCACCGAATAGAGCATGACGGGGTTCTGCGCCTCCGCAACCACTTCGCGCATTATGTGGATTGCCTCCGCCTCCAGCCGGTCGAGATGGGTAAGCGTGCGGGTCATGCGGGCAATCTGCCTCAGGCTATCGACCGGGATGGTCGCGGACAATCTTGCCGCAAATGGCGCGGCGGGCAAGGCGTCATCGCTTGTGTGCTATGAACGCGCAAGAAAGTTTCTTTTGGGGGTGGCAAAGCAAGTGGTGTTGGGCGAGCATTGAACATCCTTCACCGAACGTCACGTATAGGAACAATTTCACGCGAAGGCGCGGAGGCGCGGAGATCCTATTCCGCCTACCGCTTGCGGGAGGGGGTTAGGGGGTGGGTGTATTGGTGTACTGGATCCCCGCTTTCGCGGGAATGACAATAGGGGGTTGTGCTCCGGCGAAAGCAGGAGATGCCCTTGTCTGTGCTCCTGCGAAAGCAGGAGGAGTCTTAGCCGTGCTCCGGCATGTGCAGGAGCCTAGGGGCATCACAGGGAAGTGCGTGCGTCACTAGGCCCCTGCTTTCGCAGGAGCGCAAAATGAACGCCCCCCGCTGTTGCAGGGATGCTCGGGATTTTTCGGGGAAACCGTCCCCCGGCGATGGCTGTCGGAACCGAAGGTCTTCGGCCGTGATGCCCCCCCTTCGCTGTCGCTCGGGATTTTTCGGGGAAACCGTCCCCCGGACGGTTTCTAACACCCGAAAAATGGTGGAGCCGAGGGGGATCGAACCCCTGACCTCGTCATTGCGAACGACGCGCTCTCCCATCTGAGCTACGGCCCCAATTTCTTGGTGGGCAGCCTATTATCCAACGCGCTGCCGCCACGCAATCCGCTTTTTTATGCTTGCGCCAGCCCATGTTCTGCCAGAAACCGTTCGGCGTCGAGCGCGGCCATACAGCCCATGCCCGCCGCTGTTACCGCTTGGCGGTAAATATGGTCTGCAACATCGCCCGCCGCGAACACGCCGGGGACGGCGGTTTTGGGGCTGCCCGCCTCCACAACCAGATAACCGCCCGCATCCATCGGTAATTTGCCCGCGAAAATCTCGGTCGATGGTTTGTGGCCGATGGCGACAAAGGCACCGTCGGTCGCAATATGGCTTTTTTCGCCGTTCACCGTATCGATCAGGTCAACGCCAACCAGCCCCGCCGTTCCTTCACCCGCGACAAAGGTTTCTACCGCCTTGTTCCACAGGCATTTTATGCGCGGGTTGGCGTGCAGCCGGTCGATCAATATTTTTTCGGCGCGCAAACTGTCGCGCCGGTGAATCAGCGTCACATCCTCACTATGGTTGGTGAGGTATAATGCTTCCTCCACCGCCGTATTGCCGCCACCGATGACCACGACTTTCTTGCCGCGATAGAAAAAACCGTCGCAAGTGGCGCAGGCCGAAACCCCCTTGCCGCCCAATTCCACTTCGCCCGGCACACCCAGCCATTTGGCTTGCGCGCCGGTGGCGATGACCAAAGTCTGCGCCAGATAGACATCGCCGCAATCCCCCACCGCGCGGAACGGCCGCTGCGACACGTCTATATCGACGATCTGATCCCACACCATGCGCGTGCCGACATGTTCGGCCTGCGCCTGCATTTCCTCCATCAACCATGGGCCTTGGATAACATCCCGAAAACCGGGATAATTTTCGACATCGGTGGTGATGGTGAGCTGCCCGCCCGGCTGCATCCCCTGCACCACAATCGGTTCCATCCCCGCGCGCGCCGCGTAAATGGCGGCGGTCAGTCCGGCCGGCCCCGAACCGATAATCAGCATTTTTGTGTGCGTTTCAGCCATAATTTCCCCGTTGGCGTTGGCAGGCGTCAGTTGTTACCGCCAGAATCAGGCGGCATGCCCACCCCCATTTGGGGATAGGGGTCGGCGCGCGCAATGGGCAAGATGGCGGGCAGCAGCGTTACAACCAGCCCAACAGCCAGAGGGGCTGAGGTCATTTGACCCCAACCCCTCCGGCAAGTCGGTTCACGCCAGTGGCGCAAACCAAGGAAATCATTGACTTATCGTGCGGCAACCCGTGTCGGGCGCGTCGGCAATGCGCGCGATGCCCAGCGGACATTTTCACCCGCTGCCATCGACCGGACAAAGCAATTGCCCCCCGCCAGACGCACGCGGGCGCATAGGCCATTGGCGGCGTTGCGGTTGGCAAACCCGGTTGCTGACAGGCGGAAAACTGTGTGGCCCCCGACACTCGCGCTCGACGTCACGCCATCATGTGCTGACAGGCTGGCGTGGCGACGCGACAAATTGGTCCAGGCTCCGCGCGCAATCGCTTGGCTTTCATAGGCGCCCAATTGCACCACCCAGCCGGTCGTTGCGACAGGGCCGGTCGGCGGCGACAGACGCGCCGTCACCGCGCGCGGCGACACCGTTGCAGGTGCAGCGGCTGTTTCGGCACGGCCAGGGTTTACCGCACCAGCGACGCGGCGCGGGCGGGCCAGCGGCGCAACCATCGCCACTGCGCGGCGCAATTGCTGCACCACCGGGTTGGAGACATAGAGGTTGCCATCGCGCCCCACCCAGCTTCCGGCCGGATTGGCGGCAGGGCTTGTCGCTGCTTCGACTGGCGGTGGCGGCGCGCTAACCACCGACGGCGGCACATCGGCTGCGGCGAGCACCACGGGCGCTGCAACTGGCACGGGCGATGCAACTGGCACGGACGATGCAACTGGCACGGACGATGCAACTGGCACGGACGATGCAACTGGCACCGGCGCAGCAGCGGCGGTATCCGCCTCCGCCAACGCCGCATCCACCATTTCGCTCGTGCTTGCGGGCGGCGGCGGCGCATATTGT
>CALFXW010000252.1 GCA_937957805.1 uncultured Sphingopyxis sp.
TCTGCTCCAGGTGTGAATGTAAGAGTCGTCGAGCCAGTAATTGTCGCATTGTTGTTCAACACTATTGTTGACCCATTGGTGATACTTCGAATACACGTGTCATTCGGTATTCCAGTTCCAGTGACCTTCATATCCAAAGCCAAATCAGAAGTCATCGACAGACCCGAAACAGTCTGACTTGAACTTATCAGACTGCCTGATCGTAATCTTATCTGAGAAAATGTCAACACGGAGATAGTGCTTGAAGTCGCATTATTACTAAGCACGATTGTCGTACCGTCAGTGATGCTTTGAATATATGTCCCCGCGGGAACTCCGCTACCGGTCACTTGCATGCCTATAGCTAAATCTGCAGTTTGGGAAAGACCTGACACTATTTGACTCAAATTTGTCGTAGCCCCCACTCTGATGATAGTTGAGGGTATCATAGCACTGCTGCTTTTTTCGCGGTACAAAACAAAATGCGATGAGACGGCTAGCTGAGTCGCATTCAGTTTATAAAATGGCTTAAAATCTCCGAGCGCCGCATCGCTCGCTGCGGTGCGGCTTTTCACCCAAAAGTCCCAGCTCGCGGGCCCGCCCGAAGCACCCATGCCGGGCTTTGTCACACCAGGTACCACCTGTTGCGCGGGCAGCAAATTCTGGTCGCTCAGGGCAACTGTCGCTTCGCCGAGGCGGGCACAGTTTAAAGATATAGCAGCTATGAACAAAGCGAGTAGTCTCGCTAGGGGGATGGTTGGTCGGTAATGTGACATAATTTGTGGAGAACAATTATTCACTGTTCTCTGTCTTAATATATCGTCTTAGACGGTCTGCAAGCCAAAATTAAGACGTTCATTAACTGCTATGGATCTCCATAGCTAGCGGCCGAACGCAGGGATCGAGCGCCGGTTAACGGCCTTTCTTAAACCACTCGAGCACCTCGACGGGCAGTGCCATCACGACGGTATTCGATGATTGCGGCCCCAGTCCGTCGAGCGTCTGCAGCGTGCGCAGCTGCATCGGCGGGTGGTGCGGCGAGCGCACCACGAACTGGAAGATCTCGCCCAGGCCCGTCGAGAGCGGCGCCAGCTCGGGCGTCGAGGCGGTGGGCGGCAGCTCCTTCTCGATGCCGCGCAGGCGCTCCAGCGCCAGCTGGCGCGCGAACCAGGGGTCGGTGCCGTCCTTGAAGACCACCGTCACCGAGGCCACGCCCGCGTCGGACATGCTGCGCAGCTCGGTCATGCCGGGGATGCCGTTCAGGGCGTTCTCGATGGGGATGCTGATGGCGCTCTCGGCCTCGACCGCCGAGAGGCCGCCGGTGCGCGTCAAGAGCGACACCTGCACGGTGGTCACGTCGGGCATGGCGTCGATGGCGTTTCGCACGAGCACGTGCACCGCCTCTTGAAGCTGCGCCGGATCGACCGCCGCTTGGCTCGCGCCGACGCGATCGTGGACCGTGATGTTGGGCGGCAAGACCACACTCGCGAGGACCTGCGCGACGAGGTCGCGCAGCGAGGTCGCGAGCCGCCTCGCGCTCGAGTGGGGCGTCGTGCCGCGCGTCGAGGGGCTGGCGCCGGACCCGGCGGAGCTGCTGCCGCGGGCGGTGAAGTTCCTGGACGCCTCGCGGCGGGAGGCGTCGCGGCGGCAGCGGACGCGGCGCGGGATGCTGGTGGCCCTGCTGTGCCTGCCGCTCTTGCTGCTGCTCTTCGGGCAGCAGTGGCGGATGACGCAGCGGGAGCGTCAACGCGGGGAGGAGATCGCGCTGGAGCGCGAGTCGATGCAGGACCCGACCTTCTGGGAACTGCCCGAGAACGTCGGCCAGTACCGCGACGACCGGCGCAACGTCTATGTCGACGGCAAGTCGAACCTCGTCTTCCACGCCGCCAAGGACGGCAAGACGTATTACAGCGGCAAGGTGTTCGGGAAGTGGCGCGGCGGTATCGGCCACATCTGGGAGGCGCGGATCAAGCTCGACTGCCTGACCGCCGGGTGTTGGCCCGCCTGGTACCTGGCCAACAACAGCCCGGTCAACGGCGGCGAGGTCGACATCATGGAGTGGGTCGGTCGCACCCCCACGCGCATCTTCGGGACGATCCATGGCCCGGGGTACAACGGCGCGGGCGGCATCGGCCGGCTCCGAGAAGAGCGCGAGCAGCGTGTGCACGGCCGCAGGCTTTCGTACGAGGCGCAGCGTGATCTCCGAGAACACGGCGAGCGTGCCCTCGCTGCCGAGCACCAGCTTCTCCATGGCGATCTCGGTCTTGTCATCGAGCTTGTGGCCGTCGCCATGGACGAATTTGATGCCGTTGTCTTTGAAGGGATTGTGCGAGGCGGAAATCATCACGCCCAGATCGGCGCGCATCGACCGCGTCAGCATCGCGACCGCAGGGGTCGGCATCGGCCCCACCTGCACCACGTCCATCCCGACAGAAGTGAAACCCGCCACCATCGCATTTTCAATCATATAGCCTGAAAGACGGGTATCCTTACCCACCACGACGCGATGTTTATGGCTGCCGCGCAGGAAATGCGCGCCCGCCGCCATGCCGACGCGCATCGCCACCTCTGCCGTCATCGGCGCCTGATTGGTAAGGCCACGGATGCCGTCGGTACCGAAATAGCCGCTGGTCATTATTTTTTCGCTTTCCCCGTTTGGATCCGCCTGTGCGATAGAATAAGCGCGCGCCAAAGAAAAGCGACGCTCACCCCTTTTTTGCCGCCGATATTGCCAGCCCCCGCCCCCTATGCCACGAGCAGGCCATGCCGGTTGCCCAATCCCCCATCCCGTCCATCCCGACGCTGCGCCTGTCCGTGCTGTTCATGGTCATGTTGGTGGCGGCGGCGGGCAATACGGCGATGCAATCCATCCTGCCTGCGCTGGGCACCAAAATCGGCATTGCCGATGTTTGGGTCAGCCTCGCCTTTTCCTGGTCGGCGCTGCTGTGGGTGATTACCGCGCCGATGTGGGCGCGCCAGTCGGACAAGCGCGGGCGCAAGATTTTGATGGCGCTGGGGGTCACCGGCTTTGCGACATCGATGCTGCTGTGCGGCCTCGCGCTGTGGGCGGGCCTGTCGGGCTGGATGGGCGCAGCGATGACCTTTGCCGTCTTTGCCCTGTTCCGCAGCCTATATGGTGGTTTTGGTTCGGCATCGCCGCCCGCCGTTCAGGCCTATATCGCCGCGCGCACCGATGCAGAGGAACGCACCCGCGCGCTCAGCCTTGTGGCATCCTCCTTTGGGCTGGGCACGGTCATCGGCCCCACCATCGCGCCCTATTTCATTTTGCCGGTTTTTGGCCTCGCTGGCCCGCTGATTATTTTCGCGGTCATCGGTCTTGTCGTTCTTATCGCGCTCAGGCTGGTATTGCCCGATGATACGCCGCGATTTGCCGCGCGCGGACAGGTGACATCCTACCCCACAGCAGGGGCGGGCGCGCCCGGCAGCTATACCGAGGATGCCAGCCCGACCGACCCGTCCGGTGCACCGCTTATCCGCTGGACCGATGCGCGCGTCCGGCCATGGCATATCGCCGGGCTGATCGGCGGCCATGCACAAGCGATGTTTCTGGGGGTGATCGGCTTTGTCGTGCTCGACCGGCTGCATCTGCGCGCCACGCCCGACCTTGCCGCCGAACCCACCGGCCATGTCATGTGGGTGGGGGCGCTGGCCACCCTGCTCGCCCAATGGGGACTGATCCCGCTGCTTAAATTGCAGCCGCGCATGGCGGTGGTGAGCGGCGCAGCCATTGGCGCTGCCGGGGCGGCGCTATTGGGGATTGCCGATGATCTACCGACCATTTCCAGCGGGTTTGCGCTCGGTCTGCTCGGCTGGGGATTATTCCGTCCGGGCTTTACCGCAGGCGCCAGCCTTGCCGTCCCGCGCGGCCTGCAAGGGCAAGTGGCAGGACAGACCGCATCGATTAACGGCGCGGCCTATATCGTCGCTCCGGCGATCGGCGTCCTCCTTTACAATTGGCACGCCGAAATGGCCTTTGGGCTGATGGCGATCCTTTCCGCCGCGCTCGCCATCTGGGGTTGGTGGGCGCTTAAACTGCCGCCGCAGCTCGACGCGGGCGGCGATGATAGCCTGAGCAGTGCGGAACTATAACTAACTCTTTTCCCCATCATGTTTGACCGCATTGGTGGGTTTCAACATGCCCGGCGCAAAAAACCCAATCGGTTGGATTGACGCTGCTTTCTGTTTGATTTCCCCGGCTATTTTTTCATAGTCGCGTTCCATCTCCGCCGTCACGGTCGCGCGCGTATCGGCAAAGGCGGCATCAAAATCAGCCGCCGTCACCTTTTTACTGTCGAGCGAGCGGCGCAGCGCCACCATCCCCGCGCGGCGCACCAAATCCTCCAAATCCGCGCCCGAAAAACGATCTGCCCTTTTGGCTATCGCGTCCAGATCGACATCTTTGGCGAGCGGCATGTCGCGCACATGGATGTCGAGGATACGCCGCCGCCCCGCTGCATCGGGGACGCTGACATAGATGAGTTCGTCCAACCGCCCCGGCCGCAGCAATGCCGGGTCGATTAAATTGGGGCGGTTGGTCGCGCCGATGACGACCACCGACTGCATTTCCTCTATCCCGTCCATTTCGGCGAGCAAACTATTGACCACCCGTTCGGTGACCTGCGGTTCCCCCGCCCCGCCAGCACCGCGCGCAGGCACCAATGCGTCGAGTTCATCGATAAAGATGACGCAGGGTGCCACCTGCCGCGCGCGCGCGAACAGCCGCGATATTTGCTGTTCGCTTTCGCCATACCATTTGGACAATAAATCGGCCGATTTGGTGGCGATGAAATTGGCCTCCGCCTCCCGCGCGACAGCCTTGGCAAGCAAGGTTTTGCCGGTGCCCGGCGGGCCATAAAGCAAAAACCCCTTGGCCGGGCGGATGCCAAGGCGGCGGAACGCATCGGGCCGCTTCATCGGCAGTTCGACCCCCTCTTGCAAACGCTGCGCGGCGGCATCCAGCCCCCCGATATCGCTCCACCGGACATTGGGGGCCTGCACCATCACTTCGCGCATCGCGCTGGGGTGGACGCGTTTCAGCGCATTGACGAAATCATCGCGCGTTACGGACAGGCTGTCGAGCAGATCAGCAGGGATCGCGCCCTTGCTCAGGTCTATCTGCGGGCGCAGGCGGCGCACCGCCTCCATCGCCGCTTCGCGCGCCAACGCCGCGAGATCGGCACCGACAAAGCCATAGGTGGTGCGCGCCAATTCACCCAGATCCACCCCCGGGTCGAGCGGCATGCCGCGCGTGTGGATGGTCAAAATCTCCCGCCGGCCGCGTTCATCGGGCACGCCCACAATGATTTCGCGGTCAAAACGGCCGGGACGGCGCAATGCCTCATCAATCGCTTCGGGGCGGTTGGTGGCCGCGATGACCACCAGATTGGATCGCGGTTCCAACCCGTCCATCAGCGTCAATAATTGCGCGACCAGCCGTTTTTCCTGCTCGCCCGAAACATTGCCGCGCTTGGGTGCAATCGAATCCACCTCATCAATGAAGATAATCGACGGCGCAGCCTTTGCCGCCGCCTCAAAAATCTCCCGCAATCGCTTCTCCGACTCGCCATAGGCGCTGCCCATGATTTCCGGGCCATTGATCAGGAAAAATTCTGCTGCGCTTTCATTCGCCACCGCGCGGGCCAACCGCGTCTTGCCAGTGCCCGGCGGGCCATAGAGCAGAACGCCGCGCGGCGGGTCCACCCCCAGTCGCTGGAATAATTCGGGGTGGCGCAGCGGCAGTTCGACCATTTCGCGCAATTGGTCGATCGCCTCTCCCATTCCGCCAATATCATCATAGGTGACATCGGCGCGCACCTCCCCCGCCACCACAAATTCGGCGCGCAGTTCAATTTCGGTTTCCTCACCGATCTGGACGATGCCTTTGGGGGTGGTGGCAACGACCGACAGACGGATTTCCTGCAAGGCATAGGCAGGCGCATTCAACATCTGGCGCATTTGCGGGGGCAGATTTTCCGGTGCCAATCGCTGTTGCGCATTGGTGGTGACAATATCGCCCGCCACCATCACGCGGCCAAAAAAACTGCGTTTGAGCGCCTGTCCCGACCCCTGGAGCGACATGTTGCGCTGTGCAGGGGCAAGGATGATCTTTTGCGCGACCCGGCTTTCCACCGCGCGCACCGCGACCATTTCACCCGTCGCCACACCGACATTGGCACGGCTTAGCCCGTCGAGGCGGATGACGCTCAGCCCCTCATCCTCGGCATAGGGGCCGATGGCGCGCACCGCGCTCGACCGCTTGCCGGTCAATTCGACAATCGCGCCATCCGCAATGCCCAGCGCCGCAAAGGCCGCGCGCGGCAGGCGCGCAATGCCCGCCCCCGCTTCTTCGGGGCGCAAATTTGCCACCTGATATTGCCCGCTGTCGTTTTGCACTTTCTTATCTTCGGGCACCACGCTCTCCTTTTTGGCTATGGCCTATATATAGGGCGGCAATATGCTGAGCGCGAGGGGGGCAAGATTTTCCTTTCTTGCCGATTTTTGCGGCGCCATTTAGATTGCAAATGAAAATTGCAAAAACTGCAATGTGTGGGGGAGGGGAAGCACGCAAATGGTGATGCGACGACTGCCATCGCTGGCGGGGCTGGAAGCCTTTGTTGCCGTCGCGCGCCATGGGTCGATCAAGGGCGGCGCAGCGGAACTGGCACTGTCAATGCCCGCATTGTCACGGCGGATTCAGGCGTTGGAACGCCATGTCGGCGATGCTTTGTTCGACCGCGAACATCATGCGATGCGCCTCACCACTAGCGGCGAACGTCTGCTAACCGCGCTCAACCCCGCGCTCGATGCGCTGCGCGATGCGGTGACCAGCGCGGTGGGCGAAGCGGATGAATTGCGCCTGCGTTTGAACGTCCGGCCACTGTTCGCGCAGCAGCGATTATTCCCGCGCCTACCCGAATTGCGCAGCGCGCACCCACACCTCCACATCGATATCGACACGTCGAGCCATGCCGAAGCGCGGCTGGGCGAAGACCATGATGCGGCAATTGTGCTGGCGCAGGACATTGACCCCAGCCTCCATGCGGTGCGGCTCGACCAAGACAGGATTTTGCCGATTGCCGCGCGCCGATTTGGCGAAGGGGCCGACAAAATCACCGTGCCCGAACAATTGCAGCGCATGACCGTGCTGCTCCACCGCGAAATGCCCGATACATTCCGCGCATGGCGGCGCGCCATCGGCATGGAATGGCTCGAACCCCATGCCATTGATTTTTTTGATTCAGGGCCGCTGATGCTCGAAGCGGTGGCACAGGGGGTCGGCATCGCCTTTATGCACGGCCACCATTTGGAGGACGCGCACGATGCACGGCTGATCCACCTGTTCGATTTCGATGTCGAGAGCCGATACAGCTATTGGTTTGTCTGTCGCCCCCGCGCGCTAAAACGTCCGGCGGTCAAAATATTCCACGACTGGCTGGCAAAAGCGGGGGTTTAACCCTAATTTCAAAAATGCAAGTTGTTACAAATTGCCGAATTTGCCATGAGTATCCTGCGACATCTTGTCGCAGCAAGGAGGTGAATTCTTATCAATATAGCTACAGCAATCCTGATCGTTGCAATCGTTACTGCAGCGATAGCTTTCGCAAACTTGATCCTCAAGATAGTGGAAGTCGCAAGGAAAAAGTAACGACGGGAAGGGGTCGGGCTGGCACCCGGCCCCCGAACGCCACAAAAGCAGAGGGCGCGCCACTGGCATGGCACGCCCTCAGAGATGAATCTTGCAATACATCTACAACGCCGCCTGAATAGCGGCTGGATATGTTTTTGTCAAGATTTCAGCCCAATGTCGCTTTGACAATGCGGCCGGGCGTGCGCGGCGGTTCGCCCGTCGGCAGCGCATCGACCAATTCCATGCCGCTTTCGACATTGCCCCACACCGTATATTGCCGGTCAAGGAAGGTCGCATCGTCAAACACGATGAAAAATTGGCTGTTGGCGCTGTTGGGGTCGCTGGCGCGCGCCATCGAACAAACGCCGCGCACATGCGGTTCGGCGTTGAATTCGGCGGGCAGATTGGGGTGCTTGGAACCGCCCATGCCGGTACCGTTGGGACAGCCGCCCTGCGCCATAAAACCGGGGATGACGCGGTGAAAGCTCAGCCCGTCATAAAAACCTTCTTTGGCGAGGATGCAGATATGTTCGACATGCTTGGGGGCAAGGTCGGGGCGCAGGCGGATGACGACATCCCCGCTTTGCGATCCGGTGTCGATGGTGAAGGTGAGTGTTTGGGCGGTCATAAATTCTCCGAGCGGCAAATATCTTGCGCGCGGCCATAGCCGGTGGGCACCGCTCCGTCACCCCGATTGTTATCGAAATTCGTTGAAAAGCAAATCTCGGCACGCCGCCTGCCCGCACCCCGGTTCAGCTATCGGCGAAAAAGCCTTTCCGCGCATTGCCTTTGCCCCGCGCTCGGCCTATCCCGCGCCGGACATTTATGCGTGCGCAGATTTGGCGCGCGGCTTGGGTATTGCTGCTGGACAAAGGGGGGCATTGGATGAGCGAAATGGATCGCCCGCCCCATGAAGCACCACCCGCGATGATCGACCCGGCGACCCTGCTCGACGAAGATGACCGCCTGCGCCCCGATTTTGTCCGCCGCGTGCTCTCCGCGCTGGAATCGGGCGATGTTGATGGGGTGCGCGACCTTGTCCGCCCGCTCCACCCGGCGGATCGCGCCGACCTTATCGAACTGACGGGGGAGGAGGAACGCGCCGACCTCGCCCAGGCGTTGGGCGATCTGATCGACGCCGACACCTATGCCGAAATGAACGATTATGTCCGTGAGGATATGGTCGAAACGCTGGCGCCCGAACAGGTTGCCGACATTGCCGCCGAACTCGATACCGATGACGCGGTCGCGATCATCGAGGATATGGAGGCGGAAGATCAGGCCGCCGTGCTCGCCGCCATGTCAGCGGAGGACAGGGCGGCAATCGAAGATGCCCTGTCCTATCCTGAGGAATCTGCTGGCCGCCTGATGCAGCGCGATCTGGTGGCAGTGGGCGAACATGTCAGCGTTGGCGATGTCATCGACCGGCTGCGCGAAGACGGCGACCTGACCACCGACTTCTGGGAAATCTATATCGTTGACCCGATGCACCGGCCCATCGGATTTTGTCAATTGAGCTGGATTTTGCGCACGCCGCGCACCATCGCCATCACCGATGTTATGGCGCGCCAGCAGACATTGATCCCTGTTGATATGGATCAGGAAGAAGTCGCGCTGCGTTTTCAGAAATATGCGCTGATTTCCGCCGCTGTTGTCGATGGCGCGGGGCGGCTGGTTGGCATGATCACCGCCGATGATGTCGTCCACATCATCCAGGAAGAGGCGAGTGAGGACGTGTTGCGCCTGTCAGGCGCTGGCGAAGGCGACATCAACGAAAGCGCGACCGAAAGCTATCGCGCGCGGGTGCGCTGGCTGATTACCAATTTGGGCACCGCGCTCGTCGCCTCCACCATCATCAGCCTGTTCGGCGGCGCGATCGAACAAATGGTGGCGCTGGCGATATTGATGCCGATTGTCGCAGGGGTTGGCGGTAATGCGGGCACGCAGACATTGGCGGTGACGGTGCGCGCGATTGCCACCAACCAATTGACCCAATCCAACACCCGCCGCGCGATTGGCCGCGAACTGACGATCGCGCTGATGAACGGCGCGACGGTGGCGTTGATCGCGGGCAGCGGGGTGACCTTATGGTCGGGCGACTGGCATTTGGGCGCGGTGATTGCCGCTGCCATGCTGACCAACATTTTTATCGCCGGGCTGGCGGGTGTCCTCATCCCCGTCACGCTCGACCATTTTGATCAAGACCCGGCGGTGGCATCATCTATTTTTGTCACCATGATTACCGATTCGATGGGATTTTTGTCGTTCCTCGGCCTCGCTGTAGCGTCGGGGCTGGTTTCACTTGGTTAGGAGAATGAAAATGCGTTCCTCCCCCCGGATTTTTGCCGCGCTTGCCGCTTCGGCAGCGCTTGGCGCCATTGCAACCCCCGCTGCTGCACGACAGATGACCGCCGATGATCTGGCAACGCTGCCGCGCCTCGCCGCACCCGCCGCATCGCCCGATGGTCGCTGGGTGGTTTATCAACAAACCGACACCGATCCGCAAAGCTATGCCCGCACAACCGGCCTGTGGGTCGTCGCGGCGAGCGGCGGGGAAGCGGTGCGCATCGCCGATATCGCGGGTGCCAATGAAAATAGCGCCGCCTTTGCGCCCGATGGCCGACGGCTCTATTTCCTGTCCAACAAAAGCGGCAAGGATCAATTGTGGTTCGTCGATGTCGCGGCGGATGGCAGCGCGGGTGCCCCGGTGCAGGCCAGCGATACTTTGGCCGACATCGCCGGATTTTCCATCGCACCCACCGGCAGCTCAATCCTGATCTGGGGCGACATCGCCCAAAATTGCGCTGCTTTTGGTTGTGAGGGTAATGGCGACCGTGCAACCGCCGGGCCGGGTTCGGGCCGCGTTTACGACGAACTATTCGTCCGCCACTGGGATCAATGGGAAACGCCCGGCGTTTATTCGCGCCTGTTCGCCGCGCCGCTGGGGGCCGATGGTAAAATCGCCGCCGCGCCGCATGCGGTGGGCGCAGGGCCGGTCGGCGACAGCCCCTCCAAACCCTTTGGCGGGGGGGAGGAACTGGCGTGGAGCCGCGATGGACAGACGGTTTATTTCACCCGCCGTCTGGCTGACCGGCATGAACCAACATCGACCAACCTCGACATTTATGCAGCGCCGGTTGCGGGTGGAGATGCAATCAATCTGACCGCCGCCAATCAGGCGACCGACACATTGCCGACCGTATCACCCGATGGCCGGACATTGGCCTATGTCGCGATGGCGCGCCCCGGCTATGAGGCTGATCGGCAGGTTTTGATGCTGCGCGATCTGGCGAGCGGGGCGGTGCGTGCGCTGACCCAAAATTGGGACAGGTCGGTGGACAGCATCGTCTGGGCGGCGGATTCACGCAGCCTCTACGTCACCGCACAGGACACACTGCAACACCCGTTGTTCCAGATCGACGCACGCAACGGCAATGTCACCCGCCTGACCGATAGGGGCAGCGTCGGCGGCGTCCAATTGCTGGGCGGCGGGAACCTGCTCTATGCCATAAACTCGATAACCGAACCGCCCGCACTGGTGGTGCGCGCCCGCAACGGACAGACAAGGCGCATCGCCGACCCGGCGGCCGCGCGCATGGCCGACATCGACCCGATGCGGTACGAAATATACAGCTTTACCGGCGCCAATGGCGACACCGTCTGGGGACAGACCATCGTCCCCGCCAATGCGCCTGCGGGGCATCTGCCGACCGTCCTGCTCGTCCATGGGGGGCCGCAGGGCAGCTTTGGCAACAGCTGGTCAACCCGCTGGAACCCGATGCTGTTTGCAGCACCCGGCAATGCTGTCGTCACCATCGATTTCCATGGATCGACGGGATATGGCCAAGCCTTTACCGACAGCATCAACCGCAATTGGGGCGGCTGGCCGCTCGAAGATTTGCGGCTGGGGATGACCGCCGCTGCCGCTGCCAATCCGGCGGTTGACCCGGCCAACGCCTGTGCAGCGGGCGGCAGCTATGGCGGTTATATGATGAACTGGATTGCTGGCAATTGGCCCGATGGCTTCAAATGCCTCGTCACCCATGCGGGCGTGTTCGACCTGCGCGCCATGGCGCTGGAAACAGAGGAGCTTTGGTTCGACGAATGGGAAAATGGCGGCCCATGGTGGAGCCGCCCCGACGCTGAACGGTGGAACCCGGTCAACCATATCCAGAATTGGCGCACGCCGACATTGGTCATCCATGGCGAAAAGGATTTCCGCATCCCCTATACGCAGGGGCTGGCAGCATTTACCGCGCTGCAACGACAGGGGATTGAAAGCCGCCTGCTCATCTACCCGGATGAAAACCACTGGATTTTGCGCGGGCGCAATTCGGTGCAATGGTATCGCGAAGTGTTGGGCTGGATTGGGGCGCATACAAGGCCATAAATCGGTGGAGGGGCGGGTTGCTGCTCGCCCCGCCCCCTTGCGGCAATGCAGCATAGAACGCTAAGGGCGGGCTATGACCCGTGACCTGCCAAAAACATTCGAACCTGCTGAAATAGAAGCGCGCTGGGCCGCGCATTGGGAGGCGGAGGGGCTGTTTCGCCCCGACCGGCCCGATGCGACGCCCTTTACCATCGTCAACCCGCCGCCCAATGTGACGGGGGCGCTGCACATCGGCCATGCGCTCGACAACACGTTGCAGGACGTCATCATCCGTTATGAACGGCTGCGCGGCAAGGATGCGCTGTGGGTAGTCGGCACCGACCATGCGGGGATTGCGACGCAAATGGTCGTCGAACGGCAAATGGCCGAACATCAGGACAAGCGCACCAATTATTCGCGCGATGATTTTGTCCAAAAAGTCTGGGAATGGAAAGCAACCAGCGGCGGGCAGATTACCGGCCAGTTGCGCCGTCTGGGCTGTTCGATGGACTGGGCGCGCGAACAATTCACCATGGACCCGCATTTCAGCCGCGCGGTCACCCATGTCTTTGTCGAATTATACCGGCGCGGCCTGCTTTACCGCGACAAGAGGCTGGTCAATTGGGACCCCAAGCTAAAGACCGCCATTTCGGATCTGGAGGTCGAAACGCAGGAGGTAAAGGGCCATTTCTGGCATTTTGCCTATCCGCTGGCCGATGGCGTGACGCTGCCCAGCGGCGCAGACCACATCATCGTTGCAACCACGCGGCCTGAAACCATGCTCGCCGATATGGCGGTGGCGGTGCACCCTGATGATGCGCGCTATGGTGCCGTTATCGGCCAATTTGTCATCCAGCCGATTACCGGGCGGCCCATCCCCATCATCGCTGATGAACATGCCGACCCGGCGCTGGGTTCGGGCGCGGTCAAGATAACCCCGGGGCATGATTTCAACGATTTTGAAGTGGGCAAGCGCGCCGGAATCGCGCCTGCCGACATGCTCAACATGTTCGACGGCGATGCCAATGTCTGCCAATGCGCCGATGGGCTGATCCCCCACGCCTATATCGGCCTGCACCGCTTTGCACGCGATGGCGTGCCCGGCGCGCGGGAAAAAATCGTCGCCGCGATGCGCGATATGGGGCGACTTGTTCCCCATATTGACAAGGATGGGGCAGCGCATGATGCCGAACCGCGCACCATCCAGACCCCCTTTGGTGATCGCGGCGGGGTGGTCATCGAACCATGGCTGACCGACCAATGGTATGTGGATGCAGCCAAACTGGCCAATGCACCGATGCAGGCTGTGCGCGATGGCCGTGTCGAAATCGTTCCCAAGACGTGGGAAAAGACATTTTTCAACTGGATGGAAAATATCCAGCCATGGTGCGTGTCGCGCCAATTATGGTGGGGGCATCGTATCCCGGCATGGTATGGGCCGAAATTGGGAGAATATGGAGAGATTAGTTTTTCATGGCTCTCAGACCCATCTGGTCGTCAAACTGGTATTCCAGACCCAATGGTTTTTGTTGGAGAGACAGAAGAGAACGTGCTTGAGCAGGCACAAGCATATTACGGCCCAGACTCCAAACCGATCTTGGTTGACGCTGGCCACCGTCTAAACTTGCTGGACAATAGCGTTCCGTTACTCCGGGA
Organism: uncultured Sphingopyxis sp.; assembly: GCA_937957805.1. Lineage (GTDB taxonomy): Bacteria > Pseudomonadota > Alphaproteobacteria > Sphingomonadales > Sphingomonadaceae > Sphingopyxis. The sequence continues at coordinate 13,653 of CALFXW010000252.1, forward strand.
CAATGACGTCCTCGACACATGGTTCTCCTCGGCGCTGTGGCCCTTTGCAACGCTGGGTTGGCCCGATGCCGAACAACCAAACCCGTTCGCATCGAGCGCGGTCGAGATGCCGATCGGCAGCACGCCCACGCCCGGTGTCTCGACTTCGCTCGACACGAACGCAGGTCAGGGACAATCCCTGCTTGCCCGCCATTACCCCAATGATCTGCTGATTTCGGGCTTTGACATATTATTCTTCTGGGACGCGCGGATGTTGATGCAGGGGATGGAGTTTTTGGGGGAGGTGCCGTGGCACAGGCTCTATCTCCACGGGCTGGTTCGCGCGCCCGATGGCCAGAAAATGTCCAAGTCCAAGGGCAATGTCGTCGACCCCATCGGCCTTATCGACCAATATGGGGCCGATGCGCTGCGGTTCTTCATGAGCGCGATGGAAAGTCAGGGCCGCGACATCAAGATGGATGATGACCGGCTGGCCGGTTATCGCAATTTTGCAACCAAGCTGTGGAACGCCGCGCGCTTCCTCGCCAGCCATGACATCGGCGCATCGGCAACGCTGGCCGCGCCCGATGCCACCCATGCGGTCAACCGCTGGATCATTGGGGAGGTTGCAGCAACGGCGGCGCGGATGGACGGGGCGCTGGCCGCGTTGCGCTTTGACGAAGCGGCCAATGCCATCCATCAATTTGCCTGGGGCGCTTTTTGCGACTGGTATCTGGAATTGATAAAGCCGCTGCTCGCGGGGGATGATGCCGCTTTGGCGGCAGAGGTGCGGTGCGTCGCGGCATGGGCGTTCGACCAGATTTTGGTCATGCTCCACCCCTTCATGCCCTTTATTACCGAGGAATTGTGGAGCGCCAATGCCCGCAGCTATAATATCATCATCGCCAAATGGCCGCAGCCGCGCGCGCAGGGTGCGGGCGATGCGGCGGGCGACATCGGCTTTTTGATCGCGCTGGTGCAGGCGTTGCGCGGGGCAAAGGCCGAATTGGGCATCGCGCCCGGCACGCGGCTGCCGCTTTATGCCGATGGCGCGGGCGCGGCGCTCCCCCCACGTATCGAACGCATATCCGCGATGCTGGAGAGGGTCGGACGGGTCGAGGAGGTGCATTTCACCGCGCCACCCGCTGGCGCTGCCATGGCATTGGTGGTCGATGGGGTGAGCTTTGCGGTGCCGCTGGCGGGCCTGATCGACGTGGCGGCGGAACGCGCGCGCCTCGAAAAGGCGCTGGCTGCCGCGACCAAGGATCGCGATGGACTGGCCGCCCGCCTGTCCAACCCCGCCTTTACCGAGCGTGCCAAGCCCGAAGCGGTGGCCAAGGCGCGCGCCGACCATGATGTCCGCGCCGAGGAAGCGGAACGACTGGCCAGCGCGCTTAACCGCCTGGGGTAAAGCCAGATGCTCAGCGCGGTTGGCTGGTGGCGCAGCGGCTGCGTTCACCGCGCTGACATGCGGCAACATCCGCCTGCCAGCGCGCATAGGCCGCATCATAATCGGCGCGGGCAGCATTATTTGCGGCGATATCCGCATCATATTGCGCGCGCGCCGCGCGATATGCTGTGTCCGCTGCGACGGCAGCGGCGACTGCTGCTGCATGTTCCTGCACCGCCGCATTATATTGCCGCGCGCTGGTGCGGTTTTCCGCATCCTGCCGTGCCGCTGCATCCGCCTGATCGCGGTTCAGATTGGCGGTCGCGGCGCGTTCATCCGCCGGGGTTTCGGTCGGCTTTTTCTGCGCCACAGCCTGCGTCGCACAGACCATCATCGCCGCTGCCAAATATATATATCGCCAATTTTGCATCATCTGATCCTCGCCATGTTTGCAATTCGCCAAAGCTACTGCGGCTGCGCATTGTCGTCATCCACATTTTGCGGTGTTTGGCGCACCACTGGCGGTGACGGCGGCGGGCGATAAGCGGGCGGTGGCGGCGGGGGTGGTGCCGCCGCCTCTGGCGCGCGATAGCTGGGTTGTGGCGGCGCGGGGCGCTCCACAACCGGCCGTTCCATCGCGGAGCGTTCCACCGGCGGACGATAGGCTGGCCGCGGCTGTTCCGCCTGTGGTTCGGGTGCGCGCCAAGTCGGGCGCGGGCTCGGTTCTGGCCGTGGGCGCGGTGCATAATCGCCCGAACGCCCGCCCGGCGCATTACCCCCAATCATGCCGGTGTCGGCAGGCGCATTTTCCTCCACCCGCTGCGGCGGCGGGCGATAACGCGGACGTTCCACCACCGGCGGCGAAGCGCGCGTCGGGGTGTCATCCATGCTGTTGGGGGCGGCGACCACCGATGGCGGCGGGGTGATTTCCACCATCGGGTCGCGGCTGGGCGGGGCGCGCCGTGCCGATGTATCCGCCGGGGGCGTGGGGCGCGGTGTCCATGTGCCGCGTTCGCCGCCAGCACCGCTCGGCCCGCCGATATAGCCGCCCGGTTCGGCCATAATCGGCCCATTGGGGTTGCCCGGTTCGGCGCTAGTGAGCGGCGGCGGGGTCGGCGCGGCGGGCGGCGGATTGCGGCGATTGCCACCACGCCAGCGACGGAAATGTTCATCGCCATCATGCCGCCAGCGCCGTTCGCGGTAGCGCCGGTCATAATAATGCCGGTCATGATAATCGCGGTAATAGGGGTCGGAACGCCAGCCGCCCCACCCGTCGTTGAGGATGAAGCTGATCCCAAAACTGCTCGCCCAGCTCGACGCCCAATAGCTGTCCCAGCCGCCATAGCCGCTGTCATAATTGGCGGCATAGCGGCCATTGTCGCGGCGCGGGGTGGCGGCGGCCAATATTTCCTGCCCCCGTTCCCACAAGGTCGCCGCATCGCGCCGGTCGGCGGGATTATCACCATAGCCGATGATCTGCCCGCTATCGTCATGGACGCTGACCAATCGCCCCGCGCGATAGGCAAAGCTGTGGTTCCCCTGACGGATGAGGTAGGGCGCACCCTCCCCCGCCGCGAAGAAATATTGCACATCGCCGCCGGTCACTTGTTCGAGGATGAGTATTTCGCCATCCAGCCCGCGCCACAGCCAAGCATCATGCCCGGCAAAGCGAAAGCCATAATCGGGCGGTGCGGAACCGATCGCCCCGGCAAAACCGTCTGCCGTGTCGATCAGCGCATAATCCGCTGTCCGGTCAGCAGGGCTCGCCGCAGGCGTCGGGTAAGCGGCGCTGCCGCCATAGTTGCCCGCAGCATCGGCGGGCACATAGACCACGCGTTCGCGCACCTGCGTCACACAGCCGCCGAGCGCCATCGCCAACATGGATGCGCCCAAATATCCCGCCACGCGCCGCTTTGCCAAAATGTCTACCATCGCCTTTGCCCCAGTCAGAGTCGCGCATCGCGCCTGTGCTGCATATTTTCACGGCGCGGCTGCATGGCGCATGAATGATATATAGGGTGATGGTTCAGTTGCGTTCCATGTCGCGGCGCATCACCCCCGTGATGGTGAGGATGGTGAGCGAGGTGACGATCCAGCCCAGCATTTCATAGAGGATTTTGAGCCAGCGCCAGATGTTGTAACTGCCCACCGCTTCATTTTCCTCCCGGATCGAACAGCGGCTTTCCTGATCGAGGTCGAGCACGGGGATGAACACATCCATCGCATATTGCCAGCTCGACACGCCAAGGTTGCAAAAGGTCGCGCGGCCATAGACCACATCGCCCGGTATCGACCCCGGGCCGGCAGGCGCAGGTGTCGGGACATCCACGCCATAGTTGGTGGCAAGCACCAGCGCGATATGGGGTTCTGGCGTGCCATCCGCCGCACGCAATGCGTCCCAGTTGGTCGTGAGCGAAATGGCGGAGCCAGTGCGCGCCATATGCGTGCCTAACGCCCCGACGGCTATAAAGGCCAGAAATGTCACAATCGCATGCGGTGCCGACAGCCCATATTTGAAACCTGCTCGGAAGAGGAGGGCACCGAAAAGCAACAGCCAAGGCGCAGCCAATACCACCAAAGCAGTGACGGCGCTGCCAATCAGCAACAACGCTCGCCAATCATCCAGTGCAAAGGGCTGGGGCCAGCGCAGATAATATGCCGCCAATACTGCGGCTGCGGACAGGATAATGCCCAAGAGCATATATGGTGCGGCGCGCGCCGCCCGCCCTTTGCCCGCATCCGCCGCCGCATTACCCCGACTACCCCACAACCGGATCCTTTGCGCGAATATCTTTGCCTCAATATCTTTGCGTTCGGCCATCAAATCGCGACTGGCTGCCATCTCCCCCGCGCGCATATAGGCATTGGCGAAAACATCCCAAGTCTGCGGGACAAAATCCTCCTCACAAACATCTTCATGCCCCCGCCAGCGAGCAGGCAAAGATTTCTGCCGTAACCAATTCAGCAAACCCGCTTTGACGGGTAGCTGGACAAATTGATATTTCAACCAATCGGCACGCGAACGCGCAGCGGAAATGCCTTTGGTATCGGTTACATTGCTTTCAAATGTTGGTGTCAATGATTTTGCAAGTGGCCACGCGTCAGGCGTGCCCTCGACATCAGCTTCCCGGCCAGATGGTTCAGGCGCCTCTGACTTATTTGGGCTATCATCGCCTAGTGGCTTAGCGGCATCCCCCGCCGGTTCAACATCACTGCAATAGAGGCCGGATAGGTGGAGCAATATGTGGGGAGCAAGATTCCACCCCCGTCCATAATCGTCGTCCAGCAGGCCGCACTTAAATTGTTCGAGGCGGATCGCCACTGGCAGATTTTGTACCGGCACTTGCGCGCCGACGACGGGCGTACTCGCGGGCTGCATCGATCCGGATTCAACCGGGCCGGGGGTGAATAGCTGACCCAATTCCTGTGAAAGGGGTTCGGGGCTGCCAAAATCGAATAACTCAATGCCATCTGGTGCCGCAATCGGCAGACCGCGCTTTGGTGATGGGGGTGGCGTCTCTTTGAGCGCCGCCTTGGCCAGGTCAAACAACATTTCGACCCAGCCAGATGCACCCAGCGCAAACAGAGCGTTAAAAATATGTCCGCCATAAACCACGGTCGCATAATATCCGATCCGACCGTCATCCAATATTTTGCGATCCAGACCACCCAATGGCAAGTTTTGCAAAATTTCTTCTGGGGGTGTTCGAGGGGCTGAATCGTCCACCACCGCATCCGGATCACCGCGAACGACGGCATCGGCGCCAACATCACGGACCAGTCGAAAACTGCCCTCATCCCCTTTAAGCGTGGCGCAGAAGAAAGTGAGATAGTTGCGTTCGGCCTCTTCGCTCAACAAATGAAAGCGACTGCTGTCTGCGGTGGCTGCGTAAATGGATTGATTGTCGCCCCCCAACAGGATTGCGCGCTGGCTACGCGCATCAAACAGGAAACGCTCCCGCCAAGCAGGTTCCGTATCGCCATCATCGCCACCTTCGGAATGCAGAATGTCGATGGTCAGATAATCGTCCAGAAAATCGAGCTGCCGAACCTCTACCCCGCTGATATTTTTGTCTCCCAGCGCATCGACAATCGCGCGATTAACTTGGGCAGATGCCGGCGCATCCCCTTGGCCAACTGGTGGCGCCAGGGGTGCAAAAACCTTAGATTGGGTCCAATGGCAGTCCTTCACTTCTAAACGACCCTGCACCGCAGTGCCGACCAGCGACAATATGTCGGGGAAATCATCCGAACTTTGCAGCGCGCCACGCAGCGAGGCGGAATATTGCAAAGTGTCGATTGTAAATTCGCAGCGGGCGATGGCCAATTTGCTGGCAATCCGGCTATCCTCCATCCGCATTGCGCCGCGGATAGTCATTGCCGCCATCCCGCCGATGATGCCTTGCCGTGCCGGCGCACCGATGCACACATCCCCGTCGACTACCAATTGCGACAGGTCGATAGCGGTTGGGATTGCATGGTTGTTACGCAAAGCGTCAATCGACCTGCATTCGATTTTAACCGACCGTCCGATGCGCGAACTGGTAAGCCGCAGACTGCCGCTCAGTTCGACATTGGCTCCGATGGTCAAACCCCTGCCAACATCGCCTTTTTCCAAACGCAGTGCGCTTGACCAGATGATATCCTGAAACCCAACGGCGCTAAGGCGGCAATTATCGATGGTGACACCGTCACCAACCACTGTATTCTGGAGGTTAAGGACGCAGAAATTAGGCAAATAATTACTGGCATAGCCCAGTCTGTCGCGCACAAACGCGCTCTCCATCGGCACCAGCGACGGCACCGCATCAGCGCCATTTGCCACATCCCCCAGATAGGAAATCTGCAGGCTGCTCCCGACCTTGGTGCTGGTAAGGTCGATGGCACCCAATATGGCCGCTTCATGGGCGGGATTGGCCCCACCGCCATAGGCACCGAGCCAGATTGAATCGCTAATCTCTGCATTGGTTATGGTGATAGCCGTATTTATCAGCAAGTTGGCACTTGGTTCCCCAAAGCTACCGCCGCCCGCATGCTGTACGATATTGTCGATCCATAAGTAACGCGCGCGCAGCCCCAACAGATGCATTCGGCCCAGCACCACATTGACCGAAAAATCACTTCTGAGCCGATGCAACGTGCTTGCATGCTGCCCCAATGCGGCCGAATCACAAAATCCAACAATCCCGCCCACCGATGCTGTTTGCATTTCGACGGCGTCCTGCCCCTCCATCGCAATCAGGCGGCAGTCCTGAACCCAAACATCCTCCTCAACACGCGCATAGCTCAGGAGACAGCCGCCAATGCACAGGCTGCGCACCAGTTGCACCGATCCGGTTATGATCGCGCCGCGCAATGTCAGCGCATGGAGCAATGTCTGCGCCTCTGGGTCAAAAGGGTCGCGATCATCGGGCATACGCACAAAACGCGCACCGCGAACTGCCACATTGCCATCGATGGTGGCGTTAGCAAAGCTGGCAACGCACATCGGGAGCGCGCGGTCCGGACGTGGCGTTTCTACGGCTTGCGGTTCAAAATCAGCGCCGATGATATTGGCCAACTTATCCGCTTTGCGCACAAAACTATTGCCCGCGAAGGGCCAAAGTTCATCCAGTTCGGCGTTGGTATAAGGCCCCTCGCCCGCCGCGCCCTGTGGCGCGACATAGGGTTCCACCCACGACAGGTTGAGCGGCCCGCGAATATCCGCGTCAGACCCGTTCAGTGCCGAAAATCGCGATCCTTGCAGCGACAAGGCGGCAACCGAAATCGCCCGCAGGTCGAGCGCGCCGTCAAAATCGCAATATTCGAGGAGGATGGGCGGCATCACGACCCCGCCCTGCCCGGTCAGCCCATGGAGGTTGAGGTCGCCCAATATCCGCACACGGTCAACGGGCGCCCCCCCTGCAAGGCTTGGGGGGCGAATACGCAGACCCGACGGGGGAATGGCGACCGGTCGCCATTCGCTTGCCTGACGCGGCTGGCGACGTTCGAACGCAAAGCCGAGCAATATGGCGCGTATTATTTCGGCACGGATATGCCCGGCCGCCAATATTGTTTTGGCCGCGCGCCCCTTTGTCTGTTTGGCATCTGCGTCCGATGCTGGCCAGAAATCGCGGCCCTCCTCTATCGCGTCGATCAGGCCACGTTCGGCACCGCTCAATTCCTGCCAGCCATATGCCCGCGCCATGATTCCCCCCAACAGCTACGCCCGATCAATGTGCGGATTATTGCGGGGAGCGCAAGCGCCAATGGGCTTGCCATTTTTGAACAAATGTGGAACGTGGGCGATATGGCATTGACGCATATAAAGGTGCGCGGGGCGCGCGAGCATAATCTGAAAGCGATTGATATCGACCTGCCGCGCGATGCGCTGGTGGTCATCACCGGCCTGTCGGGTTCGGGTAAATCCAGCCTCGCCTTTGATACAATTTATGCAGAGGGGCAGCGGCGATACGTCGAATCGCTGTCGGCCTATGCGCGCCAGTTTCTGGAAATGATGCACAAGCCCGATGTCGAACATATCGACGGGCTGTCGCCTGCCATTTCCATCGAACAGAAAACCACCAGCCGCAACCCGCGTTCGACCGTCGCCACCGTCACCGAAATATATGATTATATGCGCCTGCTTTGGGCGCGGGCGGGCACGCCATTTTCACCCGCGACCGGCCTGCCGATTACCGCCCAAACCGTCAGCCAGATGGTGGACCGGGTGCTCGCCCTCCCGGATGGCACGCGCGCCTTGTTGCTCGCGCCCGTGGTGCGCGCGCGCAAGGGTGAATATCGCAAGGAATTGGCGCTCTGGCAAAAGGATGGGTTCACTCGCGTGCGCATCGACGGGACGGTCATGGCGATGGAGGATGCGCCCGCGCTCGACAAAAAATTGCGTCACGACATTGAATTGGTCATCGACCGGATCATCGTTCGCCATGGCGATGGGGCGGAGGGTCTGGCCGCCCGGCTGGCCGATAGTTTTGAAACCGCGCTCAAGCTGGCCGACGGCCTCGCCTATGTCGATCTGGTCGATGGGCCGGTTCCGGGGCGGGAGGCGGAGGCGACTAGCGGCAGCGGCGCGATGAAGGGGACGGGGCTTCCCGCCAACCGGATTATCTTTAGCGAAAAATTCGCCTGTCCCGTATCGGGCTTTACCATCGCCGAAATCGAACCGCGCCTGTTCAGCTTCAACGCGCCGCAGGGGGCGTGCCCGGCCTGCGATGGGCTGGGCGAGCGGTTGGAATTCGACGCCGACCTGATCGTCCCCAACACTGCCTTGTCGATAAAGCAGGGCGCGGTGGTGCCATGGGCCAAATCCAACCCGCCCAGTCCCTATTATATGCAGGTGCTCGCCAGCATTGCGCGGGCTTATGATTTTGCGCTTGAAACCCCGTGGCGCGAACTGGGGGCAGAGATACAGGACATCATCCTCCACGGCACAAAGGGGCAGCCGGTCGCCCTCACCTTTCAGGACGGGCGCAAATCCTATAGCGTGACCAAGGCTTTTGAGGGGGTGGTCGGTAATTTGAACCGCCGCTTTGCCCAGACCGAAAGCGCCTGGATGCGCGAAGAATTGGGCAAGTTTCAACAACCCCACCCCTGCGATAATTGCAGCGGCGCGCGGCTCAAGCCCGAAGCGCTGGCGGTCAAAATCGCGGGGGAGGATATTTCCAAATCTGCCCGGCGCAGCGTCCATGACGCGCATATCTGGTTCCGCGCGTTGGCAGAGGGGGATGCGCTGAGCGCACAGCAACGCCAAATCGCTGCCCCCATCCTGAAAGAGATAATCGAGCGGTTGGGCTTCCTCGACAATGTCGGTTTGGACTACCTCAACCTCGACCGCACGTCGGGCACATTGTCGGGCGGGGAATCACAGCGCATACGCCTTGCCAGCCAGATCGGGTCGGGATTGTCAGGGGTGCTCTATGTGCTCGACGAACCATCGATCGGCCTCCACCAACGCGACAATGAACGTTTACTAACCACGCTGCGTCGCCTGCGCGACCTCGGCAATAGCGTCATCGTCGTTGAACATGACGAAGATTCGATCCGCGCCGCCGATTATGTCGTGGATATGGGGCCGGGCGCGGGTGTCCATGGCGGGCAGGTTGTGGCCGCTGGCACACTCAGCGACGTGTTGGCGTGCAGGGACAGCCTGACCGCCGATTATCTGACCGGGCGGCGCAAAATCCCGCTGCCCGACGAACGGCGGGTCGCGGCAAAGGGGGACGGGACGCAAATCCGCACCCGCGCCAAACCGGCCAAGGCTCCCACCAAAAAGCAACTGCAATTGCTGGCGCAACAGGGCAAGTTCATCGAGCTAAAGGGTGCCCGCGCCAATAATCTGTGCAATGTCGATCTGGCCATTCCCATTGGCACCTTCACCTGCATCACCGGGGTTTCGGGTTCGGGCAAGTCGAGCTTGATTATCGACACATTGCAGGCGGCGGCATCGCGCGCGTTGAACGGTGCGCGGTTGGTGGCGGGCGCGCATGACAGCCTGAGCGGGCTGGAACATTTCGACAAGGTAATCGACATCGACCAGTCGCCCATTGGCCGCACCCCGCGATCCAACCCGGCGACCTATACCGGGGCCTTTACCACCATCCGCGACTGGTTTGCCGGCCTGCCCGAAGCGGCGGCGCGCGGGTATAAGCCGGGGCGTTTTTCCTTTAACGTCAAGGGCGGGCGGTGTGAGGCGTGTCAGGGTGATGGCCTCATCAAAATCGAGATGCACTTTCTGCCCGATGTTTATGTCACCTGCGAACAATGCGGCGGGCAACGGTATAACCGCGAAACTTTGGAGGTGAAGTTCAAGGGCAAATCCATCGCCGACGTGCTCGACATGACGGTGGAGGATGCGACGCTATTTTTCAAAGCCGTCCCCGCCATCCGCGACAAAATGGCGATGCTGGAGGAGGTGGGGCTTGGCTATCTAAAGGTCGGGCAGCAGGCGACAACCCTGTCGGGGGGGGAGGCGCAGCGCGTCAAATTGTCCAAGGAATTGTCGCGCCGCGCGACTGGCAACACGCTCTACATCCTCGACGAACCGACGACCGGCCTCCATTTTGAGGATGTGCGCAAATTGCTCGACGTGCTGCATACGCTGGTCGAACAGGGCAATAGCGTCGTGGTTATCGAACATAATCTCGACGTCATCAAAACCGCCGACTGGATTGTCGATCTGGGGCCGGAGGGCGGGGTAAAGGGCGGCGAAATCGTCGCCGCTGGCACGCCGGAGGAGGTGGCGGAAAATCCGCGCAGCTTTACCGGCCAATATCTAAAGCCATTGTTGGCGCGGTAAGCTCACGCTGGCGGTTCGCTGGCTTCCCATGCCGCATCGTCGGCAAAGCGGATGGCGGGCGCAATATGGTGCCCGCTGGGCGTCGCCTGCCACAGGTTGCGCGCGGCGACATGGTCGGTCGCCAGTGCCTCAGCAAAATTGAGCACGGGCGCAAAGGCAATGTCGCGTCCGGCAAACCAATTTGCCCATTCGGCGCGGGTTTTTTCCGCGAATATCCCGCGCAAAAAGGTGATAAGTTCGCCCTGCTCCCCCGCCGACCGTGCCGCTTGGGGGACAAGGTCGGCGCGCCCCAGCGCGGTCAGCAGATTTTCGGCAAATTTCATCTCCCGCCCGCCAAGGACGATGTGCGCGCCATCGCGCGTCCGGTAAATCTGGTAGAATGCCGCACCGCCCAAGGAGCGTTGGCGCGCCGATTGCGGGGCTGCGCCGCCCGCTATCGCATCCCCTGCGGTATGCGCGCACCATGGCAGAAGGCTGTCGAACATGGCGATGTCGATGGCATCACCCTTGCCCGTCCGTTCGCGCGCGAACAACGCCATCAGCACCGCCGACAATCCGGTGAGGCCCGCCGCCATATCGCTCGCCGCGACGCCGGGCACCACCGGCGCGCCATCCGCCCCGTCATTGACGGCGAGGAAACCGCTCAACGCCTGCACCGTCAGATCATGCGCGGGGTGGTGCGCGAGCGGGCCATGCTGGCCAAAGGCGGAAATCGAACAATAGATGATCCGCGGGTTGCGCGCCCGCACCGCATCCACGCCAAAGCCCAGCCGCGCCATGACACCGGGGCGGAATCCCTCCAGAAAAACATCGGCATCATCAACCAGCGCCCACAGCGCATCGCGCCCCGCCGCTTCTTTGAGGTTCAATCGCCGCGCCGATTTGCCGCGATTGAGGTTGCGGAACCAGACGCTATGCCCGCCCTCGAACGGGGCTTCGCCGCGCGCCGGGTCGCCAGCGGGCGGCTCCACCTTTATCACCTCTGCCCCCTGATCGGCCAACATGCCGCCCAGCATCGGCCCGGGCAAAAATTGCGTCAGGTCGATGACTTTTATCCCGCTAAGCTTGCCCATCGCCTTATCGCGTCGGGCAGCTGCTGGCCGGGCCGGAAAGGAGGTCGAGACAATGGCCGTCGAACCGCGCGGGGTCGATGGAAAGGCCGATGAGGCCAGCCAGCGTCGGCGCAAGGTCGGCGACGCGCACCGGATTGGGCTGTTCAAACCCGGCCATGTCGCGCCGCCAAAAGAGCAGGGGCACGCGCCGGTCATAATCCCACACCGAACCGTGCGTTGCGACATAACCGTTGGAGGGGTTGGTAATTGGCGTAACGCGCGGTTTCAGCACGACCAGAAAATCTCCTGACCGCCCGGGGTAAAAGGATGCACGTAACCGTTCCGCGATGGTCCAAAGTTCGGGGCTGCGGGTGGAGATGGGGACAGCCGCAATCTCCGCAGCTGTCATCACCGTTTCCACCTGCGGGTTGGCACGCAAAATCCGCATCACCGCCGTTTCCACCCGGGCACGGTCGCCCGCGCTCAACCCGCGCGCGTAATAATAATCGCCAAAGGGGCCGTCCGAATAGAGCAAGGGGCCGGAAAAGCCCTGCATGCCCAATTCCGCTTTTAGCCGGTCGGACAGGTCATCGGCGCTGAGGCCAGCGGCGACGCGCGCCGCATCCCCAATCGCATTTTCGCGGTTGCGTTCGGGCAAATCATGCCCGCCATGGTCGGCGGTCAGCGCCACCGCATAATCAACGCCGGTCGCGTCCATCCGCGCGAAAAAATCCCCCAATTCACGGTCGAGCGCCGCCATTTGCAGGCACATTTCCACCCCGCCTGGGCCATAGCCATGGCCGACATAGTCGGTCGCCGACAGCCCGAGGATGAGGAGATCGGTGCCCGTCCCCTGCCCGAGATGATATTGCGCCTGCATCGCCGCGCCGACCGCAAGCACGCTGGCATCCGCCTCTGGGCTGGCCATAAAGCCCCGGAAATTACCGGCTTCGCGGCCCAGATGGCCGGTGCCCACGTTCTTACCCCCGCCGATATCGACCGCGTGGTTGAGCGCGGCACATTGCGCGGGCACGTCCAGATCGGGGCGGGCAGTATTGATGTTGGCGGCAACCGCGCTCGACAGACGGGCGACGAATTCGGACGGGGTGCGCCCCGGCAGGCTGGCAAGGCCGGTCGGTGCCAGCCACCACATTTCATCGGCATGGTGGCCGCCCATCATTATCGCCGCACGATCCTTGCCCGCGATGGAAATGACACGCGCCGCGCCATTGGCATCCTTCATATAATCACCCAGCGTCGGCACCATCAGACTGGCGGTGGTGGTTTGATATTGGCCGGTGCGCGACGATGTCCCCGCAATCGTCGGATCCTCCGAACAATAGACGCGCCGATCCTCCCGCGTCAGCGACAGGTCATACCAATTATTGGCGACGATGCCGGTGTGCGCGGGGTAATTACCGGTCAGGATGACACTGTGGCCGGGGCAGGTTTCGGTCGCGCCATGCGCCTGATAGGCGGATGGAAAGACGACGCCGCGCGCCAGCCGGTCCAGCCCGCCGCGAAATTGGGTGCGATATTGCGCGAACAGGTCGGCGGAAAATTGATCGACCGAAATGACGATAAGCAGCTTTGGCGCGGCGGCGCGTTCGACTGATGCGGCGGGCACCGCGACGGGCGCCGGGTCGCTGTTGCGCTGCTGAGCCGACGCCGGAAGCGCCAGACAGGCCGCCGCCGCTGCGCACAGCATCCAGCGGTGAGCGCCCATGATTTTCCCTGCCAATTTCGCCATCACCCTGCTCCCAAAAAATCCTGCACATCTCATGGCATAGCGGGCGCACAGGCAAAAGGGGGTGGAACGGGGAAATTTGCGGGGGGATGCGTTGCAGCGACGCGGGAGCACCACGTGATTTGACATGCATTGGGTGCTGAAGAGCAGGAGATTCACCTAGTTACTAGAATAATCCCGATATAGCGCGAGCGAGCGGCGAACCGTCCAACTCGCCGTTAAGAATCCCGTATATGATCGCCGCAACAACACCGCCAAATATCGTTATACCCCATGACAGAAAGCCGGGGCCGAGTTTGCCTATCCAACTCGCCTTTTTCTTGGCTGGATAGAATACAAAGTTAGGGACGTACTGCCGGTGAAAATAAGCAATTAGGGCTTGGATACCGAACGCGCTGCCCAAGAACGCTAGTCGCTGCCAGAATGTGGGCAATCCCGGCAATGCCGCTAATGCAGCAACCAAGATAAACACATTGAATGTTAAGCCAAATTTTCGGAATTGCGTTGCAAGTTTTCGTTGAAACCCGTGAACGTGTTGGGTTAGGGCTTCCGCCTTTCCTATGGCCCATGCCTCTTGAACGCTTTGGACCCGGATAGTGTTGTCACCCCATGCGACCAATTCCACGGTCGCATTTCGTTGTAGCCCGTATATTTCTGGTTCACCGACAAAAATCTTTAAGTATCGCAACTCCGGCAAGCCATCCAAGACTTGTTCAAACTCGTCTGAAAATATGTTCTTTTCAATTCCCTTGTCGTTATAGGTGATAACTGCCCGTTTTTGGGAGAAATCTTTAACGAGTTGGGCAATCAGGCTTCGCACATCACCAGCATATAGGCGAACCGCACCAAGGGGCCGTGAGGAAGTGTTAAGTTGTTCCGCGATGGGACCGGGATTCGTCGGCCGCACCTGATAGCTATGTGGCCAAAGCTGGAAGGTGCCACCCGTTCCAATCGTGGTGGTCCATTCGCCCGCAAGCCGCCCATCATCGGTCAACGCGCCTGCAATCGTAAGCTCCCCAAGTTCAACGCCTTCCGGCGCTTGCCCTTGAGGTGTTCCGGTGAGGGCGAACCCGCCCGCCTCAAATTGGCCAGTCACATCATATACGGCCAAGCCATGCTGATTGTCGCTCAACCGGATCACTCCGGTAAGTGCCTCGTCCTCGCCCTCTAGCGTGACCGCCACGTTCCCGGTGTTGGTCCCGTAAACTTGACCGTTCCAATTTCTGCCTATGTTCGCCATTCAATCCCCCTGGTCCGAAACGTAACGGCACACTGGCAAATCACCAACAAAAAGGGATAGGCACAATAGAGACGGCCATTCCTCTGGCCGTCGTTATGTTGGCCAGAAATTGAAATCTTGGATTTCAACTATTGAAATAGATATTTCCCTAGACAGGAAATTGGCGGAGACGGAGGGATTCGAACCCTCGGTGCCGCATTCACAGCACGCCGGTTTAGCAAACCGATGGTTTCAGCCACTCACCCACGTCTCCGCACTTTTTGAGGGGCTGCGCGCCCATAGCGCGCATCGACCATCGGGGCAATGGTGCAAATCATCAATTATCGGACTCATTCCGGCGTAAAATTGACTCACCCCGTCGCCAAGCAGGTGCCCGCCGTTCAAAGCCGATTCATGCTGGCGGCGATAGTCCTGTGCCACACATAATGACGGGCAGGTCGCGCGGCGCGAAAATTGCGGGAGAATGGCAATGGCGGGGTATAAATTACGGCGGATGGTATTGGCCACCCTAACGCTTTTTGCATTCACCACCGCCGCCGTTGCCAGCGCGCAGGTGCGCAGCGTTGACCCCAATGACGTTATCGACGCGGATCTGAACCAGCCACGCCCCACTGCGCCGGTGACGCCGCCAGCCTCCCCGCCCGCGCCTGCGACCAGTGGCTGGACCAATGAGGGGTTGGAGCAAAGCGCCGCACCCCCGCCACCCGCCAGCCCCCCCGCCGCCGATGCGACAGCGCCAAGCGCTGCTGTCACCCCTGCCAGCGCCAATACATTCCATCGTGACGACCTGATCGGCGCGGCCGAGGGCGTGTTCGGGCGCGGTGCAGAGGGGCTGGCGCGGATTATAGAGGATATTTTGCGCGAACAGGGTGAACCCAATGGCTATATCGTCGGGCGCGAAGCGGGCGGTGCGTTGGTCTTTGGCCTGCGTTATGGTTCGGGCACATTATACCACCGGATAGAGGGGGAGCAGCCTGTATATTGGACCGGCCCATCGCTGGGCTTTGATGCGGGGGCCAATGCTGGCAATACATTCGTCCTAGTTTATAATTTGCACGACACGGCGGATTTGTTCCACCGCATACCGGCGGGCGAAGGCGCGGCCTATTTAGTCGGCGGGTTCAACGCATCCTATCTGCGGCGCGGGGATGTCGTGCTCATCCCCATTCGTTTGGGGGTCGGCGCGCGCCTCGGCGTCAATGTCGGCTATATGAAATTTTCCCACCGCCAACGCTGGTTCCCCTTTTAAGGGGGGAGTGGCCGGAACAGCACCCGACACGATAGTTTCGGATCAGTAACGCAGCAGCGCCTCAACCTTGACGCCCGCACTTTCGAGTTTGGCGCGCGCGCCAAGGTCTGCAAGTTCGATAAGGAACAATGCGGCGGCGACGCTGCCACCCGCCTGTCCCACCAGTGCCGCTGCCGCGCCGACAGTGCCGCCTGTCGCCAGCAAATCATCAATAATCAGCACCCGGGCACCGGGGCTGAGCGCGTCCGCATGAATCTCCAGCCTGTCGCTGCCATATTCCAAACCATAAGCGATGCAGTGCGTTGCGCCCGGCAATTTGCCCGGCTTGCGCACCGGCACCAGCGGCAGGCCGAGTGTCAGCGCCAGCGGCGCGCCGAACAGGAAACCACGGGCTTCAACCGCGACGATGGCATCGATCGGGTCGTCGGCATGGAACCGCCGCGCGACATCGGTGAGGAGCGCATGCGCATCGGCAAAGGCGTCCGCATCCGCCAGCAACGGCGTTATGTCGCGGAATAATATGCCCGGTTGCGGAAAATCGGGGATGGAACGCACGGCGGCGGCAATGCGTTGCCGCATCACCGCCGCCTTCTTATCCGAAAATTTGCCGGACACAGTGCCGATCAATGTCCCTTTTTATCCGCCCATACCGAACGATAGGAGAGGTAGGCGAGCACCGAGAGGACAAAGAGGAAGCCGAGCACCGCCCAGCCATATGCATGGCGGCGCGGCAATTCGGGTTCCGCCGTCCAGACGAGGAAGGCCGAAACATCCTTTGCCATCTGGTCAACCGTCGCGCGCGTCCCATCGTCAAAGGTCACCTGACCTTCGCTGGCCAGCGGCGCGGGCATCGCCAGATTCAAATTGGCGAAATAGGGGTTGTAATGCAGCCCCGTTGCCGGCCGCAATTCGGCGGGCAGATTGGCGGGCGGGTTGCGATAACCGGTCAGCAGCGAATGGACATAGGCCGCACCACCATGGCGCGCCTTTGTAATCAGCGACAGGTCAGGCGGCAGAGCATTGCCGTTCGCCGCGCGCGCCGCCACTTCATTGGGATAGGGCGAGGGGAAATGATCCGACGGCAAAGCAGGACGCGTTGCCGGCTCACCAGTGTCGGGGTTGATGGAGGGCACTTGGAACTGGGCGGCCAGCGCCTTTACCTGACCCTCATCATAACCCAGCGCCTCCAACTGGCCAAAGCGCACCTGGCTAAGCCCATGGCAGGCGGCGCACACTTCTTTATAGACTTTCAGCCCGCGCTGGAGCTGCGCTGTGTCAAAGCGCCCAAAGACACCGTTGCTGGCCAGCGCCAAGGGGCGCGGTTCCAGATGAAACTCCTCCGTCGCATTATGCTCAATGGCGAGCGGGGTCACCAAAATCGCGTAGAGCAGGGCGAAAATAAAGCCCAGACCAACAAAGAAGCCGATTAAGCGAACCATGATATCTTCCTTTTGTCGGTCAGGCCGCCGAGGCGGCTTTATCGGCGGTTTTGGCCGCACCCTCACCCAAAACGGCTGCCGTAATCGACGTTGGCATCGGCAATGCGCGTTCGTTGCGCGAAATCATCGGCAGGATGATGAGGAAATGGGCGAAATAATAGATGGCACCAATCTGGCTGAGGATGATCCACGGCTGCGACGCGGGCATCACCCCACAGACGCCGAGCAGTGCCACATCCGCCACCAGCACCCAGAAAAATTTCCGATAGAGCGGGCGATAGGTCGCCGAACGCACCGGTGAGCGGTCGAGCCACGGCAAGAAGAACAGCAAGGCGATGGAGGCGAACATTGCGAGCACGCCCCACAGTTTCGCATCAATCCCCATGAAATTGCCGGTAAAGGCGCGCAAAATCGCGTAAAATGGCCAGAAATACCATTCAGGTACAATGTGCGCCGGGGTCGAAAGCGGGTTGGCTTCGATATAATTATCCGGGTGGCCCAGCAAATTGGGCGCAAAAAACACCAGCGCGAAAAATAGGATCAGGAAAATGGTCAGCCCGAAACCATCCTTTGCGGTGTAATATGGATGGAAGGGAACCGTATCCTGTTCATCCTTCACCTCTACGCCCGTCGGGTTCGACGAACCGGGGATGTGCAGCGCCCAAATATGCAAAATCACCACGCCCAAGATGACAAAGGGCAGGAGGTAATGGAGCGAGAAAAAGCGATTCAGCGCCGCCTGATCGGGCGCAAACCCGCCGAGCAGCCATTCACGCAGCGTTTCCCCGACCAAAGGAATGGCGGAGAAAAAGCCGGTGATGACCTGTGCGCCCCAAAAGCTCATCTGACCCCAAGGCAGCACATAGCCCATGAAGGCGGTCGCCATCATCAACAGGAAAATGACCACGCCGAGCAGCCAGATCATTTCGCGCGGAGCCTTGTACGAACCGAAATAAAGGCCGCGGAAAATATGGGTGTACACAACGATGAAGAAAAAGCTCGCACCGTTCATATGCGCATAACGCAGCAACCAGCCGCCATTCACGTCGCGCATAATATGTTCGACCGAATTAAACGCGCCGCCGGTGCTGGCATAATAATGCATGGCCAACACGATGCCGGTGACAATCTGGATAACCAGCGCAAAGCCCGCCAACACCCCGAAATTCCACCAATAATTGAGGTTGCGTGGCACCGGATAGCCCGCGCCGACCGCATTATAGACAAAACGCGGCAGTGGCAGCTTTTCATCCATCCATTGCATCAACGGGTGCTGCGGCGCGTAATTTTTGGCCCAAGGGAAGCTCATCGTATCTGATTCCTTAGCCGATGGTCACGACTGTGTCGGAGGTGAAGGCATATTCAGGCACCGCCAGATTGCGGGGCGCGGGGCCTTTGCGGATGCGGGCCGCAGTGTCATAGTGCGAACCGTGGCAGGGGCAGAAATAACCGCCGTAATCGCCGCGATTTTCCCCCTCAGCAGCGCCGAGCGGCACGCAGCCCAAATGGGTGCAGACGCCCAGCGTAATCAACCAATTTTCCTTGCCCGGCTTGGTACGCTCATCAATCGTCTGCGGGTCGCGCAGTTCGGACAATGGCACCGCCTTGGCCGCCGCGATTTCCTGCGGGGTCAGATTGCGGATGAACACCGGCTGTTTGCGCCATTGCGTTTTAATCGCTTGGCCCGGCTGAATGGCGCTGATGTCCACTTCGGCCGACGAAAGGGAAAGCACATCACCCGACGGCCCCATCTGATAAACCAGCGGAACAACGGCGGCGGCGGTGCCAACCCCGGCCCAGCTTATTGCCGCCAGATGGATAAAATCGCGGCGGCGCACACCTTCATCATCCGAAGGGGCGGCGGCGACTGCTTGGCTGTCCATGCTCTAACCCTATGTCAGCGAACCGGATTGCAAAATCCGGTTCAGAAAAGAAGAATCGCGCAATATTTATAAGGAGAATTTTTGCGCCAGCGCAATGCGCTATGCAATTTCCCCCATTTGCCCGGTTTGGCGGCTCTGTAGCCAGCGCAGCCCCCCTTGCCAATTGCAAAAACGTCTATTGCGAGCGGTTCGCAGCTATTGCCGCAAAAAGCGCCTTGCCATGCGCGCCGCATCGCCGCACGGCAACGCAGTGCCACCCGAAATTGCCCTCATCGAACCCGATATTGCCGGAAATGTCGGCACCTTATTGCGCACCGCCGCTTGTTTTGGCGTCACCATCCATATTGTCGAGCCGTGCGGTTTTCCTTTTGGGGAGCGTAGTTTGCGTCGTGCGGGAATGGATTATGCCCCCGCTGCGCAGGTCGAACGCCATGCAGATTTTGCCGCTTTTGCCGATGCGATGGACAAGCGCGCGCGGCGGATGGTCTTACTGACCACCAGGGGGGCGAGGCGCATCGACGCCTTTACCTTTGGCGCCGATGATGTGCTGTTGCTGGGCAGCGAAAGCCGGGGGGCGAGCGATATTGTCCACGAAGCCGCCGCCGCGCGGGTGGTAATTCCGCTGCAAGCGGGATTTCGCAGCTTGAATGTCGCGCTTGCGGGCGGCATCGCATTGGCTGAAGCGTTGCGCCAGACAAAGGGATTCGCGCCATGACCAGCCTTGATGTTCAGCAAAGCGCCGCGCGCGACTGGTTTGAAGGGTTGCGCACGCGCATCTGCGCCGCCTTTGAAGCGATTGAACGCGAAGCGGGCAGCGATGCCGCCTTTGACTATATCGCTTGGGACAGGGAGGGGGCGGGCGTCACCCCCGGCCCGATTGAAAAAGGCGGCGGTGGCGGCGGGGTGCGCGCGGTGATGAAGGGCCGCGTGTTTGAAAAAGTCGGGGTTAATGTATCGACGGTCGGGGGCGAATTCGCGCCCGATTTTGCCGCATCAATCCATGGCGCGGCCGAAGACCCAGCTTTTTTTGCGACCGGCATTTCGTTGGTCGCGCATATGGCGAACCCGCATGTTCCCGCCGTCCATTTCAACACCCGTTTTCTGGTGACCACCAAACGCTGGTTCGGCGGTGGGGCCGACCTCAACCCCCCCATCCCCTATGCCGAGGATAGCGACGCCTTTCACGCACGGCTGCGCGCGGCCTGCATGCCATTTGGCGCGGATGTGTATGAACGCTATGCCCAGTGGGCCGAGGAATATTTCTTCATCCCCCATCGCGGCGTCGCGCGCGGGGTTGGCGGCATTTTCTATGACCATCTTGATGCCAGCGATGATGCGAGTTTTGAACGGCATTTTGCCTTTACCCGCGCGGTCGGGGAAGCATTTTTGGACGCTTTCCCGCCGATTGTCCGGCGGCGGATGGCCAGCCCCTTTACCGACGAAGAATTGCACCAACAGCGCGTCTGGCGCGGGCGTTATGCCGAGTTTAACCTCGTCCATGATCGCGGCACATTATTCGGCCTGAAAACCGGCGGCAATATCGACGCTATATTGATGAGCCTGCCGCCGATGGCCGCATGGGATTAACGCCCCTCTAGAACCTGTTTCGATTAGATTGAATCGAAACAGGCTCCAACTATCCTTGTTTTCCGTGATTTCCGAGCCGTGAAATATTCCATTTCACTCGAAATCACGCGCTTATGTCTCCCGTGATTTCCGAGCCGTGAAATGTTCCATTTCACTCGAAATCACTCTAGCGCCGCCGACCCTGATGCCGGATGTTTTTGGGCCGGCCACGCTTGCCCTGCATTGGCCTGCCCTGCATCGGCCGACCACGCGATTTTCCATTCGTCCGGCCCCCGTCATTACCATCGGTATCGGGATGGGCCATCATCACGCTGCCGGTCAGCGGATTAGCCTCCACCAATCGTAAATCGAGCATCAGTCCCGAACGGAAAATACCGCCGCTGTCGCTGCCGCGCAGGCTTTGGCCTGCTTCGTCATAATGGAAAAATTCGCTACCCAACATGGAAAGGGGGACAAAGGCATCGCCCCCCAGCCCCTCAATCGTCGCGAAAAGCCCGAAATTCTGCACGCCTGTGACGCGCACGGGCAAAATATCGCCCACCCGTTCGGACAAATATGCCGCGACATAGCGGTCGAGCGTCTCCCGCTCCGCTTCCATCGCGCGGCGTTCGGCGGCGGAAATACGCTCACCCAGTCGCGCCATGCCCGCCGCATCCTCGTCCGACAATCGCGTGGCAGGCGCGATTTTGGCGACATTGGGCTTGTCGCTGTCGAGTGCATAGGCCCCCACCAGCGAACGGTGGACGATTAAATCGGCATAGCGGCGGATCGGACTGGTAAAATGCGCATAACTGCCGAGCGCCAGTCCGAAATGCCCCGCGTTGGTGGGCGAATAATAGGCCTGTGTCTGGCTGCGCAGCACCTGTTCCATCACCCGGCGGCGTTCATCGGCATCATCAACACGCGCGATCAGCGCATTGAAAATGGCGGGGCGCACCACTTGGCCAAGCGCAAAACTCTGTCCCATGGTGGCGAGATATTCTTTGAGGGTGACCAATTTCTCGCGCGCCGGGACTTCGTGGACGCGGTACATGCAGGGTGCCTTTTTCCCCTCCAACGCCTTGGCCGCCGCGACATTGGCGGCGATCATATAATCCTCCACCAACCGGTGCGCGTCCAGCCGTTCGCGCAGGGTCACGCTGGCAATCCGCCCCTTGTCATCCAATGTGATTTGCCGTTCGGGCAGGTCTAGGTCGAGCGGCTCACGCGCATCCCGCGCGGATTTGAGCGCGGCCCAACAGCCCCAAAGCGGGCGTAGCGCCCCGTCAACCAGCGCCGCATCAACCGCATCTGCCGCGCCGTCGATCGCGGCCTGCGCCTTTTCATAGGCAATGTTGGCCGCCAGCCGCACCCGCGCCCGCGCAAAGCGCCACGACAGCAATTTACCCTTGGCATCGATGCGCAAATGACAGGCGATGGCGGCGCGGTCTTCGCCAGCTTTCAGCGAACAGACGCCCGATGATAAAATATGTGGCAGCATCGGCACCACCTGGTCGGGGAAATAGACGCTGTTGCCGCGCCGTGCCGCCTCCCTGTCCAGCGCGCCGCCGGGGCGGACATAGTGCGACACATCGGCAATCGCGATGATCGCACGCCAGCCACCGGGGTTGCTGGCATCCGCATCCGGTGCTGCCCAGATCGCGTCATCATGGTCGCGCGCGTCAATGGGGTCGATGGCGACAATCGGCAGATGGGTTAAATCTTCGCGGGTCGCATCGGCAATTGACAGGCGCGAAGCATCCTCAGCCTCCGCCATCACCGCTTCGGCAAAATGGTGCGGGATGCCATATTTATGGATGGCGATGAGCGATAATGCGCGCGGGGCAAAGGGGTCGCCCAATCGTTCGGTGACGCGTACGCCATGCCGCCCCGCCATTTCGGCGAGGACAAGGTCGCCGACCGCCCCCTCCCCCGCTTCTTCCACCAGCCAGTCGCGCTTTTGCCGACGATCAACGGGTTTGAGCAGCATGATCGGACGCCCCGATGGCCCGATTTCTTGGGTGATAACGCCGATCAGCGCTTCCTTGGCCGCTTGCAAACGGCGCATGATGTGCGCGGCATAGCCATTGCCGCGTTCCTCTATCCGCGCGAGGATGCGTTCACCCATACCCAGTGCGCCGCGCCGCGCCTGTTCGATAACCCGCACGCGCGGCGGCGGCCCGTCACCCTGCCAATGTTCAGGAACCGCAAAAATGCTATGCCCGTCATGGTCAACCACACGCAGCACACACACTTTGGGCAGACCGCCCGCCGGGGTCAGCGACCGGGCGCGTGGCGCATCAATCAGCCCGTCATTGGCCATATCCTTTAGCAGGGATTTGAGCGCAATCTTATCACTGCCGTGCAGCGCAAAGGCGCGTGCAATTTCGCGCTTGCCCACCGGTTCGCGCGATGATTTGATGAATTGCACAATCTGCTCTGCGCTGGGCAGGCCGGGTGGAGTTTTGGGTGAACGCGCCATCGCCGCGCTTTGGCGCTTTGCGCGGCGCTGTGCAACCTATGGCTTAAAAGCGCACCGGTTCTGCGCCAAAACGATTTGGCCCATCGGTTGATTTACGTGCGCCCAAATAGATGAACAGCGCCAGCGGGATATAGCCGGTCAGTGCCATCAGGACGAACGTAGACATATCCGCATGCATCGCGGCGTCAGGCGCCCCGAACATCGCCAGCATATCGCGCATATTATACAGCGTCATCGTAGTGATTGCGGCTTGGAGCGCGCCCACCACCAATGCCCACCAACCAGACAGGTCGCTGTCGTGCAGACGGCGCACAAATGCCGCTGCCAGCGCCAACAGGTTGAACAAGGTTGCAGCGGCGGTCAAATATATGATCGGGCCGGTAAGTTCCTGAATAAACGCCTGTTGTTCGGCAAGGATGCGTTGTTGATCCTGCAGTGCGGCCACATCGAACATGTTGCGCATCATACGCATCATCGGGCCGATCATCGCCGACATCGAAATCGCCTGCCCGACGATGTACACGAACAGCACATAATACCAGAATGTCTGGCGCGCATCGCGGCCGTTAAAATCCAGCAAATGGGTCAGCCCATATTTGATAGCACCCAGCATAATGGCTCCCTCCCGCAAACTTCTATCGCGGCAGCGGCGCAAATGCCCCGCCGGGGACCGCCGATGCAATCGGGCTTTCGCTGCCATTTGCCGCGATGCTCGACACGCCGAAAACCCAATCATCGACGCGCACGCTGGGCAAGGTAAGCTGATACTTGCCATCGGCGGTGGTCGTGGGCGCTGGTGCATCGGCCATCAACTGCCAGTCGCGTTCATCGGTGCGGCGACGGTAAATCTGGTATCGCGCGGCCCCTGCAACCGGCACCCAGTTGAGGCTGGTATCGGTGGAAACCGCCCCTTGCACATGCGGCGCGGGCGGCATTGGCGCATTGGCGAGTGCGGCCAGTGTGACGACGTTCAACCGCACCATCCCCGCGAGATAGGGGAAATCCATATATTGCGCCGTATCGCCGTAAAATTTGCCATTTTCGGTGCGCAAATCCTGATGCTGGTGGTCATAATCCTCTATGCCCACGGTGATGCGGATCGCTGGAAACCCAGCCTCCAGCATCGGAAAATGGTCCCCGCCGCGCCCGAAGCGGTCGGCGCGATAGACTTGCCGCACGCCAAGGCCGATATGCGCATTGGGGGTCAGCCCCGCGATAAAGCGCGACAGGTTACGCGATGCGCTGTCGTTTTCGCCGCCCTCCCGCCGTGCCGCCGCGCGATAGGCGTCATTGCCGTCGCTGCGCGGCCCCTCTGAAAAAACGCGCGCGACATCATTTACGACCAGCCCATCCGCGCCGCGCGTGCCGCCGATGATGTCATTGTTGAGCATCGCCTTTACCGTCCACCCTTGCGCAGCGGCATATTGGGCGAGCAGGCGGCCACCATAAAGCCCCTGTTCCTCCCCCGACAGCACCGCAAAAACGATGGTTGTCGGAAAACGATGGTGGGACAAAACACGCGCCGCCTCTATCACCGCCGCAGTGCCCGACCCATCGTCATTCGCGCCGGGTGCATCGGCGGCAGCGTTCATCACATCGGTCACGCGGCTGTCGATATGGCCTGCAATAATCACGACTTCATTGGGGCGTTCGGTGCCGCGCTGGATGGCCAGCACATCGACAAGACGGGTGGGCGTGGGGATGCGGTTGCCGCTCACCATATCCTCCGGCAGTGCGATTTCGAGGCAATTGCCGCATGCTGCGCCAAAGCGGCGAAACTCGCTCTCTGCCCAGCGCCGCGCCGCCCCGATGCCGCGCGTCGGGTGGTCTTGCACCGACAAAGTATGGCGGGTGCCAAATCCGACCAAAGTGTCGATTATCTGGCGCAGCGATGCTTCGCTGACCGCATCAGCGGCGGCGTTACCCGCGCTTGTAGCAGGGGCGGGCGCGACGGTGCTTTGCGCAGCGGCGGGGACAGCAATGCCGCAAAGCAGCAAAGCGATGGCGGACGTAAGGGCTTTTTGCATGGCGCGTCTTTTCAGCCGCATTTTGCCGGTTGGCAAGAGCCAAGTTTACGCGCGTGGTTTATGGCTATTTGGGTGTTTATCGCGCCACAGGACACAGGGGAAAGCCCCGTTCCTATCTCGACACGCTCGATATGAACGGGGCGAGATTCGTCTTGAATCCGTTCCTATCTCGACACGCTCGATATGAACGGGGCAAGATTCATCCTTAGACCGTTCGTGTCGAGCGCAGTCGAGACACGCGAGTGTTCGTAGCCATATAATATCTTGGCTTCTTGGCGCGACTATGCCCTAATATGTCCGACCAATCAGCACCCGTTCGACCGCCGGCTTGCCGGTGAAAAAGCAAATAGCATCAGCTGGCGGCGCGTCGAGCGGGGCGTTGCGCATCGTGAGTTTGAGCGATTTTAGCTGTTCGACAATCGCGTCCAATTCTGCGCCGCTGGGCCGTGCCCATTGCACCTCCACCCAGCCGACATGCGCTGCATCGCTGGCATAATGGGCGGCAAGGTCGGTCACATCGCGGCGGATATTGGCGTCAAGCCGCGCCTTTGCCTCTGCAAACAGGCGATCTTGAATGTCACGCAGCAACCCTGTCGCCGCACCGATAAAATCATCGCGGGCAATAAATTGCGTGTCGAGTTTGCCATCGGCGCGGTAAAGCGCATCGCGGCGGATGACCGCGACCTTACCCTCCGCCACATCGCGCGGCCCGATTTCGAGGATGATTGGCGCGCCCTTTTTCACCCAGGCCCAGCGTTTTGTCTGTGCCTTTGTCGCGCGCGCATCAAAATGAACGCGCACCGGTTCGCGGAACGCGTCGAGCGCGGTCAACTCCGCCTCCAGCGCGCGGCAATAATCAATGACCGCAGCATCATCATCATTGTCGCGCAGCATCGGCACAATGACAATCTGATGCGGCGCGATGCGCGGCGGACAGCGCAACCCGTCATCATCGCCATGCGTCATGATGATCGCGCCGATGGTGCGGGTGGACATGCCCCACGAAACCGTGTGGCACAGGCTGTGCCCGCCATCCTTGTCCTGAAAACGGATGTTCGCGGCCTCGGCAAAGCCGGTGCCCAGATAATGCGATGTGCCAGCCTGCAATGCCTTGCCATCCTGCATCATCGCTTCGATCGAATAGGTTGCGGCGGCACCGGGGAAACGCTCATGCTCCGGCTTCTCGCCGGTAACGACGGGGAGCGCCAAGGCGTCCTCTGCCACGGAGCGATAAAGTTCGAGCGCGCGCATCGTTTCGGCCATCGCATCTTCGCGGCTGTCGTGCGCGCTATGCCCCTCCTGCCACAGAAATTCGGTGGTGCGCAGGAACATCCGCGTGCGCATTTCCCAGCGCACAACATTGGCCCATTGGTTGACGCGCAGCGGCAAATCGCGCCAGCTTTGCACCCAGCGGCTCATCGCCGCGCCGATGACGGTTTCCGACGTCGGACGGACAATCAGCGGTTCTTCCAAGCGTGCTTCGGGGTCGGGCACCAGCTTGCCCTTGCCGTCGCCAATCAACCGATGGTGGGTGACGACCGCCATTTCTTTGGCAAAACCATCAACATGGTCGGCCTCTTTTTCAAAATAGGATAGCGGGATGAACAGCGGAAAATAACAATTTTCCACCCCCATCGCCTTGATGCGCGCGTCCATAATCGTCTGGATACGTTCCCAAATGCCATAGCCCCATGGTTTGATGACCATGCAGCCGCGCACCCCCGATTCCTCTGCCATTTCGGCTTCGGCGACGACTTCTTGATACCAGCCAGCAAAATTCTGGGCGCGGGTGATGGAAAGGGCGTGTTTCATACCCGCGCCCCTAACCCACTAAGCATCGGCGCTGCAAGCAGGTGTGAGCGCGCAATCAATCCTTTTTTGCGCGCAGCGCGGCAAGTTCGGCCTCTAATGCTGCAATTCGATCCGCCGACGCGTCGGCTTTGGGCGCGGGTGCGGATGGGCCGGGGCGAAAGGCGCTGGTTGCCGCTTCAAACATCGCCATATTGCGCTTCGCTAGTTCGGCGAGCGGGTTGCCGGCCAACGCCCCTTCGAGTGCGGTGCGAAATTGTTGCTGGTTGCGGCGGAAACTGTCCATCGATGCTTCAAGATAGCCCGGCACCATCGCCTGCATCGAATCGCCATAAAGGGTGATGATCTGTCGCAGGAAGTTGACCGGCAACATGGTCTCGCCGCTCTGTTCCGCTTCCATGATAATCTGGGTCAGCACGCCGCGCGTGATATCTTCGTTGCTTTTGGCGTCGACAACGCGAAACTCGCGCCCCTGCCGCACCATTTTGGCTAGGTCGTCGAGCGTGATATAGGTCGATTTGCAGGTGTCATAGAGCCGCCGGTTGGCATATTTTTTGATAATGACGACGTCCGCATCGCCATTTGCCTTTTTACCCGCCATGTTGATTTCCAGCCTTTGATGCAAAAAAATGCTGCGCAACATCGCCGCAGCAAATATGGTTGCCGCCATGGTAGCAGCAAAAGATAGTGCACCGCAACATGGGGCTGGGGGCGGCGACGCTCCGACGGTGCGCCCGCTGCCGCTTTTTCTCGAAATGGTACAAGGGATGGCGGGGGAGGATGCAACGCTGGCGCGCGATGCCTTGGCCGGTTTGCGTATATATGGTGCAGCAAAAAGGCCCGTCGCGATCGAACGCCCCGTCCTCGCCCGCGCTGGCGGCGCGATGCTGCGCGATTGCGGTGGGGCCAGCGATGGCGCGCGCGCGCCGGTCATCCTCATCCCATCTCTCATCAACCCTGCACGAATATTGGATTTGACTCCCGGCAACAGCTTTGCGGAGTTTCTGGCGAGCAGTGGCTATCACGTGCTGTTGGTCGATTGGGGGGCGGGGGATAGCGCCGACGCCGCGATGACCATCGGCGATCATGTCGAACAGCGACTTTTGCCATTGATGGCAGCGGTGGGCGCGCCCGCGCATCTGGTCGGCTATTGTCTGGGCGGGACGATGGCGCTCGCAGCGGCGACGCTCGCGCCTGCCCGTTCGCTCACCCAGATTGCCGCACCATGGCATTTTTCACGCTACGAAGCCCGTGCAAAGGCGGCGATGGCGCAGCTGTGGGCAGAGCAAGGCGCGATGGTGCAGGCGCTCGGCCAATTGCCGATGGAAAGCCTGCAAAGCCTGTTCTGGTCGATTGCCCCCCAGCGCACGGTGCGCAAATTTGCTGCATTGGCGCATATGCCCGCCGATGATCCGCGCATCGCCAATTTCGCGGTGCTGGAGGATTGGGCAAATGGCGGCGCGCCGCTGACCGCCGCTGTGGCTGCGGAACTGCTGCACCATTTCCCCAACGACGACCCGTGCGGTGCGGGGC
>CALFXW010000253.1 GCA_937957805.1 uncultured Sphingopyxis sp.
AGGCATAGGAAGGGCGGCTTTCGCGGGGCTGAACGGGCATATCTATGCCGCCTTTGCCGCGCCACGCAAAGCCGGATTTTGGGGTGAGAGGGCAATTTATGGCGCGTGTCGCGCTCTTGCAGATGACCAGCGGGCTTTCGCCCGCGGACAATGGCGATACGCTGGCCAGTGCCGCACGGACGGCGGCGGATGGGGGGGCACAGATGCTGTTTGCTCCCGAGATGGCCGGCCTGCTCGACCGTGATCGGGCGCGCGCCAGTCAGCACGTCGGCGATTTTGCAGGCAGCCCCTATTTTGCGGCGGCAGCCGCAGCAGCGCGCGACAACCGCCTGTGGATTCATGCAGGCTCCATCCCCCATGCAGGGGCGGACGGCAAATGGCGCAACCGCAGTTTTGTGGTCGATGACAGGGGCGAATGCGCCGCCATTTATGACAAAATCCATTTGTTCGATGTCGATCTGGCGAACGGCGAAAGCTGGCGTGAATCAAACACTTATGCCGCTGGCGAGCACGCTGTCATGGTGGAGACACCAGTCGGAAAGCTTGGCCTCACCATCTGTTACGACCTGCGATTTGGTGAATTATTCCACGCCTATGCGCGGGCCGGGGCCGACATCATCGCCGTTCCTGCGGCTTTCACCCGCCCGACTGGCGAAGCGCATTGGGAGCTGTTGTTGCGCGCGCGCGCCATCGAATGCGGTGCGTGGATAATTGCGCCTGCGCAAAATGGCGAACATGCTGATGGACGTGCCACCTGGGGCCATTCGATGGTGATCGACCCATGGGGCCGGTTGGTACACGACAGCGACGCGAAAAATGGCGTCGCGATGGTCGATATGGATTTATCGCTCGTGGCCAGTGCGCGCGCGCAAATTCCGCAATTGCAGCACCGGCGGCCCTTTACCCTGCCCTGAGTGCGCCGAGCCACAGGCGACGCGACAATCCAGTTTTGCCCCCTGCGTACGCCGCAATCAGCTCACCCCCTTTACCCCCTCCCGCAAACGGGAGGAGGGAATATCCCTCTGCTCTCTCTACTCCCTCTGCGCCTCTGCGTGAAACATGGTTCAAACGCACCGCCCCCCGTTCCTATCTCGACACACTCGATACGAACGGGGGGTGGGTAAGCATCCCCTTATCCGTTCGTGTCGAGCGAAGTCGAGACACGAGCAATGAGGGATTTCGAGCATGATGGCACATCATGCGACCCGGAAATCCCGGCAGACGAGAATATCGAGACACGAGCAACAACCGCTGTCACAGCAGACATGCCGAAGGGCCCGCCGCGAGTCGCGACGAGCCCTTCTGAAACTCTATGCCGTGTAAGTCGGTTGACTTACGGGCTGGTCGGAGCGTTCGACGAACCGCCGGCAGCAACCACGATACCGGCAATCACAGCCAGACCGCCGAGCAGCGCAAACAGCCAAGTTGCCGAGCCACCATCTTCACCAATGGCAAGACCCGAAACCGCCGTATCAGCGCGCAGGCCGTCAAACTGGGCCGGAGCGGCCGAAGCAGCGACCGGAGCAATCGCCATCGAAAGTGCGGCAGCAGCAACAACCGCTTTCTTGAGGAACTTCATATTCTTCTCCACTGGCAAGTGTCTTGCAACATTGTCTTCAAACAGGCCGACATCGCCGAAAAGGGACATCGTACCCCTCTGCCTGCTCCGTCGCTTTTATGCACAAAGCCCCACGCGTGCAAGAGGTTTTGACCAAAAAATTGTGGCATCACGGTCACAATCGTCGCCATTTCCCACGCCTTGCCGGGCCAAGTGCAGCAATGCCCATAATAAAATCAGCTTAGCAAAAGATTAACCGCGCATCGTCAGATCAACTAGAACCGATGTATTGGGATAGCCACAGTCATCCCGAATCGACAAATAGCTTTGGCCGTCGCGTGTTTCGACAAAGGGGGTGATGCGGCGCGGCGGAAATTGCGCTGCTGATTCGATGGCCGCCGCATAATCGGCATATTCCGCCAGCCGTTCAATGTTGCAGCGAGTCGGAAATATCATGTGGAGGTCGCCTGCATGATGCGCGGCGAGCGCCCCGGCCGCACTCAGCCAAAACAGGTCCGTATTTTCGCTTTCAACGACATGCAGCGCATGATCCCCCGCTGGCGCGCGGGCGATGTAGAATCGCGTATCGAACACCCGTTCGGTGCGAAAATTGGGCCGCCAGCGCGCAAAGGGGGTGAGCGCCGCCAGATCGAGCGACAGGCCATGCGCACCCAGCAATTCAGAAAACGGCGCTTCGGCGAGCAGCGCCGCGCGCATCTCCCCCAATACAGCTATGTCGCCCCGCAGACCGTTTAGGCCGATGGCGAGCCCCGTTTCCTCCAGCGTTTCGCGCACAGCTGCAACCCGCGCCGCGCCATCGGCAACGGGCAATTGCGCTGCCCATTTTTGCGCCAATAAATGGTCGTCGGCATCGACCCGCCCGCCGGGAAACACCGCCGCACCTGCGGCAAAGCGCATATGCGCGGCACGGCGCACCATGAGTATGTCGGGCGGCGCCTGCCCCGCCCCTTCGCGCAGGATGATGATCGTCGCGGCGGGCATGGCGGGGGCAAGGCCACGCTCATCATCATCATCGCTCCACGTCGGGTCGAAATCCGGGTCGACGATATGGTCGGGAATAATCTCCGTTGCCTTGGGCGCGCGGCTATTGTCATTGCTGTTCATAAGCACCACCTTGCCGATTGGCTGCGGCTGGGGCAAGCAGATGCGCCAGCTTTTTTAACGCGGCTTTGCTGGGGTGGAGGGGGACGCGCATGTCAGCAGTTGAAATCATCGCACTTGCCGCAAGTTTCAGCCTTTTGTCGGGCTGGCGGCTCTATTTCAGCCTGCTGGCGGCGGGGCTCGCCATGCATTTTCAGCTGATCGCCCTGCCCGCCCAGCTCCATTCGCTCGACATATTGGCCAATCCATGGGTGCTGGGCGTTGCTGCCACCGGTTTTGTGGCAGAATTTTTTGCCGATAAAATCGCCTGGCTCGACAGCCTGTGGGACGGTTTGCACAGCTTCATCAGGCCGATCGGCGGTGCGCTGCTCGCGCTTGCCATCGTCGATCCGTCCGACCCGGCCATGCAGGTCGTCACCTTCCTCCTCGGCGGGGGCGGTGCGCTCCTCTCCCACGGCGTAAAGGCGAGCACGCGCGCGGTGGTCAACGCCAGCCCCGAACCATTTTCCAACGCGGTCGTCAGCGCGGGCGAAGATGTGGCGACATTTGGCCTTGCCGCGCTGGCGCTGTCCTATCCACTGGTCGCGGTAGTGATAGCGGCGGTGATGCTGGTGGCATCGGTTATTGCCTTCATCGCACTGCGGCGGATTTTGCGGCGGATTCGTGCCAATATGGCGCTCGGCCCCGCACATATGTTCGGAGATCGGAAGAGCACACGTCTGAACTCCAGTCACATCACGTTATCTCGTA
>CALFXW010000254.1 GCA_937957805.1 uncultured Sphingopyxis sp.
ACTGAATCAGAACTCACGCCGCTTGGGAATCCTGTTTATGGGTATGTGACCTAAAGCAGGATGTTTCGCTCTGTGCCCCTGCTTTTGCAGGGGCACAAATATGCCCGTATCTCGACTTCGCTCGACATGAATGGATTGGGCTGCGTCCTACCCCGTCAGCCCCGCGCGCAATTCGGTCTTGAGCAATTTGCCGATGTGGCTGCGCGGCATTTCATCGATCGCATGGAGCGCGGAGAGTCGCTGCGTCTTGCCGAGCTGCGCATTGGCGATGCTGCGAATATCCTCCAGCGCGGACGCATCAACCCCCGCGTGCAGCACGACAAAGCCGACCGGCGTTTCCCCCCATGCGTCGGACGGCGCACCGACCACAGCCGCCTCTGCCACCCGCGCATCGCCCAGCAGCGCATTTTCAAGGTCAACCGGATAAATATTGAACCCGCCGGAAATAATCACATCCTTGGTGCGCTCGACCAGTTCGACAAAGCCGTCCGCATCCATCCGCCCAATATCCCCCATCCGCTGCCAGCGGCTGTTGTCGGCAGGGTCATACCAATATCCCTCTGCCGTTTTTTCCGGCTGGTTTTTATACCCCGACATCATGGTGGGCGACCTGCCGACCAGTTCGCCCGCCACGCCGGGCGGCAGTTCTGCTCCAGCCTCATCAATGACTTTCAACTGATGGCCGGGCGCGGGTTGCCCCACGGTGTGCAATTTGTCGGGATGTTCATGCGCGACGAGCAGACAGACCAGCCCCCCCTCTGTCATCCCGTAAATTTCGATGAGGCCGCCGGGGAAACGGGCCAGCGCTTCTGCCTTCAAATCGGCTGAAAAGGGGGCCGATGTGCAATATTTGAGCCGCATGGCCGAAAGGTCATAGCTGTCGAAATCCGGGTGCTGGAGCAGGCGGCGATATTGCACCGGCACCAGCATCGTGTGCGTCGCCCCCTCTGCAGACGCACGTTCGAGCCATTTTTGCGCGTCAAACTTGCCCATGATCGACACCGACCCGCCCGAAAACAGGCTGGGCAGAAAAACCGCCATTGTCGTATTGCTGTAGAGCGGGGTGGAGGTGATGGTGCGGCTGTTTGCCCCGTAATTTTGCGCCGCGCGATAGGCCATCTGCCGCCAGCGCATCCCATGCGAATGGATTATCCCCTTGGGCGTGCCCGTCGTCCCCGAAGAATATATGATGTTAAACGGGTCATCGGCTGCCGGTTCAACCGGCGCGGCAATTGTGCCAGCGGGGGCCATATAGCTGTCCAGCGCCTCCAGCGCGATCTGCCGTTCTGCGGGCAGCAATATATCGCCCAATTCGGCGTGCTTGGCTGCATCGATGAACAGGTGCATCGCGCCCGAATCCGCCACCATCGCCACCAGTTGATCCGCGCTGGCGCTGGTCGTCAGCGGGGCGGCGCACCCCCCCGCGCGCACGGCAGCGAGGAAGCTTACCGCATAGCCAGCGTTGGAGGTGCCCAAAATCGCCACCGCCTGCCCGCGCGCCAGCCCGTCGGCCTGCAATCGCGCCGCCAGCCGTTCGACCTGATCGGCAAGCTCCGCCCATGTCAGGCGTATATCACCATCATCGATTGCAATCGCCGTCCCGCGCACCTTGCCCCAATGGGCGATCAGCGCGGAAAAGGAACCAAAATCCCCGTTCAGATATTCGTCCAAATCCTGATCAGCGATGGCGTGTTGCATGCGATTCTCCCTTTCCCCATCGTCTATTAGGCGATGGGCATGCGCAGCAAGCGGAAAGCGGCCCCGCCCGCCCGGCTTATTTGCTTTCCCGCAAAATGGCTTTAGGGGGCGGGCATGGCGTTAATCTATGTCCTCAATGGCCCCAACCTCAACCTATTGGGGACGCGCGAGCCCGAAATTTACGGCAGCGCAACGCTCGGCGATATAGAGGCGATGTTGACCAAGCAGGCCGATGCACTGGGCGTCACCATAGATTTTCGCCAGACCAATCATGAAGGGGTGCTGGTCGATTGGTTGCAGGAGGCAAAGCGCGCCGGTGCGGCTGCCGTGCTCCTAAACGCGGCGGCCTATACCCACACGTCGATTGCGCTGCTCGATACGATAAAGGCAATCAGCCTGCCAGTTTTTGAGGTGCATTTGTCCGACCCGATGCGCCGTGAGGATTTTCGCCACAAAAGCTATGTCGGCAAGGCGGCGGCGGGGGTGTTTGCCGGGCATGGTGCGCAATCCTATGCGCTGGCACTGGACGCGGCGGCGCGGCTGGCCCTATAAAGCGGCGCATAGGCCCTTTGGGGGTTCAACAGGGAATATATAAATATATGGGCGCTGACAAAAAGGACGGGAAAATGGCGGTCGATATCGCGCTGGTGCGCGAACTCGCCAAGTTGCTGACCGAAACCGACCTCTCTGAAATAGAGGTGGAGGATGATGAACGGCGCATCCGCGTTGCGCGGGGGGGCAGCGCTGCCGCCGTCCAGCATGTTGTTGCCACGCCCGCCCCCGTTGCCAGCGCGCCGGTTGCCAGCGCGCCGGTTGCCGCGCCCGCTGCGGCCTCTGCTGCTGGGGCGGACAGCCATGGGGATGCGGTCAAATCCCCGATGGTGGGCACCGCTTACCTGTCCCCCGACCCGGCATCGCCCTTGTTCAAGGCGGTGGGTGATGCGGTGAAGGAGGGGGACACCATCCTCATCATCGAAGCGATGAAGGTGATGAATAATATCACCGCGCCGCGCGGCGGCACGTTAAAGGCGGTGCATGTCGCCAATGCGCAGCCGGTCGAATTCGACCAGCCTTTGTTCACCATCGGCTGAGGCGGCCGCCATGGCTATTGAAAAGCTGCTCATCGCCAATCGCGGTGAAATCGCCCTGCGCATCCACCGTGCGGCGCATGAAATGGGCATAAAGACGGTTGCTGTCCATTCGACCGCCGATGCCGATGCCATGCATGTGCGGCTGGCGGATGAAGCGATTTGCATCGGCCCGCCGGCTGCCAAGGACAGTTACCTCAACATTCCGGCGATTATTTCGGCAGCCGAAATATCGGGGGCAGATGCCATCCACCCCGGATATGGCTTTTTGTCCGAAAATGCCCAGTTCGCCGAGATTGTGGAGGCACATAACATCATCTTCATCGGGCCAAAGCCCGAACATATCCGCACCATGGGCGACAAGGTGGCGGCCAAGCAGACGGCGGGCGCACTGGGCATGCCGCTCGTGCCGGGCAGCGATGGGGCGATCAGCGATCCGGCAGAGGCGGCGCGCATCGCCGATGCCATCGGCTATCCGGTGATCATCAAGGCCGCATCAGGCGGCGGCGGGCGCGGCATGAAGGTGTGCACAAATGCCGACGAACTGCCCAGCCTGATGCGTCAGGCAGGGGCGGAGGCAAAGGCCGCCTTTGGCGATGACACCGTCTATATCGAAAAATACCTCGGCAATCCGCGCCATATTGAGTTTCAGATTTTTGGCGACGGCAATGGCAATGCCATTCATCTGGGCGAACGCGACTGCTCGCTCCAACGGCGGCACCAGAAAGTGCTCGAAGAAGCACCATCGCCGGTCATCAGCGCCGACGAACGCGCGCGGATGGGCGCCATTGTGTCCAAAGCGATGGCCGACATGGGATATCGCGGGGCGGGCACCATCGAATTTCTTTGGGAAGATGGCGAATTTTATTTCATCGAAATGAATACCCGCCTGCAGGTCGAACATCCGGTCACCGAAATGATTACCGGCATGGATCTGGTGCGCGAACAAATCCGCATTGCAGAGGGTAAACCACTGTCGGTCGCGCAAGAGGATTTGCGCTTTACCGGCCATGCCATCGAATGTCGGTTGAACGCCGAAGACCCGGTCAATTTTGCGCCATCGCCGGGGCTGGTCACCGCCTATCACCCCGCGGGCGGCATGCATGTGCGCGTCGATTCGGGGCTATATGCGGGCTATCGCATCCCGCCCTATTATGATTCGATGATTGCCAAGCTGATCGTTTATGGCCGCACGCGTGAGGGGTGTTTGATGCGGCTGCGCCGCGCGCTCGAAGAAATGGTGATCGACGGGGTGAAAACCACTGTGCCGCTGCATCAGGCGCTGCTGCGCGATGAGGATGTCATCAACGGCAATTATACGATCAAATGGCTCGAAGAATGGCTCGAGCGGCAGAATAGCGCCAGCTAAGGGTTCAGCGCCCTGTCCTGCGCCGCGACCAGCGCGGCGACGCGGGCCTGCACCTCGGTAATGGCGGCGACGGCAATGGCGTCATCATCGCCCAGCGCCTCCAGCGCCAATCGGTCGAGCTCACTCAACGCAAATGTCGTGGGTGCGCGCGCCGCCTCGGTGCGGGTGCGTGCGACCTCCGCCTGTGCCCAGGCCTCGCTCCCGTCCGCCGCGCCCTGTCCTGCTGCCATCGCCGCGCGATTGGCGGCGAGCGCGCTTTGAAAGGCAGCATCCCCGCGCGCGGCATCGGCGGCAAGGCGGCTGAGCGCTTCGTGCAACGTGGCGCTGACCGGTGCAGGCGGCGCGGTGTCGGGCGGCGGGCTGGTGGGCGGCGCAGCGCGCGTTTCGATGGGCCGCCGGGCGAGTGATGGATAATCAGCCAGATCCGCGCTGGCACAGCCACCCAACGCCAATAACAACAGGGGGGCAAAACGGGTGGTGACAGATTGCATCACACCCAAGTAAACTGCCGCCGCCGAGCGCGCAAGCGAGTCGAAAAGCGCGCAAAATATGGCATTGCGCCATTGACAGCGCGGCGCTTGGCAGTTAGTGGCGCGGCTTTCCGGCAGGATAGTCATTGTCGGCGCGGTATTCACGCCTGTCGCCCTATGGCTGTCGCACGGAATGAAAAAGACATAATATTCAAAGGAAAGCCAAGCAGATGTTCGCAATTGTGCGCACCGGCGGCAAACAATATCGCGTTGCCGCAGGGGACAAAATCACCGTTGAAAAATTGCCCGGCGCAGTTGGCGATTCGGTGACGCTGTCGGATGTCCTGCTGGCGGGTGAGGGCGCAGACCTCACCGCCACCGCTGGCCTGTCGGTCGCGGCGGAGATCGTCGCCCAAGGTCGCGGCGAAAAGGTGATCGTCTTCAAAAAGCGTCGCCGTCACAATTATCGCCGTCGCAACGGCCACCGCCAGTCGCTGACCATGCTGCGCATCGTTTCGATCGGCGCGCCGGCCAAGGCAAAGGCACCCAAGGCTGAGGCCAAGACCGAAGCTGCCGCTGAAACCAAGCCCGCCAAGGCTGCGCCGAAAAAGGCTGCTGCCAAGAGCGAAAAGAGCGCCTGAGCCGCGCCGCCGCATTTTAGGAGTTAGGAACAATGGCACATAAAAAGGCTGGCGGTTCGTCGCGCAACGGTCGCGATTCGCATAGCAAGCGCCTCGGCGTCAAAAAATTCGGTGGCCAGGAAGTCGTCGGCGGCAACATTATCGTGCGCCAACGCGGCACCAAATTTTACCCGGGCACCAATGTCGGTATCGGCAAAGACCACACGCTTTTTGCGACCGCCGCTGGCCGCGTGCGTTTCCACGATGGCAAGCTGCGCCGCAAATATGTGTCGGTTGATATGATGGCAACGGCCGCCGAATAAGGCGACTTCCAAGCGGGGTCGTCGAACAAGATGACCCCCCGCCGCAGCGGCGCCGCATCCGGCCCCATAAGCGGAAATTTCAAGGGAGACGGGGGATCATCCACCGCCTCCCTTTTTGCATGGGCGTCACACCCGTGCAAAATGATGGCGATATTTCTCCCTTGCGCGACGAAGGAGAGAGAAATGTTTGCACGTACGGATCGCCTGCTCTTACGCCCCGGTTTTGCGGAGGATGCGCGCGCATTGGCGCTGGCGCTCGGTGATGATCGGGTGACCCGCAACCTCAGCCACCTGCCCCACCCCTATGGGATGGCGGATGCGCAGGACTGGCTGGGGCGCGAACATCCCCCCCTCCTCCCCCATATGTTGATGGCGCGCCGGACGCAGGGCGTGCCCGATATCATCGGCGGCATTGGTTTCAATGCCATTGCCGATGGGCAGATTGAAATCGGATATTGGGTGCGGCGCGACTGCTGGGGGCTTGGCTATGCCAGCGAGGCGGGCCGCGCGGCGATGGCGATGGCGCGGGCGCACCATCTGCCGCCTATCCACGCCGTATATTATGCCGATAATCCGGCATCGGGCCGTGTGCTCCAAAAAATTGGCTTTCGTGCGACCGGCGCACGGACAATCCGCCACAGCCGCGCGCGCGGCGGCCCGGTGGAGGCCATCGTCATGGTCGAGGATATGGCCGAGCCAATGCGATGCGCGGCGTGAGTGGCCATTTCGAAATTCGCTGCCGTGCGATCCGAAACGACAGTTTCGGATCAAATATCAAGCCTCAGCGCATAAAATCGCGGTGGTAGAGGTTGGTCGTCCCCTCCCCAAAGGGGACGGCCCCGAGCGATTGAAAGCCCAGTTTTTCGGCAACGCGGTGCGATGCGCCATTGCCATCATCGATGATGCAGCGCACGCCGCTGCCGGGCAGATGCGCATCCCCCCAGACGAGTGCGGCGGCCATAATCTCACTCACCGCGCCCTTCCCCCACCAATCGGGTTCAATTGCCCAGCCCGCCTCTGCAAAACCCTCCAGCCCAGCGATGCCGCGTTCAAAATTGGAAAAGCCACCCCCACCCATCGGCCGGTCGCTGTCCCGTTCGGCAAAAATCCAATAGCCATAGCCCATCAGCGCCCACAGCCCCGGCATGGCGAGGAATTTGGCCCAGCTGGTCGTGCGGTCACGCGGCGCACCGCCGATAAAGCGCGTCGTGCGTTCATCGGCCCACATGCGGGCATATTCGTCAAAATCATCGCGCCTTGCGGCGCGCAGCCGGAAACGCGGGGTTTCAATCGTCGGAATATCGATCATGCGGCGATGCTAATATATTGGGGTTAACAAGCAAGGATGGTGATGATCGCCCAGGATTCTAATCTTCACTCCGCCGCCAATAATTGCTCCGCCGCGTTCAAATCGACGCTGACCAGTCGCGACACACCGCGTTCGACCATGGTCACCCCGAACAGACGGTGCATCCGCGCCATCGTCACCGCATTATGCGTGACAATCAGATAACGGGTGGCGGTTTCCCCCACCATCATGTGGAGCAGGTCGCAGAAACGTTCGACATTGGCATCGTCCAATGGCGCGTCCACCTCATCCAGCACGCAAATGGGGGCCGGATTGGTGAGGAACAGCGCAAATATCAGCGCAATCGCGGTCAGCGCCTGTTCGCCGCCCGACAATAGGGTCAGCGTCGCCAATTTCTTGCCTGGCGGCTGAGCCATAATTTCCAGCCCAGCCTCCAGCGGATCATCCGATTCAACCAGCGCCAGATGCGCGGTGCCGCCGCCGAACAGGCTGGTGAACAGCCGCTGGAAATGCCCATCCACCTTGGTGAATGCGTCGGTCAGGCGCGTGCGCCCTTCGCGGTTCAAATGGCCGATGGAACCGCGCAGCCGGTTGACCGCCTGAGCCAATTCATCCGCCTCAGCGCCCGCGCCGGCCATTTCCCCCTCGAGCGCCGCCAATTCCTCCGCCGCGATCAAATTGACCGGGCCGATGCGTTCCCGCTCCCCCATCAGTCGTTCATGTTCGGCGCTTTCGCCCTGCGGATGGGTGACATCCGCCTCAGCAAAGCCTGCCTGCGTCGGGAGCAGAGGTGGCGGGCAGGAAAAGCGCTCGCCCGAAATCCGCCCCATTTCGATGCGCCGCCCCTCCGCATTGTCGGCGCGCGCAGCGGCACCGGCGCGTTCTTCGCGCGCGGTGGAGAGCGCCTCGCGCGCGGTTGCAAGCGCGCCCTCGGCCCCCTGCAATGCCAGCATCGCGGCGCTTTCCTCCCCCTGCGCAGCTATAACGGCCTGATGCGCATCGTTGCGCGCGGTTTCCGCCGCCGCAATCGCATCACCATAGGTTTGGGGCTTGTCCGCCAGCGTGTCGAGCTGCGCTGCAACCTCTGCCGCGCGCGCGGCCATGGCGTTGATCCGCCGCGCGGCTTCGCCCGCCCGTGCCTTCCATCCGCGCGCTTCGGCCAGCGCCTCTGCCTCCGCCCCCGCGGCTGCGGCAATTTCGCGTTCGTGCGTCGCGATGGCATCCTGCGCCGTGCTGAGCGCCGCGCGCGCGTCATTCGCCGCCGTTTCGCATTGGCTGAGCAGGTCGCGCAACGCCGCCCCATCGCCCAGCGCGTCAAGGTTCGCCCGCGCTTCGCCCAGCAGCCGCGCCGCCTCTGCCGCATCATCAGTCTGCGCCGCCTGCCGTTCGGCAATATGCGCCGCCGACGCGCGATAACGTTGTAACGCCGCCTCCGCTGTATCGGCGGCCCGACGGCTGTCGCGCGCCGCATTTTCGGCATCGCGTAGGCGCACACGGGCCGCACTTTGCGCTGTCTCCGCCCGCTCCAGCGCATCGCGCGCCGCATCATGTCCGCTAAGGAGCCGCGCCACACCAGCCGCCACGTCGGGGATTTGCGCGGTGAGCGCCTGCAGCCGGTTCGCGCGCTCAAGCCGTTCAGCCGCCCCCGCCCCGGCACCTGCCGCCACAAAGCCGTCCCAACGCCGCATATGCCCATCGCGCGTCACCAGCTGCTGGCCAACCGCCAATTTTTGCCCCGTGTCGGCATCCGCGAGTCCAATTTGCGCCAGCCGCCGCGCCAATTGCGCAGGCACGCGCACAAATTGCGCCAGCGGGGTGAGCGACGGATCGAGCGGCGGGTCATCGCGCCCGACCACGGCCCCCGCCCAGCCATATGCACCATCAACTTCGGCAACAGGCGCGGCCAAATCATCGGCGAGCGCGGCTGCCAACGCCGCCTCCAGCCCCGCATCCACGCTTATGACGTCGAGCACGGCTGCGCCACCGGCCGCACTCAGCGATCGTTGGAGTGCCGCCGCTTCGCGTTCGAGCGCATGGAGCGCCGCGCGCGCCTCACCCAATGCTGCACTGGCCTCCTCCGCTGCCTCACGCGCTGTTTCGCGTTGGATCGCAGCCTCGGCCAGCGCCCCCTCTGCCACCACCAGCGCATTTGCCGCGATATTGGCGGCCCCGGCTGCCGCTTGCGCCGCTTGATTGAGCTGGTCACCATCCCCCAGCGCGGCAATTTCGCTGGCGATCCGCGCGCCATCGGCGCGCACCCGCTGGTGCCGGCGATCCGCCTCTGCCAGCGCGGCATCGGCGATGCGCCGTTCGGCGCTGGCATGCGCCATGGCGGCGCGCGCTTCGGCGAGCGCAACATCCCCGTCGCGCGCGACATCGGCGGCGCGGGCCAGACCCGTGTCGAGCGCGCCGCGCGTCCCCGACAGACTATTGCGCCGTGCCGCCGCTTCCTTTGCCGCCGCTTCGAGCCGGACAATCGCCGCCGCCCCTTCGCGGGCCAGCGCATCCTCCGCCTCCCGATCGCGGTGGAGGCGGCTTGCCTCCCCCTCCAGGTCAAGCAGGCGTTGGCGAAGCGCCTCTGCCTCGCTGCGTTGGCGCGCCAGATCGGCAGAGGCAATATGCTCCGCCTCGCGCGCGGCATTGGCCGCTTCGCGCGCACTGCTGAGCCGCGCTGCCGCTGCGCCCTGCGCGGATGCAGCCGCGCTTTGTGCGGCACTGGCGGCATCGACCGCCGCATCGGCGCCTGCCGCCTCTGCCCGCGCAGCATCCGCCGCTGCCGCCGCTTCGCGCCAACGCGCATAAATCATCCGCGCTTCGGCAATGCGTATCGCATCGGTCAATCTGGCATAGCGTTCGGCGGCCCGCGCCTGCCGCCGGAGCGCGCCTGCGCGGCTCGCCATATCGCCCAGCATATCGGCAACGCGCGCCAGATTCGCCTCTGTCGCGCGCAATTTCTGTTCGGCATCCTTGCGCCGGACATGCAGCCCCGAAATCCCCGCGGCTTCTTCGAGCAGCAGGCGCCGTTCCTGCGGGTTGGCGGCGATGATCGATGCGACCTTGCCCTGCGACACCAGCGCGGGGCTGTGCGCGCCGGTTGCCGCGTCGGCAAAAATCAGCGCGACATCCTTTGCCCGCACATCATGCCCGTTGGCGCGATAGGCGCTGCCCGCACCGCGTTCGATCCGGCGGGTTACTTCAAACTGGCTGTCGTCGCCCGCCGCGATGCTGGGGGGGAGCAGACTTCCATCCCCCTCACACGACATCGAAACTTCGGCAAAATCGCGCGCAGGACGCCCGTCGGTTCCGGCAAAAATCACATCCTCCATCCCGCCGCCGCGCATCGATTTGGGGGATGATTCGCCCATCACCCAGCGGATCGCTTCGAGCAGGTTGGATTTG
Organism: uncultured Sphingopyxis sp.; assembly: GCA_937957805.1. Classification (GTDB taxonomy): domain Bacteria; phylum Pseudomonadota; class Alphaproteobacteria; order Sphingomonadales; family Sphingomonadaceae; genus Sphingopyxis. Next base: position 10,277 of record CALFXW010000254.1, read on the forward strand.
CCACAGCCATTGGGGCCGACGATGCCGGTCAGGCCCGGCGCGATAATCAAATCGGTCGGTTCGACGAAGCTTTTAAAGCCCGACAGGCGCAGGCGGGTTATGCGCATTTCGCCCCCCGCCCGCTTGCCCGTCCGGCCGTCAATTTCCGCCCCCGACCGATCGGCTTAGCGCGCGCCAGCCGCGCGCAATTTGTCGCGCATCTGCGGCCAAGTGGCGACGTCGCTGGCGATTGCCCCATTAATCATGAAGGTCGGGGTGACGTTCACTTCATAACGCTGCACCGCGTTGGAGGTGGCTTCGACGCGCCGTTGCACCGCCGCTGCATCCCCGATGCAACGGGTCACCACGTCCGCCGGAACCCCGCGCGCGGCAAAGATATTGGCGACCCCGAAAATCTGCGCCATCGCCGGAAGCCGCTGATTTTCAGGTAGATTCTGAATATTCTGGAGCTGCTCGGCGCTGCTTTGCGACACCGCGCTGGCATTTTCCAGAATCGCATTCTGGCCAGCGAACAAGCTATCGACGAGGGGGAAGAATCGTTCCGGCCCCTGACAGGCGGCGACCACCGCCATGCTGAGGTCGAGCGGGTCACGGATGAAGGGGCGCATTTCAAAGCTTACCCGACCCGTGTCGATAAAGTCGCGCCGCAATTCTTCATGGCTGGTCTGCGAAAATTCGCCGCAATGCGAACAGGTCAGCGACCCATATTCGACCACTTTGATCGGCGCATCGGGGTTGCCCATCAAAAATCCTTCGTCGGTGGCGCGCACCACCGCCGACCAATTTTGCCCCGCCGGTGCCGCCACCTTGGGCAAGGCTTCGCCGCTGGTCGCACCTGCATCACCACCGCTGCCGCACGCGGCAAGGCTGAGCGCCAGCGCACCTGCCAGCGAAAGGGAGATAATCTTGCGCATTCGAATTTCCTTTTACTGCAAATTGCGTTTCACTGACCAACCGCGCGGCTGAGCGCCGTCGAGAGGGTGGCCCAATCATATACGCTGTCGATCGCCTGCGTCTGACCGTTGATCGCAAACATCGGCGTTGCATTAATGCCCGCCGCGTTCGCCGCGTTGGACATGGCGAGCAAGCGTTGGTGCATCGCGCCATCGGCGAAACATTGGTTGATTTGGGCGGCGGTAAATCCGCGCCCCTGCATCCATGCAATCACCCCACTGTCATCGGCAATCCGGCGCAGCCGCTGGCCGCCCGCCACCTGCCCCCAACGTTCAATCGTCGCTGATGGCAAGGCTTGCACGCGCGCCAAAATCCCGCTCTGTGCGGCCATCATCGCCTCATGCCGCGAAAAAAAGCGCACCGATGACCCGCAGTTGACGGCAACCGTCATCGCAAAATCAATCGGGTCGCGCAAAATATGCCGCACTTCGACGCTGACATTGCCCGGCGCAATAAATCGCGATCCCAGCGCCGGCCCCGATTCAGCGGTGAAATGCGCACAATGCGGGCAGGTATAGCTTTCATATTGGGTCAGGCGCACGCGCGCTGCCGGGTTGCCCTGCACATGCGAACCACCCGCACCAATGGCGACGCGGCTCAACCAGTTGACCGCCGCAGGGGTCGCCCATGCCGCCCCCGCCAACCCCAAAAACAGCGCAATGAGCAGCAATGGATTGCCGCGCCGCAGCGATGAGATGACATTTGTAGTCAGTTTGTGCATGGCCATTCCCTAATCAGCTTTTGGGCCGCTGTCACCTGTCGATCCACGCGCCAGCGCGGCGGCCAATCCTTCCAGCACCGTGCGCAATTGCGGGTCGGCAATCGAACGCAGCGCCGCCTCTGCCCGCGGCGATGGGACAGCGACTTCGGGTGGTGGTGGCGCGGGCGTTACGGGCTGGGGCGCGCGCGGCGCGCGGCCCTGTTGCAATTTAATCTGACTGACCGCCCGATAGCCAAAAAAACCGTTTACCCGTTCGATAATCTCGGGGATGGCAAGCTGGATAATCGGGCCGTGCGCGCCCTCCACCGCGATGTGGAGCGTGCCATCCTGTTGCTTGCCGCGTGGAAAGCGCAGCGACAGTGGCTTGGTGCGCGCGGCCAGCCTATCCCCCGCTATTTCCGTCCAGCGCAGCAGAACCGACGATTGGACAAAGCCAAAACGGCGGAACGCCTTGTCGCCGATGCCGGGCAGCAAATCGGCAATCGCGCGCGGCGCAGCGATGCGTCCGCCGCTGTCGCTTTTCCCCTTTGCCGATTTGGACGCTTTTGCCATCGCCGCCGTCATGCCATAGCAAGGCGATGCCCGCCAGCCGCAACATTGCCCGTCCCCCTGCCACAGCGGCGGCGCAGAAATTGCTCGACTGGTATGACGTCCACGCCCGCCAACTGCCATGGCGTCACCCGCCGGGCGCCGGTGGCCACGACCCCTATCGCGTCTGGCTGTCAGAGGTGATGTTGCAGCAAACCGGGGTCAGCGCGGTTACCCCGCGCTATTTGCGCTTTGTTGAACGCTGGCCCGACCTTGCCGCGCTCGCCGCTGCGGACGAGGCGGATATTATGGCCGAGTGGGCGGGGCTTGGCTATTATGCGCGCGCGCGCAGCCTGATTGCCTGCGCCAAGCTGCTCGTCTACCAATATGGCGGGCAATTCCCCGCCAGCGAAGCCGAATTGCGGCGCCTGCCGGGGCTTGGCCCTTATAGCGCGGCAGCGATTGCCGCCATCGCCTTTGGCCAGCAGACCATCCCCATCGACGCCAATATCCTGCGCGTTGTCGCGCGGTTCTTTGCGATTGCAACGCCATTGCCCGCCGCAAAGGGTGAAGTGGCCGCCGCTGACCTGGGCGATGCGCTCAGTGTTCCGACCCAGGCAGTGCTTCGCGCCGGCACCCGGGACCTCGTCTTCGTCGTCAGCGGTGAGCACGTTGAGCCTCGCGAGGTTCGGCTTGGCGCGTCCAGCGGGGAGTTCGTCCAGATTCTCTCAGGGCTGAAGGAAGGCGAGGCAGTCGCAACGAAGGCCCAGTTCCTGCTCGACT
>CALFXW010000255.1 GCA_937957805.1 uncultured Sphingopyxis sp.
GCCGGTGCCCGCGGTCTTGTGGCCCGTGGCTTCGACGAACCTGCGGTACTGCCCGTTGGTGAGCTCGAAGCGGCCGGCCGCGAACGGGTAGGCAATGGTGACGTCGTGCACCGGGCCTTCGTAGCGACCGTTCTCGCCACCCTCGCGGCCCATCGTGAACTTGCCCGGCGCGATCACCACCATCTCGGGGCAGTCGCGACAGTCCTTGAAGACGGTGCCGGGCTTGCTCGACTTGCCCGGCCCCGCCGCCTGCGCCAGCGAGTCGTTCGGCTCGAACTCGTCCTCGGTCGTCCCGCTCGGCGCACCCGAGGGACGGCTCGGCGCGTTCGGCTTCGGGCAGTTTCAGCATGCGGACAAAATGGGTCGGCACGAATTGCGCGGCGGTGCAGCGATATTTTTCGATATTGGCGAGTGCGCCCGCCGCGTCAAATTTCTGCATCAGAACCACCGTGCCGCCGAGGCGATGGATGGTCATCGACCAGCGCAGCGGCGCGGCATGGTAAAGCGGCGCGGGCGACAGATAAATGCTGTCGGGGCCAAGGCCAAAGGCAGCGGCGGACAACATGACCAGACTATTGGGTGCATCGATGGCCGGATCGACGGGCAGCGGCACCTTCACCCCCTTGGGCCGTCCGGTCGTCCCGCTAGAATATAGCATGTCGACACCCGCACGCTCATCGGCAATGGGGCTTGCCGGCAGGTCTGCAATCGCGCCTTCCAGCGTCGGCCAGCCCGATATGTTCCCGCCCGTTGCAAAATGCGGGATTTTGGACTGGAGCGCCTGCGCCGCATCGGCAAGGCTGGCCGACACGATCAGCAATTTGGCCCCGCTATTTTCCAGAATATAGTCGGTTTCATCCTGCGTCAGGCGCGATGATATGCACACATAACGCAGCCCCGAACGCTGTGCGCCCCATGTCAGCGCATAATAGCCGACATGATTGTCGAGCATAAGGGCAACCACATCCTCATGCCCCAGGCCCTGCCCGCGAAAAAAATGGGCGATGCGGTTCGACTGGGCGTCGAGCGCGCCATAGCTCAGCACCTCGCCCGTTTCGGCCAAAATAACCGCCGCTTTGTCGGGGTTGGCGCGTGCATGGACGCTGGGGTGCATCTGATCCTCCCGCATTGGCCCGCGAATGGGCGATTCTCTCCGCGCGCAAGGATGCTTGCCGTTTACGTTCACGTCAACCGTCGGGCACCAATTATCATTCAGCAACCAGCTATAAGGGCATCCTTAACCTGTGGGCGCTATGGCGGACGCTTGAAATTGTCCTGCGCGCCGCGCGGGACGCAACAAGGTGGGTGCAATTGGCGACACTACAGGGCGACCGGATGCTGCTGGTGGTGGACAGCGACGTGGGGCATGGCCGCTTCGTCGCGGCGCTTGCCGCGCGCGCTGGCTGGCGCACGATGGTCGTCGCCGATGTCGCCGACGCGGTGGCCAGCCTTGGCACGCATGATGGTCTGCTGATCGACGCGGTGCTGCTCGACGGGCATAGCGCGCGCGCGTCGCTCGCCAACCTTATCGACACGATGCACCAATGGCGCCCGTCACTGCCGATAATTTACATGGGTGAGGCGGGCCGCCGCGCAGGCGCGCTGCATGCGTTGCGCGCAGGGGCGAGCGACATTATCGACCGCCCGCTAAGTGCCGAGCGGTTGAGCGTCGCGCTCGACAACGCCATTTCCCCGATGTTCCCCGCCGAATTGCGTTCGCTGTCGGAAAAATTCCCTGCCGCGCTGCCGATAGAGGAAATCATCGGCTCCACCCCGGCATTCCGCACTGCGCTCGCCATCGCTGCGAAAATCGCGCGCGCGCGGGTTGCGGTGCATATTACGGGCGAGGCGGGCAGCGGCAAAAGCCTGCTCGCCCATGCCGTCCATGCCGCGGGCAACCGGGGGCGTGCGCCCTTTGTCGAGATGGATTGCGCCCATTTCAGCCAGGCGATGCTGGGGCCGCAACTTTTCGGGCATGAACGCGGTGCCTTTGCCGGGGCTTTTGAACGGCGCACCGGCGACATCGCCCGCGCCGATGGCGGCACATTGGTCATCGACCGGATTGAACGCCTGCCGCTCGACGTGCAGGCCGCGCTCGCGACCTTTCTGGAAAATGGCATCGTCACGCCGGTCGGCGGCGGGGCATCGAGCCATGTCGATGTCCGGCTGATCGCGATGAGTGAGGTGGACCTTGCCGCGCGCGCCGCCGACGGCCTGTTCCGCGAAGATTTGCTGGCCCGCATCGCGATTGCCGAAATCCGTCTGCCCCCCTTGCGCGAAAGGCGCGCGGACATTGCACCGCTCGCCCGCCATTTTGCCGCGCGCATCGCCGCCATGCCCGATATGGACAGTCTGACGCTGGCACCCGATCTGGTCGATGCGCTGACCGCATGGCGCTGGCCGGGCAATGTTCGGCAGCTTTTTGATGCCATTTTGCGCGCCGCCTGCACCGCCGGTGGCCCGCAATTGCGCCTGAGTGATTTTACCGGGCTGCAAAGCGAACGCGCACGCGAACCCGATTTGCTGCGCCATGCCGCGCCGATGCCGGGGGATGGCATTGGCGTCACCCTCTATCGCCCCGACGGCAATTTGCGCCCGTTGGAGGAAATAGAGGCGGACGTCATCCGCCTTGCCATCGGCCATTATCGCGGCCGGATGAGCGAAGTTGCGCGGCGGCTGGGCATTGGCCGTTCAACATTATACCGCAAACTCAGCGATTTAGGGATTGATACAGCGGCTTAATTGATTTTCGGCTGGTTCCTTGCGCCCCGGCATATGCAGGGGCTAGCGGCGAAATATCCTGCCATGTCGCGGCTAGGCTCCTGCTTTCGCAGGAGCACAGTTAAGGCGCCTCCTGCTTTCGCAGGAGCACAGTTAAGGCGCCTCCTGCTTGCGCAGGAGCACGGTGAAGGCGCGCCATGCATCGCCCCGGTCATTCCGGCGAAGGCCGGAATCCAGTCGCATCACAACAATCCCCACCGGGCGACTAATCCCCACCGGGCGACTAATCCCCACCCCTAGCCCCTCCCGTAAACGGGAGGGGGATATATTCTCTGCGCCCTCTGCGCCTCTGCGCCTCTGCGTGAAACATAGCTTCAGCGCGACATTGAAGATGGATTCCCGGCCTAAATCGCGATCAACGCACTGTCCCGCAATCCGCGCCACAGGCGCAGCGCCTGGCGCGTTTCGGCAATATCATGGACGCGCAGCAACTGCGCCCCCTGCGTCGCGGCGATGAGGTGGAGTGCCACCGACCCGCCGAGCCGCTGATCAACCGCTGCCTCATTATCGAGCGCGCCGATCATCCGTTTGCGGCTGCCGCCGACCATTATCGGACAGCCAAATGTGTGAAACAGGCTTAGGCCGTTGAGGAGGCGCAGTCCATCCTCCACCCCCTTGCCAAAGCCGATACCGGGGTCGAGGATGATGTTGCCACGCGCCACCCCCGCTGCTGTCACCCGCGCGATTTGGGCGGCGAACCAGTCATAAACATCGAATAAAATGTCACGATATGCCCCGCCAATGGGGGTGAGGTCATGGGGGTTGCTGCTCTGACTTGGCGCATGCATCAGCACGACGGGGACATCGGCGGCAGCGGCAACCGCCACCGCGCGATCATCATAAGCCAATGCCGACACATCGTTGATCATAGCCGCGCCCGTCGCCAGCGCCTGTTCCATCACCATGGCTTTGCGCGTGTCGATAGAGATTGCCGCACCCGTCGCGGCAAGGCGGCGGATGAGTGCATCAACGCGCGCCCATTCATCCCCCTCCCACAATAGGGGCGCACCGGGGCGGGTGGATTCGCCGCCAACGTCGATGATCGCGGCACCCGCGCTGGTCATTGCGACCGCAGCGGCGAGCGCGGCATCGACATCGACATGTTTGCCGCCATCCGAAAAACTGTCCGGCGTTGCGTTTAATATGCCCACAATCTGCGGTTCATTGAGCCGGATCTGCCGTTCACCCAGCCGCAGCGACGCGCGCGGTGCGCCAACCGCCGCCATCTGCACGCGCGCATTTTCAGCCAGCGCACCCGGCATGGCGCTCAGCCATGCATCGACCCCATCCGCCGTAACAATGGCGTGGCGCGTCGGGCCATCTGCCCCGCGCACCGACAATTGCCACGCCGAAAACCAGATGAGGCTGTCGGACAGGCGAAAACAGCGCCCCTCCCATTCATGCGGGCGGTCAATTGGTGCAGTCGGACGGCAATAAATGCGCGCATCATCGCCCGCGCGGGCCAGATGTTCAATTGTCAGCGGTTCGAACATTTTCCGTTCAAGCTTCGTTGGTTAGCAGCCATTGCTGGCGTAGATTATTAATGGGGACCCGCCCTTGCGCCCCGTCCACATGCCAGAAAGTCCAACCGTTGCAGCTTGGCGCATTCTGCAACGCCGCACCCAATTTATGGATCGACCCGCAAGCCCCATCATGGTCAAGGCTGCCGTCCGCGCGCACCACCGCGCGCCAGCGCCCCTTGATGTCGGACAATATCGTGCCGGGCGGGATCAACCCACCCTCCACCAATGTGCCAAAGGCGACACGCGTTGCCGCGCGCGGTGCCTGCATCGTCTTTAGCGCGCTTTCATCGAGCGGCAGCGCCATGGCGATACGTTCTTCGGCAGCGGCAATATAATCGGCTTCGCGTTCGATGCCTATGAAATGACGGCCAAGCCGTTTGGCGACCGCGCCGGTCGTTCCTGTACCGAAAAACGGGTCGAGAATGACATCACCCGGCGACGACGCGGCGAGCAATATGCGGTATAATAATGCCTCTGGCTTTTGCGTCGGGTGCACCTTTGCCCCGCCCTTTTTCAATCGTTCCTGCCCATTGCAGATGGGGATCAGCCAGTCGGATCGCATCTGCAATTCATCGTTGAGCGTCTTCATCGCGCGATAGTGAAAAGTGTAGCGCGCATCCTCCCCCATGCTGGCCCAGATCAGCGTCTCATGCGCGTTGGTAAAGCGCGTGCCCTTGAAATTGGGCATCGGGTTCGCCTTGCGCCAGATGATGTCGTTCAAAATCCAATAGCCCTGATCCTGCAAGGCCGCACCGACACGGAAAATATTATGGTAGCTGCCAATCACCCAGATGCTGCCATTGGGTTTCAAAATGCGTCGCGCCTCTGCCAGCCACGCGTGGGTGAAACGATCATAGGCGGCAAGACTGTCGAACCTGTCCCAATCATCATCGACGGCATCGACCTGGCTGCCATCGGGGCGGAACAAATCCCCCCCCAATTGCAGATTATAGGGCGGGTCGGCAAAAATCATATCGACGCTGCCCGCCGGCAGGCTGGCCATTTGCGCAATGCAATCCCCCACCAAAATCTGGTCGAGCGGCAAGGTAGCTGGCGGCGATGTTGCCGCCGCTTTTGCAGTTGCTTTGCCGGCGCGCTGTTGCACCGAAATTTTGCCCATTACACCCATTTTGCACCCCTGATCCGGCCCGAATTTCCAGCCTGAATCCGCAACGATTCCGGGTCAAGCCCATGGTAAACAAGAGGTTGCGACAAATGGTTAACAGGATTTTGCAACAAAGGAGAACAGGGCGAGTCCGAACGCCATATCTGGCGTCATAGGGCGGGGTGGGGACTCAAACCCTTGTGGTGTGGCTTTTTGGACTCAATGCCCAACAAAATGCATCAAAGCAGGCTCAACTGGCGAATGGGGGCAAAACTTTGCCGGTGCAGCGGGCATGGCCCATGGATTTTTAGCGCGGCAAGGTGCGCCGCCGTGCCATAGCCTTTATGCTGTGCAAAGCCATATTGCGGGTGCGCCGCGTCCGCCGCCAGCATCAGCCGGTCGCGATGTTCCTTGGCCAATATGCTCGCCGCTGAAATCGCCGGTTCGCTGGCATCGCCGCCGACAATCGCACGCGCCGCCCACGGCCATATGGGCAGACGGTTACCATCAACCAGCACCATGTCTGGTGTGACGTCCAACGCCGCGACCGCGCGCGTCATCGCCAACATGGTGGCGTGTAGGATGTTCAGCGCATCGATTTCGGCAACACTCGCCTCCCCAATCGCAAAGGCGCATTGCGCGCGGATTTGCGTTTCAAGATCGGCACGGCGGCGCGGTGATAATTTCTTGCTGTCGGCAAGGCCGGGGATATCGGCATCGCCCAATATCACCGCAGCGGCGATAACCGGGCCAGCCAGCGGGCCGCGACCCGCCTCATCCACGCCGATAATCATGGCGGTTTTATAGCCGCCACGGCGGGAAACGGCGATATTCCGCCGCCTGATAGAGGCACAGCCTGTTGCCGGCGGGGTCGGTCAGGCGCGCCTCACGCCAGCCCCAAGGTTCGTCGCGCGGCATCTGGTCGAATGCGACACCATGACGCGCCAGATAGGCGACCCACGCATCGAGCGCGCCGCTTTCCAGGCAGGTGACAGCCCCGCCCGCGACGCTGCCGTCGGCGTGTATCGACAAGGTGACGCCATTTGCCGCCTCAAACCGTGCATAGCCATTGTCGGGGCTGTCGACGATCTGAGTCAGGCCAAGACGGGTATAAAAGGCGACCGAGGCAGCATATTCGCGCGCGGGCAGTGTGATCTGGTTGAGCGCGGGGCCGGTGAACAGCCCATCGTTGCGCACCGCCTGATGCCCCAGCGGCCCGTGGCCGGCGCCCAGTTGCGGGGCGGCGAGGATCGCGGCGCGCATCGGGGCGCGGGGCATCGTCATGTTCATTACCGTGCCTCCGCGGTGGAGATCAGTTCGTCGAGCTTGGCGCCGGGATGCTGGTGTTTGTGGAAGTGCTCCTCGACCGCACCACGCCCAATGTGTTCGAGCAGTTCAAGGCCGCAGTGCAGGTGCGCCCCGAGATCATGGAATGCCACATGGTGGCAGGCGGCTTTGACTACCTGCTCAAGACGCGCACGGCCGACATGAATGCCTACCGCGAATTTGCGGGCGCTGTGC
>CALFXW010000256.1 GCA_937957805.1 uncultured Sphingopyxis sp.
CTGGGCCTGTCACGCCGTGGACTGCCCGCTCAGGCCGACGCCATTTTGGCCGATGACAAGCGTCACCGCGCGCTGGTGACCGACGCGCAAGCGGGTCAGGCGCGGCGCAACGAAGCGTCCAAGGCGATTGGCGCGGCGATGGCCAAGGGTGATAGCGCGGCGGCTGACGCGCTGAAGGCAGAGGTGGCGGCCCTCAAGCAAAGCCTCCCCACGTTGGAGGGGGAGGCACAGGTGCTGGGTCAGCAGATCCGCGACACGCTGGCCGCCATCCCCAATCTGCCCGCCGATGATGTGCCCTTGGGCGCAGATGAGGGCGGGAATGTCGAACAAAAACGCTGGGGAAGCCCCCGCACATTCGACTTCACGCCGCGCGAACATGCCGATTTTGCCCCCGCGCTCGGCCTTGATTTTGAAACCGCAGCGAAAATGTCGGGCGCGCGCTTTGCCTTTTTGAAGGGGCAGATGGCGCGGCTCGAACGCGCAATCGGCCAGTTCATGATCGACATGCAAACGACTGGTGCGGGCTATGTCGAATGTGCAACCCCGCTGCTCGTGCGTGACGATGCCGCCTTTGGCACCACCCAATTGCCCAAATTCCGCGAAGATTTGTTCCAGACCACCGACGGGCGCTGGCTGATTTCAACCAGTGAAATGAGCCTGACCAACGCGGTGCGCGAACAGATTTTGGATGAAAGCGTGCTGCCACTGCGCATGACCGCGCTCACCCCCTGTTTTCGCAGCGAGGCGGGTTCGGCGGGGCGCGACACGCGCGGCTACATCCGCCAGCATCAATTCTGGAAGGTCGAACTGGTTTCCATCGTCACGCCAGAGGCAAGCGATGCCGAACTGGAGCGCAAGACTTTGGCTGCCGAAGCGGTGCTGGAGGCATTGAAGCTGCCCTATCGCCGGATGCTGCTGTGCACGGGCGACATGGGTTTTGCCGCGCGCAAGACATATGATCTGGAAGTGTGGTTGCCGGGGCAAGGCGCCTATCGCGAAATATCGTCCTGCTCCAATTGCGGGGATTTTCAGGCGCGGCGGATGAACGCGCGCTATCGTTCGAGCGCGGACAACAGCCCGCGCTTTGTCCATACGCTCAACGGGTCGGGGCTGGCAGTCGGGCGGACGCTGGTCGCCATTTTGGAAAATGGGCAGGCAGCAGACGGCAGCGTCACCCTGCCCGCAGCGCTCCACCCCTATATGGGTGGCATCACCCGGCTGGAGCCATAGGATGCGCATCCTCCTCACCAATGATGATGGCTATCACGCGCCGGGGCTGGCGGTGCTCGAAGCCATGGCCGCCACTTTGTCGGACGATATTTGGGTTTGCGCCCCGGCGGAGGAACAATCGGGCGCGGGCCATTCGCTCACCCTGTCGCGCCCGGTGCGGCTGCGCCAGCATGGTGATCGGCGTTTTTCGGTTGCCGGAACCCCGACCGACGCGGTGATGCTGGGGATGGCGGAGGTGATGGGCGGTCGGCCCGACCTCATCCTCTCCGGCGTCAATCGCGGGGCCAATCTGGGCGATGATGTCACTTACTCGGGCACGGTTTCCGCCGCGATGGAGGGGGCGTTGGCGGGTGTGCGCGCCATCGCGCTCAGCCAAGTTTATGACCGCGAAGGGATGGGGGACAATGTCCCCTTTGCCGCTGCCGCCGTATGGGGGCCGCGCCTGCTCAGCGCGCTCATCAATTTTCCGATTGCGCCCCGCACCCTCCTCAACATTAATTTTCCGGCCATTGCGGCAGATACCGTAAAGGGCGTGCGCGTCGCGCGGCAGGGTTTTCATGATTATGCGCGCGGTTCAATCGTCAAGGGCGTCGATCCGCGCGGATACCCATATTATTGGTTCGGGCTGCACGGCATTGAACAAACCCCGGCGCACAACAGCGATTTGGAAGCAATTGCCGACGGCTATATTTCGGTGACGCCGCTGCAACTGGATTTGACCCATGACGCGTCGCTAACGCCATTGGCAGCGGCGCTTTCGGGGCTTTAAGCCCAAAGTCACGCGAAATATTCTGGCAAGCTCGCCCGCTTTACGGCAATATGACGTCATGACATGGGGTCGCGCCATAAATTGGGGGCTGCTGGGGGGTGCGGCGCTGCTGCTTTCGGCCTGTTACACCCGCCCGCCCAACACCGATATTTTCGGGCGTAATTTGCCGCCGACCGGGGATAGCGGGGGCGGGACGACCATCGCCAATGACAGGCTGCCACCCGATGTCGTGCTGACCCCGCCGCCCGCGACCAGCAATTGGTCCCCCACCCCCGTCGCCACCGACGCGCGGGCGGTGACGGCGCGCGCCTATATCGTCCAACCGGGCGATACGCTGCGCGGCATCGGTAATCGCACGGGCGCGGGGAGTGAGGCGATTGCCCGCGAAAATGCGCTGACCCCGCCCTATGTCATCCGCGTTGGGCAAAGCATCAACATCCCGGGCGGCCGTTATCATGAAGTGCGCAGCGGACAGACCGGCATCGCCATCGCGCGCGCCTATGGCGTGGCATGGGCCGATATGGTGCGGCTCAACCAGTTGAGCGAACCCTTTGTGCTGCGCGTCGGACAGCGGCTGCGCCTGCCCGACGGGGGGGTGGGCAATGGTGCGCGCTCGATAGAGGAACAGGCGCGCGCCTTCACCCTCGACATCGATGACATCATGACCGGCGGCGAACCGGCGGTCGCGCAAAATGCCCCGCTGCCCGGCCCCGCTACCGCCGCCGCGCCGAGCCGCTGGCTGTGGCCCAGCAGCAATGGCACGCTTTTGCGGCGCTTTGGGGCCGCATCGGGCGGGCGGGTTAATCAAGGCATCGACATCGCCTTGCCCATCGGCAGCGCGGTGCATGCCAGCGCGCCGGGTGTGGTGGCCTATGCGGGGAGTGAGATTGGGGTGCTCGGCGGCCTCATCCTCATCGACCATGGTGGCGGCTGGGTCAGCGCCTATGCGCATTTGGACAGGGTGGCTGTGGCGCGCGGCGCGCAAGTTAGCGCGGGTCAGGCCATCGCCACATCGGGGGCGAGCGGCGGCGCGGCGCAGCCCCAGCTCCATTTCGAACTGCGGCAAAATCGCCAACCGGTCGATCCAATGCTCCACCTGCCTGCACGATAGGTCGCTGCCAGCGTGACTCGGCACGCCATTTGCTCTATGCGAGCGCGCCTGATGACAAGCCCCCGCAACATTCCCGAACAACGCAAAATCGGCATGGTCAGCCTCGGTTGCCCCAAGGCGCTGGTTGATAGCGAACGCATCCTCACCAAATTGCGTGCCGATGGCTATGCCATGTCGGGCGATTATGCGGGCGCAGATGTCGTGCTGGTCAACACGTGCGGCTTCCTCGACAGTGCCAAGGAAGAAAGCCTCGACGCGATTGGGGAGGCGATGGCCGAAAATGGCCGTGTCATCGTCACCGGCTGTATGGGCAAGGAAGCAGACGTCATCCGCGCCCGTTTTCCGGGTGTTTTGGCGGTGACCGGCGCGCACCAATATGAAGATGTCGTCCACGCCGTCCATGAAGCCGCACCCCCGACGCAGGGGCCGTTCGTCGATCTGGTGCCGCAGGGCGATGTCAAACTGACCCCGCGCCATTACAGCTACCTCAAGATTTCGGAGGGGTGCAACCACAGCTGTTCCTTCTGCATCATCCCCGATTTGCGCGGCAAATTGGCCAGTCGCCGGGTCGATGCGGTGCTGCGCGAAGCGGAAAAGCTCGTCGCATCGGGCACGCGCGAATTATTGGTCATCAGCCAAGACACATCGGCCTATGGCGTGGACATCCGCCACGAAACGCGCCAATGGCATGGGCGCGACGTGCGCGCGCACATGACCGATCTGGCGCGCGAACTGGGGCAATTGGCCAGCCCCGACGGCGCGCGGCCATGGGTGCGCCTCCATTATGTATACCCCTATCCGCATGTCGATGCGGTGATCCCACTGATGGCAGAAGGGCTGCTCACCCCCTATCTCGACATTCCCTTTCAACATGCCGCGCCCAGCGTCTTAAAGGCGATGAAACGCCCGGCGAACGAAGCGCGCGTGCTGGAACGGGTGGCCGCATGGCGCGCCATCTGCCCCGACATCGCCATCCGGTCATCCTTCGTCGTCGGCTTTCCGGGAGAGACGGAGGCGGATTTTCAATATCTGCTCGACTGGCTGGACGAAGCGCAGCTCGACCGGGTGGGGGCGTTCCGCTTTGAACCCGTCGCGGGCGCGGCGGCCAATGCACTGCCCGGCGCGGTGGCAGAGGAAGTGAAGGAAGAACGTTTCCAGCGCATCATGGCCAAATGCGCCGCGATCAGCGCCGCCAAATTATCCGCCAAAATCGGGCGCAGCCTGCCGGTGATCATCGATGAAGTGGGCGAGCCGGATGCGGATGGCAGCATCGGCGCAACCGGCCGGTCGGAGGCAGATGCCCCCGAAATCGACGGCCATGTCTATCTGCGCGATGTTGGCAAAAATGTGCGCGTCGGCGACATCATCCCCGTCCAGATCGAAGATGCCGACGAACATGATCTTTTTGGCGTGCCTGCCGTATAGGTGACGATTGTCAGCGTCGGCATATGCGCCTAGCCATGGGCAATGACCGATTTTTCTGCATTCCTCGCCCCGGACAAGGGTGAAACCGCCACCCCCATCCACATTGTCGATGCATCGACCATCGGTGATTTTGAAAAAAGCCTGTCCGAACGCGCGCGCGCGGCTTTTCAGGCGCAGGGGATGCGCGCCGACCCCGGATCGCTGGCAATATTGCCGCGCGATGGCGGCGCGCCCGGCGACTGGCTGGCGCTGGTCGCGGTCAAGGATGCGGCGGTACGCACCAGCTGGTGTTTGGCGGGTGCTGCGAGCCGCCTGCCCGCCGGCACATATCGCCTGACCGATGATGATGTCGGGGCGGCGATGTTCGGCTGGGCCGCCGCACAACATAGTAACAACCGCTACAAGGCCAAGCCGGAGGGCAAGGAAGCACGGCTGTTGCTATGCCGCGATGCCGCGCGCATCCCCGCCGCGATTGCCGAGGTGGCGGCAAGCGCGCTGGTGCGCGACCTTGTCGATACGCCCGCCGCCGACATGGGGCCTGCCGAAATTGAAAGCGCGGTTGAAAATATCGCCAAGGCGCATGGCGGGGAAATATCGGTGGTGCGCGGCGATGCGCTGCAACAAGGCTTTCCGATGATCCATGCGGTCGGCCAAGCCGCCGCTCGCGGGCGTGAACCGCGCCTCATCCAAATGCGTTGGGGCAACAGCGGCGACCCCTTGGTCGCCATCATCGGCAAGGGTGTCTGTTTTGACAGCGGCGGGCTGGACATAAAGCCAGCGAGCGGCATGGCGTTGATGAAAAAGGATATGGGGGGCGCGGCCCATGCCATCGCGCTCGCCCAATTGGTGATGGCGGCGCGGCTCAAACTCAGCCTCCTACTCCTCATCCCGGCGGTCGAAAACAGCATTTCGGGCGGCGCGATGCGCCCGGGGGATGTTTTGCGCAGCCGCAAGGGGCTGTTCGTCGAAGTTGACAATACGGATGCAGAGGGACGGCTGATTCTGGGCGACGCGCTGAGCCTAGCGGGCGAAGCAGGGGCGAGCATGATCATCGACTTTGCAACCCTGACCGGCGCGGCGCGGGTCGCGCTCGGCCCCGATTTGCCGCCGCTATTCTGCAATGATGATGCGCTGGCTGCGGATATTTTGGCGGGCGGCACAGCCAGCGATGACCCCTTGTGGCGCATGCCGCTGTGGGATGGATATGACGCGATGTTGAAAAGCGACCTCGCCGACCTGACCAACAGTCCGGCGGGCGGCTTTGCCGGGGCGATTACCGCCGCGCTGTTCCTGCGCCGCTTTGTCGCTGCCGACACGCCATGGGCGCATATCGACACTTTTGCATGGAACCCTGCGGCCAAGCCCGGACGGCCCAAGGGTGGGGCGGCGCTGGGGCTGCGCGCGACATGGGCTATGCTGCAACAAAGATTTGGGGGATAAAACTTCGCTTTGCCAAGCATCGCTGCGTCGGCTAATCGCTCCAGCGGCATTTTGCCAACAGGGGTAAAGGCAAGAAATTGGTGCAACGCACGCATTTCAAATTGACGGGTGCATCGCGCCCTTATGATCCGGTGCGGCAGGCAATCCGCCCCGACCTCGCCGATGTGGCGGAGGCGGCGCACCATTTCGCGCCCCATTATGCGCGCGCCGTTCCCTATCGGCTGCGCGCGGCGGCAATGTTGCTGGCCAGCCCCGCCGCCGATGCGGCCAATGTGGCGCAATTGGCAGCAGGTGCGGAATTCGCGCTGCTCGACATTACCGGCGGTTGGGCATGGGGATATGCAGTCGCCAGCCATATCGTCGGCTATCTGCCCGCGGACAGCATCGAACCTGTCAGCGCGCCATGAGTGCGCGGGTTTTTATCGACGGCGGCGCGGGGACGACGGGGCTGGAAATTGCCGCGCGGCTCGCCAGCCGTAACGACATCACCCTCCTCACCATCGATGATGCACATCGCAAGGATGCTGCTGCCCGCCGCGATGCGATGGCCGCCAGCGACGTCACCATATTATGCCTGCCCGACGATGCCGCGCGCGAAGCGGTGACGCAGCTGGCCGAGTACGAGTGGCCGGGGAACGTGCGCGAGATCCGCAACGCGGCCGACCGATTCGTGCTGGAGATCGGCGAGCTGACCACGGCGGCTGCCTCGCCCTCGACCCAATGCACTCCGGCAGCGCGCAACTGCTCGATGACTTCAACATTATGCGGCTCGGCGAAGAAGCGGGCAATCGAAGCCGCCACCACCGGGCCAACATCCGGCACTTGTTGCAAACGATCCATGCCGGCCAGCATCAGGCTCATCAGGATGACCACCGCGATCACCACCCACACCGTGAACTTCACCGGCAAACGCTCCCACACCCGGTGCCACGCGCCCTGCAGGAAAA
>CALFXW010000257.1 GCA_937957805.1 uncultured Sphingopyxis sp.
CAACACCGTGTCGGCTGGCAACGGTTATGGCTCGTCGCTGTTTTATGTGCTGATCTACGTGTTGACGACCTTGGGTACCTTCGGTCTGATCATGTTGTTGGCTCGCCCCGGTTTCGAATCTGAACAGATCTCGGATCTGGCTGGCTTGAACAAGCGTAGCCCTCTGTTGGCCGGTGTCATGGCTGTGTTCATGTTCTCGCTGGCTGGTATCCCACCGACAGCGGGTTTCTATGCCAAGCTGGCTGTGCTTCAAGCGCTGATCACCACCAACTCGCCACTGCTGTTGCAGGTGTCGATCGTGGCGGTGCTGCTGTCGCTGGTTTCACCGCCGCCGCTGCAGGCGGGGAGGGCGATGAGGAGGGCGAGCGCCACCGCCAGCGCCATATAGCAAAGTACCCAGCCCCAGTTGAGGAAGTGGAGGTCGCTTTGCGGCCCCTGCAGTGCGGCAAACCAGCGGCGCGCATGGGCGCTGAGCGCGAGCCGCATCGACAATGCGCCTAGCCCCAGCACCGCCGGAACGGTCAGCAATAGCCAGCGCAGCAGCGCCATGCGCAATTGCCCGCCCGAAGCGATTTCCTGCATCAATCCGCCTCCTGCACCATGTCTGCACCACTTGTCGCATCGCCCCGCGTCGCGGCAAGCAGAAATTCGACATTCCCCTCTGGCCCGGTGATCGGGCTGGTCAGGATGGGCATGGTTTGCCAACCCTGACCTTGCAGAAATTGCGCGGCATCGGCGCACACCCGCGCATGGACGGCGCCGTCGCGCACCACCCCCTTTTTGCCGATTTCTGCGCGCTCTGCTTCAAATTGCGGTTTGACCAGCGCAATCATCCGCGCACCGGGCGCAGCAAAGCCCATCGGCACCGGCAGCACTTTGGCGAGCGCGATAAAGCTGGCGTCACAGACGATGAGGGTGACAGGTTCGGGGATATGCGCGGCCGTCAGCGTGCGGGCGCTTGTCTGTTCATGGACGATAACGCGCGGGTCGTTGCGCAATTTCCACGCGAGCTGGTTGGTGCCCGAATCCACCGCATAGACGCGCGCCGCCCCCCGGTGAAGCAGCACGTCGGTAAAGCCGCCGGTTGAGGAACCGACGTCGATCGCTACCGCGCCCGTCACATCCCAGCCGAGCGCGCTCAGCGCATGGTCGAGCTTTATCCCGCCGCGCGAAACCCATGGGTGGTCGCGCCCCTTGGCATGGATGGGGGCATCAGCAGCGACCATCTGCCCCGGCTTGTCGATGCGCTGGGTGGCAAGGTAAATCTGCCCGGCAAGGATCAGCGCCTGCGCGCGGGTGCGGCTTTCGGCGAGGCCGAGTTCCACCACCCGCTGGTCCGCGCGCATCTTGCCCATCAGCGCGCCGGGCCGCGTTCCGCCCGCTCTATCAGTATGGCGGGGGTCAATATCTGCGGCAATATTTCCCGGTTGGCTGACCCCGCTGGATACCAGAGGTAGAGCGGCAGGCTGTTGCGGCCATGGCGCGCCAGTTCGGCGGTGATCGCCGGGTCGCCGTTGGTCCAGTCGCCGACAAGGACGACAACGCCATGGCGGGCAAAGGCGGCGCGGGTTTCCGCCCGGTCGATCGCGGCGGCTTCATTGACTTTGCAGGTCAGGCACCAGTCGGCGGTGAAATCGACGAAAACGGCATGCCCATCGGCCAGCGCGGCATCGCGCGCGGCGGGCGACCATGGGGCAGCGTTGCGGTTTGAAATAGCCCCTTGCATAGCCGGTTTGGCCGGGGGGATGCACAGACTGGCAGGAACGATTAAGCCAGCCATTACAAATAGATATGGCGAAATGCTGCCGCCCGCCTGTTGCTTGCGACCACCAATGTAGCTGATAATCGCCACCGCGAGGAGCAGCCCGCCGCCCAGCCACCAGCCGGTCATGCCGACCTGCCGCGACAACAGCCAGACGAGGGCGATTGCCGTCAGCGCCATCGGCACCGCCAGCCAGCGGCGCAGCGTCACCATCCACGCGCCGGGGCGCGGCAGGCGCGCCCGCAACGCGGGGATATAAGCGATGGCGAGGAAGGGGAGCGCCAAGCCAAAGCCCAGCCCGCCAAATATGGGCAGCGCCGCCCAAATGGGCAGCGTCAGCGTCGCGCCCAGCGCCGCGCCCATGAACGGGCCGGTGCACGGCGTCGCGATAAAGGCGGCGAGCGCGCCGGTCAGGAATGCGCCGCGCGCGCCATCATCATCCGTATCGGCCACATTTTTTGGTCGCATCGAAAAGCTGAGGCCGGTAAATTCGAATAATCCGGCCAAATTGGCGGCAACCGCCCCCATCAGCACGATGAGCAGGACGACCGATTCGGGGCGCTGCAACTGAAACGCCCAGCCCAGCGCCTCCCCCCCCGCGCGCAGCAGCATCAACACCGCACCGAGCAGCATCGCGGTGATGATGGTGCCCGCGGCATAGGCCATGCCTTCTTGCCGGACGGTGCGTTCATCACCGCCCGCGCGCGCCAGCGCCAATGCCTTCAGGCTCAATATCGGAAAGACGCACGGCATGATGTTGAGGATTAGGCCGCCCAAAATCGCCCCGCCCAGCGCGGACAAAAATAATGCCCAATCAAACACGCCGGTGGTGCCGGGTGCTTGCGCGCTCGCCCCGCCGCCTTCGCGGGCAGAGGGGATGCGCGTCAATAATGAGCCGCCCGCCGCGACTTCGCCCGCGCTGGCCGCAAATGTCAGCGCGCGCCCGTCGGATATGCGGATAAGGCCGCGGATCGCGTCTGTCGGCGGGTTCGCCCCGGCCGCGCGACCCATTTCGACAATCAGCCGGTCGCCATCGCGCCAAAAGCTTTGCGCGGCCCCCGCCGCGACGATGTTGGGGCTTTCGATAAAGAGGCGCGGCGCGCTGATTGCCAGAGCGCGCGGCAGGGGCAGGGCAAAGCCCGCCGTGGCCGCCAGGGCCAGCAGGAAAAGGCGGACGAAGAGTCCGCGACGGGCAACAACCGCTCGGGGCATCACAGATCGGCGTTCTTGT
>CALFXW010000258.1 GCA_937957805.1 uncultured Sphingopyxis sp.
ATCAGATAAGATATCTAATACTTGATCGTGGACCGTCCAAAGGCGTGATATCTACAGTAGAAGATTGGACATCCATAACTGGAAGAATAAGCTTTGAAGAAAAATACTCAATAAACACAAAGAAGTACACCGAACTCACCAATCTCGACAAAGAACTAAAGCTACAAAATATATTACGATATCTTCAGCCGAAATCACGTCGGCAATCATGTCCAGATTGCGTTTGACATCGAGCGACTGGGCAACCGATTCGCGGTAACCGGTAACGACGATTTCCTCCTGATCGGCGGCTGCAGCGGCTGGCGCATTTTGCGCGAAGGCGGGACTGGAAGCCGCAAAAACGGCCAAAGTGGATGTGGTCAAAGTAAGAGCGCGACGCATGAAACATTCCTCCCCAAGGAATTGGCGACATAATTGGTATGACGTTGGTATCATCATTTTCAAATCAAATACAAGCCCATTCCTGCACCAATGCGCAATTTTCATCTGACATTGGCGCATTTGCGCATAATTGTAACAATTTTACCGATGGGCTGGACAAAATTGGTTATGCAATGGTATTGCCGAAACTCGGGCAATGGGGTGCAATTGAATGAGCGAAGCAAATCGGGCGACGCGCGATGACATGGGGCCGCGGTATCAACTGGTCAGCGATGCGCTGAAACAGGCGATAGAAAGCGGCCAAATTCAGCCTGGGCGTTCCATTCCTGCGGAACGGCAATTGGCTGAAGATTTTGGTGTTTCCCGGGTCACTGTGCGCCGCGCGGTCGACGATCTGGTCGATGAAGGATTGTTGCTGCGTCGTCAGGGTTCGGGCACTTTTGTCCGTGCCCGGGTCGAAAAACAATTCGCCAAATTGTCGAGCTTTACCGAGGATATGATTGCGCGGGGGCGCAACCCGTCGAGCAAATGGATCAGCCGCTCGACCGGCACGGTGACGCCGAGCGAAGCATTGTCGCTCGGCCTCAGCCCCGGCAGCGATGTGTTGCGCTTTGTCCGCGCCCGCTATGCCGATGGCGAATCGATGGCGCTCGAACGCTCCACCATCGCCAGCTTTGCCCTCCCGGACATCGAACAGGTCGGCGATTCGCTCTATGTCGCATTGGAAGCGAGCGGGCATCGCCCGGTGCGCGCGCTCCAGAAATTGCGCGCCGTCCTTTTTGACAAGGCGACCGCCGAATTATTGGGCGTCCATGTCGGCATGCCCGGCCTGCTCATCGAGCGGCGCGGTTTTCTGGCCGACGGGCGCGCGGTCGAAATGACCGAAAGCTGGTACCGCGGTGACAGCTATGACTTTGTTGCCGAACTGGTAGAAGGATAAAGCGTGCCCGATTACCGTCAAAGCCTGATGTATAAAGAGGCGATGGAGGCGCCCGACGCGGTGGCCCGTCTGGTGCACGAAAGCGCACTCGCCATCGCCAATGTCGCTCGGGCATTGCAGCAAAATCCGCCGGCCATGGTCATCACCTGCGCGCGCGGCAGCAGCGACCATGCCGCAACCTTTGCCAAATATCTGATTGAAACGCGGCTCGGCTGGGTGACCGCGTCGGCCGCGCCATCGGTACGATCGGTATATCGCGCCGACCTCCATATCCCGGCAGGCAGCCTGTTCATTGCCATTTCGCAGTCTGGGGCCAGCCCCGACCTGATCGAAAGTCTGCGCTATGCTCGAACGAAGGGGGCACGCACGCTTGCCATTGTGAACGCGCCCGATTCACCGCTGGCGCATGCCGCCGATTGGACGATATCGCTGTGCGCCGGCCCGGAAATAAGCGTCGCGGCAACCAAGAGTTACATCACCTCGCTCGCCGCTATCGCCGCACTGGTGCATGGGGTGCAGGCCGCCGCGACGGACGGCCCTGCCCCCTCCCCTCTCCTCAAACTGCCCGCTGCGCTCCGCGCCGCACAGGCGCTCGACTGGTCACCGCTTGCCGATGCGCTACAATATGCCAAAAATATGCTGGTACTCGGACGCGGCGCGGGCTTTGGCGTAGCGCAGGAGGCGGCGCTCAAGCTCAAGGAAACATGCGGCATTCATGCCGAGGCATTCAGCACCGCCGAACTTCGCCATGGGCCGATGGCACTGGCCGCAACCGGCGTGCCGATGTTGATTTTCCGGCCAGATGATGCAGCCGCCGCTGGTGTGGACGCGCTGATAGCCGATCTGGTGGCGACGCGCAGCCAGCCCTTTGTCGTAGGCCCCTGCCCCGACGGCGCGCGCGAACTGCCGCGCATAAAGGCTGATCCGCTGATCGCGCCGATCGTGCAGATACAAAGCTTTTACCTGATGGTCGCGCGGCTCGCGTTTGCGCGCGGGCTAAACCCCGATGTGCCGCCCCTGCTCAAGAAAGTGACCGAAACAACATGACGCGCTGTGCCTATATAGACGGCCGTATTTTGGGTGATGCCGGCTGGGTCGACGGGCATGCGCTGATTGTCGATGGTGGAAAAATTGCCGCCATCGTGCCACAGGACACGCTGCCCGCGGATCTGGCACGTCAGGGTGTGGCCGGGCAATTTATCGTCCCCGGCTTTATTGATTTGCAGGTCAATGGCGGCGGCGGCGTCTTGTTCAACGATGCGCCCAATGTCGATGCGGTGGCGGCGATTGCCGCTGCGCACCACCCCTATGGCACCACCGCATTGCTGCCGACGCTGATCAGCGATGATCTGCCGACGATTGCAGCAGGGGTTGGCGCGGTCGAAACGGCGAGATCGGAAGAGCGTCGTGTAGGGAAAGAGTGTCTTCGCCTGTGTAGATC
>CALFXW010000259.1 GCA_937957805.1 uncultured Sphingopyxis sp.
GTCCTCGCTCTCGGCGCCGGGCTACTTCTTGATGCCGAGCAGGTCGAGGAGCCCGTTGACGAAGGTCAGCGGGTGCGGCGGGTTGCCCGGGATGTAGAGCTGCGGCGTGAACTCGCCGAGGAAGCTGCGGTCGACGGTGCCGTCGACGTAGGGCGCGCCGTCGAAGCGGAAGCGCGAAGGCTGCTCGATCGACCCCGGCGGCGCGCAAAGCCGCAGCGGATGCGCTAAGGCGTGTGGCATTGGTCGAGAGCGACAGCTCTTGCAAGCCGCGCAAACGCCCTAGGCCTTGGGCGATGTCGAGCACGCCTTTGCGTGTTAAAGGCTCGCCCCCAGTCAGGCGGATATGGCTGATGCCTTGCGCCACCAACAGGCGGCTGATGTGCAGCACTTCATCGGGGCGTAGCCAAGAGTCAGGCTCTAAAAATTCAGCCCCCTGCTGCGGCAGGCAATAGCTGCAACGCAGGTCGCAGCGGTCGGTAACCGAAATGCGCAAATAGCTGATTGTGCGGCCAAAAGCGTCGCGCATCCGCGCGCGGGGGCTCGCGCTTTCAACGTCCGACTGGGGGGGGGAGGGGGCGGTTTTCTGTTCCACGCTCGCGGGTTAAACCCCCGACGTGCGCAAAGCAAGCAATGGGCAAGGAAATTGCGCTATAGCGCGTGGCAATGCCGCATTCCGACCTTCCTGCGCGCCGCGCCCTGTTGTTGTCCTTTGTCCACCGCGATGCGTTGGCGGGTCAATTGGGTGCGTTCGGCTATCGCGTGCTGGCTGGGCGGCAGAGCGATAATTTGCGCCGCCGCCTTGCCGAAAGCGCGGTGCCTTTGCTGATTATCGATGCGCGCGATGCCATGAACGATGCGCTGGCGGCGGTGCGCGCGCTTGGCGACACTTGGGACAGCATGCAGACGGGGGTCTTGCTCCTCTATGATCGGGTGGACAGCGCCATTTTGCCGCAATTTGCCGCGCTCGGCGTCACCGCCATGCTGCCGCACCCGTGGAGCGATGCGCAACTGTTGCTGGCACTCGGCCTCGCGGCGCGGGGGGAGGGCAGGGCGCCTGTCAATGCGCGGCTGTTCTGGTGGCGGCTCAAGGGTCGCAATTTGCTGCGGGAAGAAGCGGCGGGCGGGGTTGATGATGGGGCCATGACCCGCCTGTTCGCCGATCCGCGCTTTGGCGACATTCGCGGCTTTGCCCGCGCGATGCACCCGGCGGATCGTCGGCGCGCCTTTGCGGCGTGGCGGTTGCTGCGTTCGGGCCAGCAATATGTTGCTTTTGTGCAAGCACAGCCGCCCGCGCCGGTCACTGGCCAATTGGTGCACCATATTATTGCCGATGCGGAACGCGTTGCGGGGCAGGTCGAATGGTTGCCCGCCGTGCCACGTCGGGTGCAGCAGGGGCCACGGATCACCCGGATGAGCGACCCGGTTCTGCGCCGCGCGGTCGCGCGCGCGGGGGATGGCGCATTGCTGATGCTGCTCGGAATATCGCCGCTGCAACCCGTTTCCCGGCGCAGCGATGGCGAAATAGCGATCACCATTTTTGAACGCGACCTGACGGAGCGTTTGCGGAGCGATGGCGTTACCAGCCATTGGCGCATTGGTCCGCAGCATTGGCTTTTCAACCTCGGCAGGGCGGCGGTTATCGGGCAATCGGCGCAACAAATGACCTTGGCGCTTAGCATTGCGGACGCGCATCGGGCCCATCTGGCGCGCCATATGGGGGCTGATGCGCTGCGCATCGGCTTTGCGCGTGCGCGGGAGGGGGAGGGACCAAATGCCCTACTGGCGCGGTTGCAGCGGCAATGCCGACTGCTCGCGACATGGCTGGGCGGCATCGACATGGATGCAGCACCGGGACAGCTCAGCATCCTTTTCCAGCCGCAATTTGCGCTCGATAGCTATGCCATAGTGGGTGCAGAGGCGTTGGCGCGCTGGCAACACCCCAAATATGGGCGGCTCGGCCCCGCTGCGCTGTTCGCCGCCGCGCGGCTGCCCGACGCCTTGGTGCGGAACTCGGTCAGCGCCTTCACCACCGCCTCGTCCTTCTCGGCGTCGGTCTTGAACG
>CALFXW010000260.1 GCA_937957805.1 uncultured Sphingopyxis sp.
TTGGGCGATATTGTCCTCACCCATGACCAGATGGTCGAAGGGGTGCATTTTTTCGCAAGCGCCGACCCCGCCGATGTCGCGTGGAAACTGGTGGCGCGCAACCTCTCCGACCTCGCGGCCAAGGGGGCAGAGCCGCTGGGTGCATTGCTGGGTTACAGCCTGTCGGACGCCGCATGGGACGCGCGTTTTGCCGATGGGCTGGCCGCCGCCTTTGCCCAAATGGGCGGCGCATTATGGGGCGGTGACACCAGCCGCGCACCGGCAATGCCGCATGGACGAGTGGGCATGCGCAGCTTTGGTATGACGATGGTCGGGCGGGCGAGCCACCTGCCGCTCCCTGCGCGCAGCGGCGCGCGGGTGGGCGATGCGCTGTGGCTGGCGGGCAGCATCGGCGGCGCGCATGCCGGTTTTGTCGCGCTCACCAATGACGGCGATGCCACGGGCGCGGCGGTCGATGCCCTTTTGCGGCCGCGCCCATTGCTGGCGGCGGGACGCGCAATAGCGCCCTTGGCCCATGCGATGATGGACGTGTCCGACGGATTATTGCTCGATGCGCAGCGCATGGCTGAGGCGAGCGGGGTCGGCATCAACATATCCACCGCCGCCCTCCCCCTCCATCCCGATGCCTTGGATGCCGATGCCGCGATGCGCTGGGGGGATGATTATGCCCTGCTGTTCGCCCTGCCCACCGGTGTGGAGCCGCCGGTCAACGCGCAGCGGATTGGCGACATCCTAGGCCAAAGCGATGCCGCGCTGCTGATCGACGGGCAGCCGGTTGCTCCGGGCAATCTTGGCTGGGAACATTAGGGTAAACCCAGCGCGCTTTTGCTTGCCCTTTCATCATCTTGGCCTTAGCGATGGCCGCCTTATTGGGGCAATGGGTAAAAAGCGGGGCTTTTCAGCATCCACATCCCCATGTGCATAAAGGGAGGAACAAGGGTCCGATGTCCATGATCGTCATCGCCATCGCGTGCGGCCTTATCGCCGTGCTCTATGGCATCGTCACCAGCCAACGGGTGCTAAAATCATCCGCCGGCAACGAAAAAATGCAGGATATTGCAGCCGCCATTCAGGAAGGGGCCAAGGCCTATCTGGGTCGGCAATATCGCACCATCGCCATCGTCGGTGTCGTGGTCGCGGTGATTGTCGCGCTCGCGCTCAATGTAACCTCGGCGGTCGGCTTTGTGCTGGGTGCGGTCTTGTCGGGTGCGGCGGGCTATATCGGCATGAATATTTCGGTGCGCGCCAATGTCCGCACCGCCGCTGCCGCGCAAAAGGGGTTGCAGGACGGGCTGACCATGGCGTTCAACGCCGGTGCCATTACCGGCATGTTGGTCGCTGGCCTCGCGCTCCTCGCGATTGCGGGCTTTTTCTATTATATGACGGCGGTCGCCGGTCAGGCGGCGAACAGCCGTGAAGTGGTCGATGCACTCGTCGCGCTCGCATTCGGGGCCTCGCTCATTTCCATCTTCGCGCGTCTGGGTGGCGGCATTTTCACCAAAGCGGCGGACGTCGGGGCCGATCTGGTCGGCAAGGTCGAAGCCGGGATTCCAGAGGATGATCCACGCAACCCTGCCGTTATTGCCGATAATGTCGGCGACAATGTCGGCGATTGTGCGGGTATGGCCGCTGACCTGTTCGAAACCTATGTCGTCACCGTGGGGGCGACGATGGTGCTCATCGCGCTGCTCGTCACCGGGGTGTCGGACGTCCAATTGTTCAACAATCTGATGGCGCTGCCGCTGTTGGTTGGTGGCGTGTGCATCATCACATCGATCATCGGGACATTTTTTGTCCGTCTGGGCGGTGGCACCAACATCATGGGCGCGATGTACAAGGGGTTTTTGGTAACCGCTGCGCTGTCGACCCTGGCGATTTACTGGGCGATCAACTTCGCGCTGGGTGACCTTCACACCGCCATCGGCGGCGGTTTGACCGGCGAAGGCGCCTTTACCGGCATGCAGCTATTCTGGTGCATGATGCTGGGTCTGGCGGTTACCGGCCTTATCATCTGGATTACCGAATATTATACCGGCACCAATTATCGCCCGGTGCGTTCGATCGCCAAGGCATCGGAAACCGGCCATGGCACCAATGTCATTCAGGGGCTGGCCGTTTCTTTGGAAGCGACCGCGCTGCCGACCATCGTCATCGTTGCGGGCATCATCATCGCCTATCAACTGGCGGGGCTGATCGGCATTGCATTTGCCGCAACGTCGATGCTGGCGCTGGCGGGCATGGTCGTGGCGCTCGACGCCTATGGCCCGGTTACCGACAATGCGGGCGGCATCGCCGAAATGGCGGGGCTGGATGACAGCGTGCGCGAACGCACCGATGCGCTCGACGCGGTTGGCAACACGACCAAGGCCGTGACCAAGGGTTATGCCATTGGTTCGGCAGGTTTGGCGGCATTGGTGCTGTTCGCCTGCTATACCACCGATTTGAAGCATTATTTCCCGCAGCTTCAGGTCAATTTCAGCCTTGAAAACCCCTATGTCATCGTCGGGCTGCTGCTCGGCGCGCTGCTCCCCTATCTCTTTGGGGCGATGGGTATGACGGCGGTTGGCCGTGCAGCGGGCGACGTGGTCAAGGATGTGCGTGACCAGTTCGCCAACGACAAGGGCATTATGGCCGGCACCAGCCGTCCCAATTATGCCCGCACGGTTGACCTTGTGACCAAGGCCGCGATCAAGGAAATGATCATCCCGTCGCTGCTCCCCGTTCTCGCGCCGGTGGTGGTCTATTTTGTCATCCGGCAGGTTGCGGGCGACGCCAATGGCTTTGCGGCGCTTGGTGCCTTGCTCCTCGGCGTGATTGTCGGCGGCCTGTTCGTCGCGTTGTCGATGACTTCGGGCGGCGGCGCATGGGACAATGCCAAAAAATATATCGAAGATGGCAACCATGGCGGCAAGGGCAGCGAAGCGCACAAGGCCGCAGTCACCGGGGACACGGTGGGCGACCCGTATAAGGATACGGCCGGCCCGGCGGTGAACCCGATGATTAAAATCACCAATATCGTCGCCATCCTGCTGCTGGCAGCACTGGCGCACGGCGCGATGTAACATCGCGCATGTTTAAGGCTGCGGTTTGAAAAACGCGCATATTTAAAGCTGCGATGTAATAAGCAGACCAATATGACCAATCAGCCCCGTCGGACATTCCGGCGGGGCTTTTTGTTGCTTGTCGGCGCACCGCGCAAATCCCGTGCTCCGGCCTATGCAGGAGGAGTCTTACTTGTGCTCCTGCGAAAGCAGGAGCCTAGGAACAACAGGCAAGTGCATGCATCACTATGCCCCTGCTTTCGCAGGGGCACGCCAAGGATACCCCCTGCCTGCACAGGGGCACATTATTATGCTGTCCGTGTCTCTACTTCGCAGGGCACGAACGGCAAAGGATGAACCCAGCCCCGCCCGTATCGCCCGTTCGTATAGAGCGTGTCGAAATAGGAACGGGCGGAGACCAGCGCGGATATATTGTTTTACGAGAGAGGCGCGGAGCCAAAGAGAGCAAATCCCCCTCCCCTTCAGGGGAGGGGTCAGGGGTGGGGATTTTCTTAATGGATCCCCGCTTGCGAGGGGATGACGAAGGGCGGAGGCATTATGCGCCGGCCTATGCAGCAGCACAGGAACGGCAGGCACGGCTTTTTGGTGCTTGTCGCCGCGCCGCGCGCGCGATAGCGTCCCGGCCAAGGTGAAACGGGACTTGGGCAGATGGGGGTCGTGATGACAAATAATAAATCTTTGGCATGGCTGGTGGGTGCAGCGGCGCTGGCACTGGGCAGTGCGGCGCTGGGTGGCGGCGCATGGGCGCAGGAAAACCGCGACACCGTCGTCAATGCGCCCGATATTTCGGCGGGGCATGGCCGCGTGCCGACCAGCTGGTTCCGCCGTATCCCATCCCTCTCCGGCCCGCGCCTGTCGCCCGACGGCAGCAAGATGGTGGTGCGCATGGCCAATCAGGGGCGCGCCTTCCTCGCCTGGTATGATTTGAACGATGCCGCGCGCACCCCGCATTTCATCGCCGCGATGGATGAGGTGCGCGATTCGGGTGACCGCGCGATCGGCGATTATAACTGGGTCGGCAACGACACACTCGTCCTGCAATATTATAGTTATGAGGATTTTGGCGGCGGTCGCGGCAACATCACCCGACTGGTAGCTTATGATCTGGCGGGCGGTAGTATACGCCAATTGGCGTGGGATGGCGCGGGCAGCAATGGTGGCACCATCATGCATGTCGACCATCAAAGCGGCCATATTTTGGTGCAGCGAAACGCCATGCGTTTTGAACGCAGCAGCACCGCGACGGGCAACGAAGTCATCGACATCGACGTCCACAACGGCAATTTCACCTTTGTCCAGCGCCAGAACCCCGAAGTGCAAAGCTGGGATGCAGATGCCAATGGCGTGGTGCGCTTTGGCATTGGGTATGACCGGGACAATGGACGAACGCGCGTCCTCTACCGATCCAACGGCAGCGAAAATTTCCGCACCGTTTCGAACGCTGCCGACCCCAGTTTTTCGGGCGCAGGGCTGAATGTGCTGTGGATTTCGCCGACCAGCGACAATGCGCTGGTGCGCGACAACCGCGATGGTTTTCACAAAATCTATCGCGTCAACCTATCCACCCTCAGCTACAGCGCGCCGGTTTTCCAGACCGAGGGCTATGATGTTGACGGGCTGGTTTATAATTTCGGGGGGCGCCTGCCGGTCGGCTTTGCCGCCACAACCGCGCGCGACACGGTGCAATGGACCAACCCGCGCTACGCCGAAATAATGTCGCTGCTCGAAGAAAGGTTCGGCGCGGGCAATGTCACCATCGGCAGCCGCAACCAGAATGAAACCAAGCTCGTCGTCCTAGTCGCCGCGCCCGACCAGGGGGGCAGCTATTACCTCTTTGATACGGGGACAGGCGCGCTCGAGCTTATTGGCTATCGCTGGGACCATGTGCGCGATGCGCATATGAACCCGGTCAGCGCCTTTCGCTACACTGCGTCGGACGGCGTATCGATAGAGGCGATCATGACCATGCCGCGCCACCGGCAACAGACGCGCGGCCTGCCGCTGGTGATGGAGGCGGTGCTCTATGAAATGCTGAGCGCCGCGAACCACGGCTGGACGATGGCGCCCGGTCTGCTGCACGGCGCCTACGACTGCCTGCGCCACCATGCCAGCGCGGAATTGCGCGAACGCTACCTGCCCCGCGTCGCCAGCGGCGAATGGCTGGCCACGATGAATCTGACCGAGCCCCAGGCTGGCAGCGACCTGGGCCTGCTGCGCACCCGCGCGGAGCCTGGCCCGGATGGCACGTGGCGCCTGACAGGCAGCAA